>JAFNFT010000080.1 GCA_017885605.1 Methanobacteriota archaeon | reverse complement strand
GACAACCATAGATATAATAATCAACTGGTACAACCTCGTTGAGTGCTTTTGTTTGGAACACATCAAAGAGTTCATTTCCTTTTAGATTCGCGGTTCCATAGACCTCTTTTTTTACTTCATCAGGCATCCATTGGTTCCGAATTTTGTTTACCCCGCCCATGGTCGCACAGGCACCAAGCGCGATGAGGATTTTTGCATGGCTCCGAATGCTACGTAATCGTTTCTCATCCATCGGTCTCATTATGGAGCCTTCGACTATTGCGATATCATACGAATCTGAATGTTCTTTCATCACCTCGCGGAATGAGACGATATCTACGATTTCTATAAGATCAAGTACTTCTTCCTCAAGGTCAGCAATCTCTAGTTCACATCCTTCGCAATCCGCAAAATCAAAGACAGCGACCCGTGGTTTTTGTTTCATTCAAACGCCTCCGGGAGTTGTTTAAGTTTCCCGTAATTAAATACGGGGCCTTCCTTGCAAACGTAGATCCCATTTATTTGGCAATGTCCGCATTTTGCGACACCACATTTCATGCGACGCTCAAGAGACACGTAAATGTTATCGTCAGGAATTCCCAAGGTTTGTAGACATTTAATGACAAATTTATACATCACCGGTGGTCCAATCACCACTGCTATCGTATTTTTTGAATCAAGTTTATCGGCTTGTATTTTCGGGAATAACGTGGTGATAAGACCAGTGCATCCACCCCAACATTCGCTTGGTTCACATCGATCGACGGTCAGTTCACATTGAACGTTGTATATTTTTTTCCATCGATCAACATCATCCATGAATGTTATTTCCTTTGGACGTTTCGCACCGTACAGAATGATGACTTCCTTGAATTTATTCCTTTGTTTTGGATCAACGACATGATTAATTAACGAGCGCATCGGCACCATACCGGTTCCACCGGAGGTGAAGAGGAGTGTTTTTCCTTCGAATGATTTTACGTCAAATCCATTTCCTAACGGCCCGCGAATACCAACTTTGTCACCAGGTTGTAACGAACATAATTTTTTTGTCACGTTTCCGACTTGTCGAACCATGATCTCAAAAATAGGGGTATTCCCTGGCGAGGTAGAGATACCAAAGGGTGCTTCACCATACCCAAAAACTGATACTTCGACAAACTGTCCTGGTTTATGTCCTAACGGTTTTTTATCATCAAGTTCGATTTCAAAAAGGCTGTCAACCTCATTAAATGGTGTTATTTTTTTTATCGTCGCACTACGCGGAACATGAATAATCCCTTTTTCCAACACCTCGTTTTCTTCCTTTATGAAATATCTTCCTGTATCCGTCTCTGAGGTAAAATGAGCAAGCTCGTTGATAAGGTTGCAAGGATCTGCAATATCAGGTAAACATGCGCTACCGCATCGGCCACATCCGACGCACGCGACAAATCCATAGCGTTCTGGTAAGTAATTGCCCTTGCGGAAGAATCGATGACGGTACCGTTCTTTTACGTCATCGCGGAAGACTTCCCCGCTCCCTACTTTGGTGAAATCCTTCAGCATGCAGCCATCCCATGTTCGGGTACGGTTTCCCTGTTTAAGATTCAAAGAAACCTCGTCTTTAACATCATAACAAAAACAGGTNNTTGTTTATATTTTTTTTGTACAGCGTCACGGACTGTTTTTATCTTTTTGAGATCTGCAGCAGATGCTTCCTGCACCGTTGCATATTTTTTCAGTAAATTGTTCCCTTTTTCTGAACCGATGGTCACCGCATACGTACTTCCAATATCGGTGAGTAATAAATCGAACCCTGAGTCTGTTGTATTTGTTTTCATGCTGGCCGCGAATGACCTTTCTGAGACGTTTTGAATATCCACACCGATGATGATGGTGTTCTCTCGGCGTTTCTTGTAGAAATTATCCTGTTGCGGATCGAGGTAATGTCGATCTGTTTGTTCTAATGCGATGATATCATACGGATGGACTCCGATGATGATCCGTGGTGTGTCGGTGAGAGTTTCTTTTCTTTCGAAAGGTTTTTCTAAAGAAAATTTCAACAGCATTTCAGATTGCGGGAGGAAATATTTCTTCGGTGGAAGAATCGTTACATCATAATCAAGGTGTAACTCTTCGGCAGTTGATAACGTATCAAAGACATAGCGTTTTCCTTTTGCTTGAACGCCAACAACATGGTAGGATCCGTCTTGTATTACTGCGTTTACAAATGTTGAAAAATCTTTTTTTATAATGATTTTTACAAGTTGTTTCATCTCAGACACCTTTTCAAGTCTAAGGGACAAGCACTCTGATAATCAGATAGCCTCGAGAACGGTGAACGGATGTTTTCATTTAAGGTTTTTCATTTCTCGTTGTGCACGTCAGAAAACGATTACTCAGGGGCTTCCGGAATAAACCCATGTTTCATCAATGATTGTGTGATGTCCCTGGATTTTTTGATAAGGGACATGGCTTGATCATAGAGGTCCTGACGCGATGGTTTAATACGAGCGATCCCTTGAGAAATCGCTTTGAGGCCGACCGCGACCGCCTCACGGGGGAAGACTTCCCAGGAGTCCATTGTCGGAACAATGTACGTATCGCTCAATCCTGTATCCTCTGCTGTTTTTGCTAGCTCATATGCTGCAGCGATACACATTTCATCGGTGATAGTTTCTGCCCGGACATCGAGTGTTCCTCGAAAGATCCCTGGAAATCCTAAGGAGTTGTTGATTTGGTTGGGAAAATCTGATCGCCCTGTCGCGATGATTCGGGCTCCTGCTTCTTGTGCCTCCCACGGCCAGATCTCAGGCACAGGGTTTGCCGTGGCAAAGACAATGGAATCCTCTGCCATTGAAGTAATCCATTCTTTTTTGATCGTCCCAGGACCTGGTTTGCTTGCAGCGATACAGATATCGGTATCTTTTATAGCGTCTGCAAGGTTTCCCGTGCGGCCTTCTGCGTTTGATTTGAGACACATCTGCCATTTTTCTGGGTTGTAGTCTTTTTCTTTCTCAAGGTCTTCTCGAGAAGTATGCAAGATGCCTTTGCTGTCTGCCATGATGATGTTTTTTTGTTGTACGCCTGCAGCGATGAGCACGCGTGAGATAGCGATATTTGCTGCGCCTGCCCCGATCATAGAGACAAGTGCGTTGTCGAGTGGTTTTCCGACGATTTTCAATGCGTTTATCGCTCCTGCGGTGACGATGGTTGCTGTTCCCTGCTGGTCGTCATGCCAGACCGGGATGTCCATTTCTTTTCTGAGTCGATTGAGGATGTAGAAGCATTTTGGTTTTTCGATATCCTCAAGGTTGATGCCACCGAAGCTTGGTTTGAGCCATTTGACTGCTTGGATGATGTCATCTGGGTTTTTTGTGTCGAGACAAATCGGGTAAGCATCGACACCTCCAAGGTATTTGAAGAGGAGTGATTTTCCCTCCATGACTGGCAGTCCTGCTTCTGGCCCGATGTCACCAAGGCCTAATACGCGGGTGCCGTCGCTGACGATGGCAACAGTATTCCATTTGTTTGTATAATCGTAGACTTTGAGTGGGTGTTTTTGGATTTCTTTGCATGGTTCTGCGACCCCAGGGGTGTACCAGATTGCGAAATCTTGGAAGTCCTTTATTCGGCATTTTGGGATCACCTCGATTTTTCCATGATAGAATGGGTGTAATCGCATTGCATCTTTGTTTGGTCTATTGGCTTTTTCAAGTAGTTGTTTTTCGTTGATCTGTTTCATGACAAACCCCCACGGCGAAGATATCGCATTTTGCTATATTAATTCACAGCATTTGGAAATGATGAAAAGAACCCGAGTAAATTATTGATAGTTTTAAATATGGTATTCGGATAAACTCTCTACAAAGAAGTCGGAAAAGTATATATAGTTAACAATTGTTAATTTAATATATAGAGTGAGACAGAAATGAGCATCATCGACTTGACTTCTATGGGGGAACCTCAGTCTGAGCTACAAAAAGAACTAAACGAACGGCTCACAAAACTCCAAGACGAAATCTCAGACTATTGCTTCCAATGCGCAAAATGCACCTCCGGCTGTGAAGCACACAAACTCCTCGAACTTGAGCCTCATAAAATCGTCGCCCTTCTCAAAAGAGGATTACTCAACGAGCTGGTAAACGCTGATGTCATCTGGACCTGCATGACCTGCCTGAAATGCCGAGAGCGCTGCCCGCAACGCGTCGCCCCCGTAGAGATTTTATTTGCTTTAAAAAATATGGCGGTAGCCAGTGGGAAACAAATCCCGGGAAAATACACAGCCATGCTCCAATCAATACTCTCCATAGGCTTGATTCAAGACATCCAACAAACCACGACTCGAACAAACAAAACAGTGAAACGAGACGAACTCGGACTTCCTCCGCTTTCAAAACCAACTGATGTCGCGAAGTTTCAAGCAGGAATCATGAAAATCGCAATGGAAAAGGTATAAACACGATGAAGAAGAAATATGCGTTATTTCCCGGTTGTCTGATGCCCACGGAACAGTACGCCTATGAGCTTTCAATCAGAGAGACACTCCCTCTGCTAGGAGTTGAACTCGTCGATGTGGAAGGGTTTTCCTGCTGCGGAGAACCCATGAAAAGCGTCAATCAACTGCTCACATTGTATCTTTCTGCGCGGAACCTTGCGATTGCACAAAAACACCACCTCGACATGTTTGTTCCCTGTGCCATGTGTCATCTCGCACTCACGGAATGTCAGCATGTCCTTGAAAAAAACCCTGCGATGAAGGAACGCATCAACGGAATGCTTGCCGCAGAGGATTTAACATACACAGAGAAGAGACATATTGTGCATACCGTCGACCTCTTACATGATGAAATAGGGATCCAAAAGATAAAGGAACATGTGAAAAAACCATTACAGGGATTAAAAATCGCTGCACATTACGGATGTCATATCCTGCGTCCCCGTGAAATCGGTCGACCAGATGACTCAGAAAACCCACAGAAGATAGAAGCAATACTCAAAGCACTCGGTGCCGAACCAGTATATTATCCTCAGAAGCTTGATTGTTGCGGGGCACCCTTGCTGGCGAACCTCCCTGAGTCTGCGTTGACAAAAACAGGGCAGAAACTCCAAGCGATCCAAGAACAACAAATCCAAGGACTCGTTGATGTCTGCCCCTGGTGCCATAAGATGTTCGATTCCAGACAAACCAAAGCAGGGGAGACTGTTGCCGCGAAGCTAGATGTCCCTGTCGTCTACCTCACTCAGTTGCTTGGTGTCGCATTTGGAATATCTACGGAGAAACTCGGATTGGAACTGAATCTAAGCCCTGTCGAGAAACTCCAGTTGGAGGGAGCGAAATAATGCGTCGCATCGGCGTGTTCGTCTGTCATTGCGGTATGAACATCGCACAGAACGTCGATGTCAAAGCACTCACCGAGTACGCCAGTCACCTGAACGGTGTCGTCGCCGCAAAGGAATACAAATACATGTGTTCTGACGTTGGCGCGACCCTCATCAAAGACACAATCAAGGAATTCAAGCTTGATGGCGTGGTCATCGCATCCTGCTCACCACGGATGCATGAGCATACCTTCCAGCGTATCGCCAATGACGGTGGAGTAAACCCCTATCGGGTAGAGATTTCAAATATCCGCGAGCAGTGCTCCTGGGCGCATAGCAACAAAGAGCAAGCAACAGAGAAAGCGAAATATCTGGTTCGAAGCGCCGTATCCAAAGCACTTTCACTCGAGCCATTGAAACCCTCAAAATTAAAAGTAATACCGGAGGCACTGGTGATCGGGGGCGGTATTGCTGGGATTCAGACATCCCTGGATCTCGCCAACGACGGATTCAAAGTCCATCTGGTAGAACGAGACCCAAGCATCGGTGGCCATATGGCGCAGCTGGATAAAACATTCCCAACCCTCGATTGTTCCTCCTGCATCCTCACTCCAAAAATGATGGAGGTCGCGAACCATGAGAACATCGAACTATTAAGTTACGCAGAGATCGCCAGTATCGAAGGAAGCATCGGGAACTACACCGTGAAAATAAAAAAGAAACCACGGTTTGTGGATGTTGACAAGTGCACAGGATGTGGTGATTGTGCCGCTGCTTGTCGTCTCAAAGACCGAATCGTCAGTGAATTTAATCAAGGGATGGGGAAGCGAGGCGCAGCCTATATGCCGTTCCCCCAGGCAGTGCCCTTGAAATACGTCATCGACGACAAAAAATGTCTGTTTCTCACAAAAGGTAAATGCGGGGATGAGCCGCTCTGCAAGAAAGCATGCGCGCAGAATGCGATTACATTTGATCAAAAAGAAGAAATCATCGAACGGAAAGTCGGTGCGATCGTCGTAGCAACCGGTTACGATATTATGGATCCCACCTTGGTTTATGAGTACGGGTACGACCACTCCCCTGACGTAATCACCACCTTAGAAATGGAACGATTGATCAGCTCCTCCGGACCAACCAAAGGAGAAATCCTGCGGCCATCAAACCAGCAGAAACCAAAGAGTGTCACCTTCATCCTCTGTGTCGGCTCTCGTGATGAGACCCAATGCACCTGGTGCTGCCGCATCGGGTGTATGACCGCGTTAAAACAGGTCTACCTGCTCCGAGAGAAACTCGGTGAGGACGTTGAGATAAACCTCTGTTACAATGACCTGCGGTCCTTCGGGAAAGGCTATGAAGAATTCTACCGCAAGGTCCGAGGTCTTCATACAAACATGTTCCGTGGTTGTCCCTCCGAGGTACGGACCATGAAGGATCATCTCAAGATTGACATCTTTGATACGACAACAAGTAAGTTGTTTGAAATAAAAACCGATATGGTTGTTCTTATCCCTGCGATGATGCCCCGGACCGATGCGACAGAGTTTGCACGACTCCTTCATTTAACGTTAAGCGGTGACGGGTTCTTCCTTGAAGCTCACCCGAAACTCCGACCGGTTGACACATTCGTGAATGGTATTTTCATCGCTGGATGCTGCCAAGCACCAAAAGACATCCAAGACACCGTCTCACAAGCAAGTGCAGCTGCGTCACGTGCAGCCATAATTTTATCCCAAGAAGAACTGGAAATCGATCCCTTAATCGCGATGGTAGATGAGGATGCATGTACGGGGTGTGGTATCTGCGTGGAAGTCTGTCCGTATGAAGCACGTACGTTGAATAAAAGAAAAAGAATCGCCGAGGTGAATGACGCCCTGTGCGTTGGTTGCGGTAGCTGTGTCGCTGCTTGTCCGAGTAACGCGTCAATCCATAAAAATTTCACCAAGAAACAACTCCTGAATATGGTTGACGACATCATGTGAGTTTTACGAGTATGACGAAAGAGAAAAAACATCAGGCCACCTCTGCCCATAAACATGGATCAGTCCTGGTCATCGGCGGAGGCATCTCCGGTATCCAATCATCCCTTGATCTCGCCGATGCTGGATTCAAAGTGTACATCGTAGACCGCGGGTTATCCATCGGGGGAACGATGACACAGCTTGATAAGACATTCCCAACAAACGACTGTGCGATGTGCATCCTAGCCCCAAAACTCGTGTACACCGGACGACATCAGAATATCACCATTATTACCAACGCGGAGGTCACCGATGTCGCAGGTGAGGTCGGCAACTTCCATATCACCTTAAAAAAATATCCTCGGTTTGTTGACCTTTCGAAATGTAACGGGTGTGGTGATTGTGTCCTCCACTGTCCCGTGTCCATGCGCTCTGAGTTCGATGAGGGGCTGACGACGCATAAAGCGATTTATCAACCATTCCCACAGGCGATACCAAATATCTTCGCGATAACTAAAAACGAAGGCACATCTCCCTGTAGAATCGCGTGTCCTGCGGGGTTGAACGCGCATGGGTTTGTCGCACTTGCAGCTCAAGAGAAATTCGCAGAGGCGTTCGAACTTATCAAAGAGACCATCCCGATCCCTGGATCACTTGGCCGCATCTGTTATCACCCCTGTGAAACAGACTGTAACAGGAAAGATATCGATGAACCGATCTCAATTTGTCGTATCAGACGGTTCATTGCAGATTATATCTATGACCATCCTGAGCTTCTTTTAGAGTACGAAAAAATAAAAGCAGAAAAAAAACAGACCAAAGAGATTACCGAGACAACACGGGGAAATGGTCAAAAAGTTGCCATCATCGGCGCTGGCCCTACGGGGTTAACCGCAGCCTTTGATCTTTCAAAAAAAGGGTATAAACCAGTTATCTTCGAAGCTGAGAAATATACCGGTGGCATGCTGCATTACGGGGTCCCTGACTATCGATTACCTAAGGACTATCTGCATAAAGAGATCGACCCGCTCTGTGAACATCAACAAATAGAAATAAAAAACAATCAGAAACTCGGGAGGGATTTCTCAGTCGCTGACCTCAAAAAACAAGGATTCAAAGCGATCCTGCTTGCAATCGGAGCCCATAAAACTCGTTCTACTGGGATTGAATGTTGCACTGGGACTGATACTTGTGTATTAGAAGGTGTAGAATATCTCAAACAGCTGAACAGGAACATGATTGCACCTGATTATTTTAATGAGAAAACCATCTTGGTTATCGGCGGTGGAAATGTCGCGATGGACTCGGCACGCACCGCAAGACGGTTGGGTGGGAACGTTACCGTACTGTATCGCCGATCCTTGAAAGAGATGCCGGCTCATAAAGAAGAAATCCAACAAGCACAAGAGGAAGGTATTACATTTAACTTCTTGAACGCTCCGACGAAATTATACAAAAGGGAGAAAGACACCTGTCTGCAATGCGTGAAAATGGAGCTTGGTGAGCAGGATTCATCAGGGAGACGACGACCGGTTGTGGTCCCGAATTCCGAATATGATATTCCCTGTGACTACGTGATCTTTGCCATTGGTCAAGAGCTTGATACGAAACTGATGGAAGAAAACAACATTCCCTTATCAAAATCAGGATTTATCCAGGCAGATTCTATCACATTACAGACAGACCAGGAGGGGGTGTATGCCGGTGGTGACGCTGTCACCGGTCCTGCGTCAGCCGTGGAAGCAATCGGAGCAGGTCATGCCGCAGCTGAATCTATTGATCGATTTCTCAATAATGAAGATATACTCATGGGACGGGAAAAAAAAGAACAGAAGACCGCCCAGATCCCAAAAGAATCTTTACGTATCCCACAAACTCGAGAACAACCACCGTCACTCGCCATTGAGGAGCGACTGAAAGGGTTCGCAGAGGTTGACCCGGGATTAAACAAGGATCAAGTCGTGCGTGAAGCACAACGATGTCTGAATTGCGCAGGGTGCTGCGACTGCCAGCAATGCGTCCTGTATTGTGGACCAGGGGCAATCGACCATCAGATGAAAGAAACAACAGAGACCATCGACGTCGGTGCGGTGATCGTATCACCAGGGTTCGCCGAGTATATTCCACCGAAAGCAGATAGCTACGGATATCAGGTGTACCCGAACGTACTCACCAGCATCGAGTTTGAACGGATGTTGTCCGCCTCAGGACCCTATAAAGGACATATCAAACGCATCTCTGATGGAAAACCATTGAAAAAGATCGCTTGGCTCCAATGTATCGGCTCACGTGATGAAAGCTGTGACCGGAAATACTGCTCCTCAGTCTGTTGTATGTACGCGACCAAGGAAGCGGTGATCGCAAAGGAACATGAACCTGGGGTGGAGACCCATATTTACTATATGGACATGCGGTCGTTTGGAAAAGATTTTGATAAATATTTCGACCGTGCTCAAAATGAATATGGGGTCGTGTATCGACGCTGCCGCATCCCAAAGATCGAGCAGGATCGGAAAACGAAGCAATTAACCATACGCTCTGTCGATGAGAAAGGCCTTCTGCAGAGTGAAACATATGACATGGTGGTTCTTTCTGTCGGTTTACAACCCTGTGCCTCACTTGGTCATCTGAGCAAAGCATTAGAGATCAATCTCAATGAATATGGATTCATTGAAACCGAGGTGTTTACCCCAGTTTCTACCTCTCGAGAAGGGATTTACGCCTCAGGGACGGTAACCGAACCAAAGGACATCCCGGAGAGTGTCACCCAAGCATCCGCAGCTGCAGCAGAAGCAGCAAAATCCATCGCAGATGCTCGAGGCACAGAGGTCATTGAAAAAACATACCCTGTCGAGCGCGATATCAAAGCCGAGTTTCCCCGGATCGGCGTGTTTGTCTGTCACTGCGGGATCAATATCGCTGGGGTCGTCGATGTCAAAAAAGTCGTCGA
Source organism: Methanobacteriota archaeon (assembly GCA_017885605.1). Classification (GTDB taxonomy): domain Archaea; phylum Thermoplasmatota; class E2; order DHVEG-1; family DHVEG-1; genus SM1-50. Next base: position 10,843 of record JAFNFT010000080.1, on the reverse strand, counting down.
GGTTGCAAAGACACTGCCTTACGTTATGTACTCAGATGATAACTTGTTCACCTGTTCACAGGATTCCCAGGAAAAAATCAAGGAAAAGATAAAAGAGTTGAATCTCAACCGTGTTGTCATCGCATCGTGCACCCCTCGCACGCATGAGCCGTTATTCCAGGACACGCTCCGTCAGGTAGGATTGAATCCTCATCTGTTTGAGATGGCGAACCTTCGTGATCAGAACTCTTGGGTCCATAAGAATGCCCCAGGGAGCGCAACAGAAAAAGCAATCGACGCCGTACGAATGGCCGTAGCGAAATCCTCTGATTTATACCCGGTTCAGCATATGCAGATCCCCGTGATTTCTAGTGCATTGATCATCGGTGGTGGCATTGCTGGGATGCAAGCCTCCCTCTCCATCGCGGATCAAGGATACCAGGTCTATCTAGTTGAAAAAGAACAGGAACTTGGTGGTCATCTCAAAGACATCTACCTCGGATCTCGTGGGGAAAAACCCCAGGATCTCCTGAAACAGACGATTGAACACGTCACAAGTCATCCTCATATTCAGGTGTTTACCGACACCACCGTTAACCATGTTTCTGGGTATGTCGGAAACTTCTCAACGACACTCGAATCACACAAAAAGGAGAAAACACCCATTGTTGTCCAACATGGGGTGATTATTGTTGCGACCGGTGGAGTACCATATCAGCCGAAGGAATATCAGTATAAGAAAAGTGATGATGTCTTGACACAGACGGAGTTTGAAAAAGACCTTTTCTTGGAAAAACCTTACCTGAAAGATTTGAAAGAAATTGTGATGATCCAATGCGTTGGTTCGCGAAATGATGATCATCCATATTGCAGTCGGGTGTGTTGTTCCGAGGCGTTGAAAAACGCTCTGCGGTTCAAAGAAATAAACCCAGATGCATCGGTCTATGTTTTATATCGGGATATCCGGACCTATGGATTCCGTGAGGATATACTCTATCAAAAAGCCCGGAAGAAAGGGATCCTTTTCATCCGCTATGATGAGAAAGAAGAACCGAAAGTAACCGTTGAGAATGGGAAATTATTCATAAAAACCAAGGAAATAATCCTTGGTCGAGAGCTGCATCTACATCCTGATAAATTGGTGCTCAGTGCAGGGATCGTACCTCAAGATAATAGACCACTTGCACAACTCCTTAAAGTCCCCCTCAACCATGATGAGTTTTACGCAGAGGCACATGTGAAACTACGCCCCATTGATTTTTCCGCTGATGGTATTTTCCTCTGCGGTCTAGCACATTCACCACGATTCATCGAAGAATCGATCCTGCAGGCAAAAGCAACAGGGGCTCGTGCGGCAACGATACTGTCAAAGAAGTATCTAGAGACCATTGGGAACATCGCAAAAGTGATCTCCCGGAATTGCGCAGGGTGCCAACTGTGCATCGAGGCGTGCCCGTATGATGCGATCAGCTATGATGAAGAAAAGAAAATCGTGATCGTCAATGAAATCCTCTGCCAGGGGTGTGGCGCGTGCTCTGTTGTCTGTCCAAGTGGGGCGTCGCAGCAGAACACGTTTACGAAACGTCAGATTGTTTCAATGATTGATGCGTGTTTGGAGTAAGAGAAGATGAGTGAAGAAAAAAAGGATCATAAGAAGGAAGACTTCGAACCAAAGATCGTCGGGTTCCTCTGCAACTGGTGTAGTTACGCAGGAGCCGACCTTGCCGGGACCAGCCGTATCCAGTANNGTTGATTCGATGTATATTCTCCGGGCGTTGCTTGAGGGTGCTGATGGGGTGTTCGTCGGGGGGTGCCATCCTGGTGATTGCCATTACATCGATGGGAACTATAAGGCGCGACGACGGATAGTGCTACTTGAGAATATCCTTGGTACGTTAGGGTTAGAAAAAGAACGCGTGTGGCTGCGATGGATCTCAGCTTCCGAAGGTCAGAAATTTGCTGATACAATGAAAGAAATGACCGAATCGATACGGACGCTCGGACCAAATCCGATCGCGAAACATTGGAATCTGTAATGGAGGAAAAAAATGACGCAGAAAGTACTCAAAGTCAAAGACAATGACGTGCTCGGCTCAACCAATGAGTTCCTGAGACATCTCCTGTCATCAGGAAAAATCCAGGCATTACTAGTACCACAAAGTATTCCTTCGAAAAAAGTCGTATATCCGGTGCTGATCGCAGACCCGAAGAAGCTGCATGCGGACATTATCGCCCCGGTACTCCCAGTTGCAACAGCCACAGTGGTTTCAAAGATAACCAAGGTCCAACCGCCATCAAAACCGATCGGGGTTGTCCTGCGATCGTGTCAGATCCGCGCGCTCATCGAGCTGGTGAAGCTGAATCAAGCAAGTCTGACGAACATCGTGCTTATCGGTGTTGATTGCCCAGGGACGTTCCCGATAAACACCTATGCAGGATTCCCGGAGAAAAAGACTCCAACACATTTTATCATTGATGCTATAACAAAGAAAACAAATGACGCAGAACAATACCTCCGCTCCGCATGCAAGGTCTGCAAGGACCCGATTCCCACAAACGCAGATATCATCCTTGGCTTCTATGGTACTGATATTGAAAAAGAAATCATTGTCGAGGCACACTCCGAAATCGGAAAGGATCTCTTAAAGGACCTGCCTCTTGAGGATGAAAAAGAAGGGAACGCCCGGGAGAAAGCAGTCAAAGAAATACGTGAGGAGAAAGACAAGAAACGAGCGATGTTCCTCAAAGAAAAAGAAGGAATCAAAGGCATAGAGAAAGTCGCTGAGTTTTTTGATAAATGCGTCAATTGTCATAACTGCCGGCAAGCCTGCCCGATCTGTTACTGCAAGGAATGTTTGTTCGACTCCTCGGTCTTTGACGCAGAAGCATACAAATTCATCAGGAGAGCAGAAAACAAAGGTCTGTTTAAAATGCCAAGCGACGCGTTGCTTTTCCAGCTTGGGCGAATGAACCATATGATTCTTTCCTGTGTAGAGTGCGGGTTATGCGAACAGGCATGCCCAAATACCATCCCCTTAATGGAGGTGTTCATCCCCGCAGCAGAGAACGCACAGAAGGAATTTGAGTATCACCCCGGGAAAGACAAGACAGAGAAGGTCCCCATGATCGTGTATCGAGAAGATGAGTTCTTGGAGGTAGGAGAAAAGTAACATGGATGTGATTGACTCCCGTACGGTTGACCCTGGTTTCAAGTTCCAGATTGCAAAAGAGGAGGGCGGGGAGGGTATCCTAAAATGTTTCGCTTGTGGTGCCTGTACTGCTCGGTGTCCTGAAATGGATGTTAAACCAGAGTGGAACGCACGGGTACTTATTAGGAAGGCGTTGCTTGGATTAAAAGAAGAGGTGCTTTCCAGTGAGTTTTTTTGGATATGCAGCGCTCATTTCCGGTGTCTTGAGAAATGCCCGCAGAAGGTCAATGTCAAGGAGGTCATGAACGCGGTACGGGATGCTCGACTTGTTGAGGAGTATATCGAGGATGCTACCGGAACGAAGACCAAGAAGTACCTTGACTTGGATTTCAAATACAAAATCACACAAAGCAAAGGTGGAAAAGACCTCTATGAATGCTTCTCCTGTGGGACGTGTACCGCAGGTTGCCCGGAACGGGAGCTTGACGCGTTGTATTCCCCGCGAAAAGTGATCAAGAACGTACTCCTGGGGATGAAGGACCCCGTGTTCTGTAATAAGTTTGTTGAGATTTGCTCGTCGCATCATCGGTGTTTCACCCAATGTCCACAAGGGGTAGAGATCCCGAAGTTGATGAGCGCGATTAAAAACATAGCAATAAAAGAAGGCTATACTCGAGAATCAAAATAGAAGACCTATGTCAAAAAAATCTGAGACGATCGGAGCGGTTGCGGTCATCGGTGGTGGCATCGCTGGGGTACAGGCAGCTCTGGATCTCGCTGATATGGGGTACAAAGTCTATGTCCTTGAGAAGTCACCGTCCATCGGTGGCGTCATGGCGCAGCTTGACAAGACTTTCCCGACCAATGATTGTTCGATGTGTATTCTATCACCGAAGCTTGTCGACTGTGCACGTCACCAAAACATTGAGATACTTACGAACACAATGGTTGAAGGCCTCGAAGGAAACCCGGGGAATTTCACCGTGAAAGCTTTGAAGAAACCACGGTATATCGACCTGGAGAAATGCACCTCGTGCGGGAGCTGTGAAGCTGTCTGTCCGGTTTCCCTCCCTAATGCATTTGAGTACGGCTTAGTGAAACGCAAAGCCATCTACAAACCATTTCCACAGGCAATCCCGAATGCGTACGTAATCGATAAAGAAGGAGATGGGAAGCATCGCGGCTGTGTCGACTGCATGCGCTGCGTTAAAGAGTGCAAGTCTGGTGCGATTAACCATGAGCAGAAAGCTGAGCAACTCTCCATTCATGTAGGCGCGGTGATTATCGCAGCAGGTTCCCCACCATTCGACCCGGTCATAAAACCGGAGTTCGGCTATAAGAAATATAAGAATGTGCTCACGAGTGTGGAGTTCGAACGGGTCTTATCTGCTTCAGGACCGACACAGGGGAAGATCCTGCGACCTAGTGACCAGAAGCATCCGACGAAAGTAGCTTGGGTGCATTGCGTCGGTTCCCGTGACGCATCCGTGAACCATGAGTACTGCTCTGCGATGTGCTGCATGTACACCGCAAAGGAGGCGATCATCGCAAAGGAGCATGCGTCTGATATTGAGCCGACCGTGTTCTATATTGATGTCCGATCGTACGGGAAGGATTTCGATAAATACATCAATCGAGCGAAGAAAGAACATCATCTTCGCTATGTCCGGTCACGGATCTCTGAAATTACTGAAGATCCGAAAACAAAGGATCTGATTATAAAATACGAGGATGATAAAGGAGATTTCAAAGAAGAAACCTACAACCTCGTGGTTCTCTCCGTTGGGTTGTGCGGTGCCGGTGAACGACGGAACGAGTTAATGGACATTCTTGGGTTTGATGCGAATGAGTTCAAGTATGTGCGGACGAGCCCGGATGATCCTGTGGTGATCAAACCAGGGGTTTTCGTCGCAGGTTCTTTCTTGGAACCTCAGGCGATCCCTGAGTCAGTGATGCAGGCATCTGCTGCTGCTGCGAATGCTGCTGCACTGCTAAAAGATTCACGGGGTACGCTGGTGAAGGAAAAGAAGTATCCGGTGGAGAAGAACGTCTCTGCGGAGAAGCCTCGGATCGGGGTGTTCCTCTGTCATTGTGGGATTAACATCGGTGGATATGTTGATGTCCCTGCGGTTGCTGAATATGTCAGATCACTACCGGACGTCGCGTTTGTCGAAACGAACGTCTACACCTGTTCGGAAGATACGCAGAAGAAGATCGTGGATGCGATCAAGAAATACGATTTAAACCGTATCCTGGTTGCAGCATGTACCCCTCGGACACATGAGCCGCTCTTCCAGAAAAGCCTTCGCGATGCTGGTCTCAATCCGTATTTGCTCGAGATGACCAATATCCGTGAGCAATGCTCCTGGGTCCATATGGATGAGCCAAGAAAAGCAACGGAGAAGGCAAAGCAGCTTATTGCGATGACCGTGGCAAAAACACGGTTCCTGCAACCGATCCAGGAAGCTGAAATCCCGGTTCTTCAGAAGGCGCTTGTAATCGGCGGCGGAATTGCTGGGATGACAGCAGCGTTATCACTTGCTGATCAAGGATATGAGACGGTCTTGGTTGAAAAAGAATCAAAGCTTGGCGGGTATTTACATAAGATGTACTATACTGTTGATGGCCTTGATATCCCACGATTAATCAAACAGATGACCGAGAAGGTCTCGAAACACCCCTTAATTAAAGTTCATACCAGTTCACAGGTGAAATCGTTAAAGGGGTATGTCGGTAGCTACGAATCTGAGATACAAACCCCAACAGAGGCCATTTCGTTTTCTCATGGTGTTATCGTTGTCGCTATTGGAGCTGATGAATACAAACCGCATACCTATCAGTACAGCAAGGATTCCCGAGTTTTAACACAGTCAGAGTTGGAAAAAGATCTTAGTGTTCTTAAAAAAGAGGATATCCGTGATGGTGAGACGTTCGTGATGATTCAGTGCGTGGAGTCTCGTGATGAGAAACGGCCGTACTGCAGCAGAATCTGTTGCATGCAAGCGGTAAAAAACGCTCTGAAGATTAAAGAATTGAACCCACGCGCTGAAGTGTTCCTTCTATATCGTGATTTGATGACCTATGGGTTTAAAGAAAAATTCTATAAAGACGCTCGGGAAAAAGGCGTGATGTTCCTGCAGTACGACCCTGAGAAAAAACCAGAGCTCGAATCGAAGAATGGGCTGGTCGTAAAGGTCTATGAGCCGATGCTAGGGGAACTGTTAAAGATACCGACCGATCATCTGATTCTATCGACAGGACTCCAGCCGAATCCTGATAACCCAGTTATCGGTAAGTTACTGAAGGTCCCGTTGAACGAGGATGGGTTCTTCCTTGAGGCCCATGTGAAGCTCCGGCCTGTTGATTTTTCGACGCGAGGAGTGTTTGTCGCAGGGAACTGCCATGTACCAAAATTCATCAGCGAGTCAATGTATCAAGCTCAAGCAGCTGCCGCGCGTGCTGCAACGATCCTGTGCAAACCGACGCTGAAGGCTGAGCCGAATGTCGTGTTTGTGGACGATGATCTCTGCAGCGGGTGTAGTATTTGTATTTCTGTCTGCCCATATAATGCGATCGAGCGTGTCGAGGAAGAAATCAATGGAAAAAAAGTGATTCATGCGAAGGTCAACGAGGGCCTCTGCCAAGGATGCGGGACGTGTGTGAGTGCCTGTCCAAGTAGTGCAATTCAGCAGCAGGGGTTCAAGGATAAGCAGCTGCTGCCGATGATTGATGAGATCACAAGCTCATAAAAAAAATTTGTAACGATTGAACAGATAATAAAAGACAAAAGATTATTGGTTTGGAAGACCATAGATTTTTCCAAAAATGAAATGTTTTGTTATGCTCCCATCAAAATAGCTATAGCTAGCTGTTATTTCTTCGTTGATCCAATGTCGTGGATAAAAACCTGAATTAAAGGCATGGCCTATCCCAAAATAATGAACATTTTTTGCATAAAACAGGAGTGTTTCATTGTCAGTTCCGCGAAATTCATACCCATTAATACGTCCCCATATCGGCCCTCGAATCCAACCAGGATCAAGACGAATGGTATTCGTCTCTGGTATATGTTTGCCTAATGAGATTATTGGTACAACTACGAGAATAACGAAAAATAAAACAAGTATTACTTTCCCTTTCATAGTTGTCAGAATATCAAATATCTGATCTTATTTATATTCTTTCTTGAACGAGTATAAAAAAAGGAGGATATCCAAGAAAATAAAAGAGTAATATTAAAAAAATTGATAATCTCAGTAACGATACATTCCTTAAAAATATGCGAAGGGGGAAAAACGGGTAATGGAAATGGAGATTCGTTTCCCTGGCGGGAAGAAAGTTGATGCACACTATGGTGGTTTTACTATCAAAACCGATCAACCAGTTGCGGAGGGAGGCTCTGGGACTGCCCCGGCTCCATTTGATTTGTTCTTGGCATCAATTGGTACATGTACAGGGTATTATGTGTTGAGTTTTTGTAAGAAGAATGACATTCCGACGGAGAAGATGAGTCTAACTGTAAATATACAAAGAAATCCAGTGACGCATCTGGTGGAGAACATTCGCATTGACATTCATGTCCCTAGTGAGTTTCCAGAGAAATATAAAAAAGCGGTAGTGAAGGCAGCAGGCCTTTGTACTGTAAAAAGAAATTTGCAGAACCCACCAACGATTGAAATCCAACTCGACTGTTGTTAGTCATTATATTTATGTAGCTGTTTTCTATTGCGAGAAAGGGAAGGTCTATGACGGTAACGTTAGTGATCGGGACGCAATGGGGCGATGAAGGAAAAGGAAAGGTTGTTGACTATTATTCTAAAAACGCGGATTATGTTGTGCGATTCCAAGGGGGAAGTGTTACTGGTGACACGCCGATATTTATTAAAAATGGCAAACAATCTGGTGTGACAGCGATCAAAGATTTTATTGATCCTTTTTATAAAGAAAATGAAGAAGGAGTAAAAGGGATAAAAAACATATCAACGATAGGTGTAAAAATATCAAAAAATCCTGGAATAACAGACTTTACTCTCGCAAACGTATCAGGAATATACCGTCATCAAACCGATCATGTTTTCAAAGTGAAATATAACGGTGGGACCGTATCATTAACCGCAGATCATTCTATTTTCATCTACACGAAACATAACGGAAAACTCTCATGTAAAAAAACATCGGACTTGAAAGAAGGAGATATCCTCGTAAGTTTCCCTCATAAAAATATGTTAAAAAATCATAACAGGGGAGACGTGTTCTTTCCAGATATTTCTACCACTGAAAATCACTCTATAAACTTTGAAAAAAATGGAACCATTTATTCGTTACCGATCTCAGAGAACCTGTTGAAACTTTTCGGTTATTACCTCTCTGAAGGAAATGCGAGTATAAGGACACGACAAAGAAATGAGAAATATAGAAAATCTCCCTCAATAGATTACGATATCACATTTTCATTCAACACAAAAGAAAAACACTATATCAAAACAGTAAAAAAATTAATGAGCTCTCTCTTCAAAGAAACAAAACCACATTTATTTTCCCCTCCGCAAGAAAGGAGTGAAACATGCATTCGATACTCAAAAGAATACCTTGCATACTTATTCAAAGAGTTATTTGGTTCCAATGCAAGAAATAAAAAATTACCTGATTTTCTCTACACGTTATCAAAAAATCAATTTTTAACATTCTTTAAATGTTACGTTGCAGGGGATGGCTACATCCATAAATCGGGGAAACTGGAAGTTAGTACAGTCTCAAAAAACTTAGCTGTTCAATTGAACTGGCTCCTAAATCTTCACAATATAAAAAGCACCATTTTTGAAAAAACTACAAAAGAAGGAAAAGCACCACAAGGTCACATATTACGTCGTACTAAAGTATATACTATCAAAATTGGGGCGTCCAGCAATCCATTCTTAAAAAAAGGTCGAATAAGAAAAAATAATTTCTATTTGAGACGGGTAATAAAAATTTCAAAAGAACCCTATTCAGGTTATGTTTATGATTTATGCGGATGCGACAACGAAGCATTTTTTGGAGGTAGCAGCCCCATATTACTTCACAATAGCAATGCAGGTCATACCATCAAAGTAGGAGATGAAGTATACAAACTTCATTTAATACCTTCAGGGGTAATACAAAGAAAAACTGGGATTATTGCAAATGGAGTAGTCGTAGATCCAGAGATTTTATTTAATGAGATAAATGAACTTACCAAACGTGGTATACAACCAAAACTACTTATCAGTGATCGAGCAAACATCATCATGCCGTATCATAAAATCCTTGATGGTGCTGAGGAGCAACACCTTGGCGATAAGAAGATAGGGACAACGAAACGCGGCATCGGACCCTGTTACAGCGATAAGGTGGCACGCAACGGCATCAGAGCCAGTGACCTGACAGATAGAGAAACCTTACATCGTTTGCTTATCCGCATCCTTCCACTCAAACAGAAAATGATTGATATTTACGGTATTAAAAGCAAACTTGATGAAAAAGAAATCCTGGAGACCTATAGTACGTATGGGAAACGGTTACAACAATACATCACAACAACCCATATCGAGCTGAACAAAGCAATACAGGACAAGAAAAATATCCTCTTAGAAGGCGCCCAAGGAACCATGCTTGACGTGGAGTTCGGCACCTATCCGTATACGACATCATCGCATACGATTGCAGGAGGATCAACTATTGGTGCAGGCATTGGGCCACGCTCCATCGATGAGATCATTGGGATTGTAAAAGCGTACACCACACGGGTCGGTGAAGGACCACTGCCTACCGAGCTTCTTGATAAAACCGGGGAGCATCTCCAACAGGTTGGTCATGAGTTCGGGACGACGACAAGCAGACCACGTCGCTGTGGTTGGCTTGACCTTGTCGTTGTGAAACATTCATGTCTCATCTCGGGGATTACGAAACTTGCGATCACCAAACTTGATGTCCTAAACGGATTACCAGAAATCAAGGTCTGCACCTCTTATTCACTCAACGGAAAGAAAATCGACTATTTCCCTGCTCGCATCGAAGATGTCGTAGCCTGCAAACCAGTCTACAAGTCCTTTAAAGGTTGGAGGACTATGGATTCTTCTTCCGCGCTATTCTCTGACCTCCCGAAAGAAGCACAAGCTTACCTTCAGTTCATAGAAAAAGAATCTGACGTCCCTATTGGTCTTGTCTCGATCGGACCAGGACGAACCGAAACCATCGAGGTCTAAACAAGCTGTTTGACCGACAACGCAGTCTGGATCCATCTCAGATACGAGTTACAGGCTGCTCGTAGGGAACTGATATCCTTAGATTCGATCGTCATCGTGAGATTCTTCGCATCAACAGAAAACGTGACATTTGATTTCGGAATCTTATGTTTTATCTCCGGAGAAAGCGACTGAGCGATAACAGAAGCATCCTTGGCAGATGGAAAGAAAAAAAGGAATGTTGCCTTTTTCGTCATACGCTTTTGATGCGTTTCGCAACCGTTGGTCGTTCCTTATAAAATACCTTGCTTCCGCAGTATGGACATTGCATTCCGATGTTCTTCACATCGAACTGGACTGCTTTCTTACACAATCCACATTTATACCTGGTCACTTGGATTCCTCCTCAACAGGGGTCTCAACAGGGAGTCCTTTGAGGATTTTTTCAGCAGTCACACCAGATGGAGTTGTAGGGAGGTACGCCCCACCAGCAAAGACATTGCCGCATTTCGA
>JAFNFT010000079.1 GCA_017885605.1 Methanobacteriota archaeon | reverse complement strand
TGATGGTCACTGGTGGTGTTGTATCTGCGCCACCTGACCCTATTCCTACCCAAAGGTTCCAGTTTCCGGGGTAACCAATTCCTCCAAGTTCCAACCATCCATCAATAGCATCCCAAAGCCAATCGCTTTTACCAGCAATACAAGAGCCTGTATCAAAACCCATTGGATATGAACCAGCAGTGTGAGTCCATGATACTCCAACCCAAACCGTATCAGTTTCTGCAACTGCATAAGGGGTGGTAAGGTTGATGTAATAAAAGTCGTCGATTGCTGGGCATGTACCGGTACCAACAAGTGTAGCTTCAGCCAATGGATCGCCAGTTGGGTGGTTAGCGTTTGTAAAGATCCATGCGGTGTAGGGCGTTTCAGGACAACCTGGATAGAGAGGACATCCATGCATGACTTTAATTGAGGTAATATATCCATTTAAGCCGGCTAGTTCCGTTGGTGTTAGCTTGATAGATTCATCAATCGTTCCGCCAGCGGTTAATCCAAGACCGTTTTCAGAGGTACCATCATCATAGTGTACCCATGTGGTATCTCTGCTAGACGCTGAGGACTCTGTTGATTGTATCCATACAATATCTTTTGAGTTTTCGGCAGAGCTTTTGATATTTATGTTTGTGTTTGTATTTGCTGTCACAGCGGTTGCTGAAAAAAGCAGCAATGCTGAGAGAAGCAAAACACCAGCTATTTTCAAAAATTTTTGGTTTTTCATAATTTTTTTCCCCAATCTCTAATATAAGCCATATACTATATATAACTTTTTATTCTTTTTTTGATAAAATTATTCAGGGTGTACTAAAGCATTTTTCTCCAAATAAATATAACAATTGCCCCAAAATGAATACATTATTTCTCTATATTGAGTTAATATAAAAAAAAAAGAATAGTGGGAGTCTATTAGACTCCGATGACGAAGAACAGGAGAGCTGTTCCGGATGCTGTTGCTTCTTCCGTTCCTGCACTGACCGCGATACCGGTTTTACCGAAACCGATCACGAAGTCTTTCACGATGACTTCTTCGCCAGCTGCAAGGGCTGCAATAGTCCCTGATTTGGCTTTTCCAACGAAGATCAGTTTCCCATCCAGTGCGATGGTCCAGTCGATGTCGGTCAGATCCGTTGTCCCTGTGTTCTTAATAGTCGCTGACACACCAAATCCGCCTTTGATCGTTATCGTGATTGTTGGTCCTTCGACGGTGAAGGCTTTGCTTTTCTCGGTTTCTACATTGCCGGCAAAGTCAACGGAGTAGAAGTAGACGACATGATCACCGACTTCTGTGACTTCAACAGGTCCGGTATAGGTCGCATAGGAGCCATCATCGATTTTGTATGTAGTGTAATTCACACCGGAATCAGCATCGGTTGCTGTCAGGGTGATGGTCACGGGGTTTGTCCCTGTGATAACGCTGGTCGTCACCGGTGGCGTGGTATCTCCTCCGCCGCTATAAAGGATATGGAGTTCCATAGTCGCAGTTGGATATTGGGTATCAGATTCTGCCCAGAAGGACAACGATACTGTTGTGAAGCCACTTAAATCTATTTCTGGTGTTGTCAGCCATTCATCAGAAGGGTTTGGGGTGTCATAATTTACCCATGCTGCGTAAACTCCACTGTGGACGAAATCCGGATATGTGACAGCGTCGACTAAATCCCAGTTCCGAGTCGGATTGGTGTTAATAACTGTCCATCCAGTTGGTGGCATGAGCCCAGCTTCAAATCCTTGGGTTAATATGGCCGATGAATCTGCGTCGACATTTATATCGTCAAGACCAAAACTGTCTCCATCAATACCAACATAACGCCATGCGATTTGTATGGTCTGCCCAGCATATGAACTTAAATCGAAAACCATTTCTCTATATTCAAACGTGGTCCATGATTCATCAGCAACCATATCCCAGATAATATCATCGCCTCGACTTACTGATTTAAAAGGGTTTGAAGGTATATTATTACCTATCTTTTGTACTGAATGTTTTGTTGCAATATCCCCTGTATTTGCTGTCACAGCGGATGCTGATAAAAGCATAACTGCTGAGAGAAGCAAAACACCAGCTATTTTCAATAATTTATGGTCGTTCTTCATAATTTTATCTCCCAATATTTTCTGTTATTATTAACTATATATCCATGTTCTCTCATATAAATATTGCCATTATACTGTGTATTCTACTCTAGTTGTGAAAATAAGATATGAATGAAATAAAAAAGATGAAATAATCTTAAAATGTATATTTTTAGACTGTTTAGATAAAAATAGGAAATAAAGGAGAAAAAAATGCAGGGGACGAGATTTGAACTCGCGGACCTCTGCAGGACAAGACTCTGAATCTTGCGCCGTTGACCATGCTTGGCTACCCCTGCTTTTCGCTAACCACCATTCATTAATCCCTATTTTAGGTTGTCGCGTGGAAAAAAAAGTTTATACGGAAAACGTATCATCTAATAGCCACAATTCACTTATTATCGTAATTAAAGTCTTTCCATATCTTTTTAAACGAAATATTTAAATACAAACTATTAATATTAGAACTCTATAATTAATTAAATTAATTATTAATGCAGAGGGGGAAAAAACACATGCGAAGTAATAATAGAAAAAAAGTTATAGCTTCAATAACAACAATAGCATTTATTTGTGCAGCTTTTATACCGACTGTTTATTCACAGATAGGAAAAGCATCCTTGCTTCAAGAACCACAAAATGCAACAATCGAAAACACAGTACAAGCAACGATAACAAATCTTTTGAATAGATATGAAGAAACAATTATCAAAACATCCCCACAAAATAGTCCTTTACCCTTATCTGATGATCCTCCAAACGTGCACCTTCCAACCAGCCAAGTGACAATGACGGTTTTTAGTGGAACGACCAGTTACTTCCGAACACTTCTTTCAAACGTTCCAGCCGGCTATGAAGTCTCAAATGGGAATTACACAGGTTGGTGTAGTGATAGTGTTCATACAATTAATCTTAATACTCCCTATCAAGTGACACTCTACTCTAGTTATAATACATCACTGCCCACGCATCTCTACCATCAGAATTGGAGCAAAGTGAATTACATTTTAAACCATAAAGTAGGTACGGATTGGCACCAGGTTGAATATGCGATGCTCTACATACTTAACTTTGGCAATCAGGGGCTCACAACGAATGGATGGACTATGGTAAACGAAGCAATAACATATGGCGGGAGCTATATCCCTGGCGGTGGTGATATCATTGCAATTATTGCTGACACCGGTCCTGCGGTCCAACGTACTATATTCGAGCTGACAGTACCTACTTATACTCTTTCGATATCAATCAATGGACAAGGCTCTGTAGAACAAGATCCAGATCAACCTCTCTACACCTATAGCCAGATTGTCCAACTCAACGCTATACCTGATCCCGGCTGGTCTTTTAACCAATGGGGCGGTGATCTCTCAGGATCCACAAATCCTACGACAATCTCTATGACCGGCAACAAAGCGGTCTCAGCGACATTTACTCAATGTATCTATACGTTGTCGGTGAGTGTTGATCCT
>JAFNFT010000078.1 GCA_017885605.1 Methanobacteriota archaeon | reverse complement strand
AATTGATCATTTTATAGATATAGATAATGATAGTCTTCCTGAGAGATACTGGGATCCTGATCATGATATTCTAACAGATATAAATATAATTGATGTTGATTATGATGGAACATATGAATGGGTCTATGATAGCGATGATGATTTTGATGGAATACCAGATAAATACTATAATCCTGATGATGGCCAAATACATGAATATGTTGTTTATGAACTTACAGTTAATGTTATAGGTAATGGTAATGTTCAGAAAGATCCTAATGGAGTACTATTTTTAGAAGATTTTAATGTTGAACTAACTGCTGTTGCATTTACTGGAGAGAATTTTTTAAACTATTCAGGAGATGTAACTAGTAATAATACTATAATAAATGTAACTATGGATGCGAATAAAAACATTATAGTAGCATTTACAGAGATCAATATATTTTACACACTTACAATAAATATAATTGGAAATGGGACAGTCAACCCGCTATCAGGTAATAAATATCTGGAAGGAACCATAGTACCTATTACAGCAACACCAGATACGGGATGGCAATTTGATAGTTGGAGTGGAGACCTGTCAGGGGCTGATAATACTACAACAATCACGATGAACAGTGACAAAACAATCACAGCAACCTTCACAGAAATACCGCCAGCACCTAGTGGAATATTAGAAGATTTCAACACTGGATTCACCCTTGGTCAAACCGTTGGCGCACATGCAGACTGGTATGACGGTGGCGGTGGTCCATTAGTCACTTCAGGCGTCGGTGTCGCAGGATCTGTTGGTCTGGCACCAGCAAATAATATATTTACTTGGGAGGCACAACCATTTAACTGGAATGATCCAAACTTCTTAGGAGTAGATCTCCAAATGGATTTCGAAAGCAGCGCAGCTGGAACATTTGATGATGACCGTATTGGATGGATGACTACCATTACTACCACCAGCTCGACATATATCTTTGGGGTACAACTAGATAATCCTGACGGCGGTATTGTGACTTATTGGCAAAACAGCGGAGGTAGTTCGATTAAATCAGTCATTACAACGTACTCAGGGATAGCCGCCAATTCTTGGTACCGACTAAGAGTCAATATAACTAAATTGACTGCTACTTCAGCCAAAATTGATGTCACATTAATACAATTAGATAGCAGCGGCAATCCAGTCAGTATTATCGCATCTGGTTCTGTAACAAACACAGATACATATGGAACCAATAAACCAGCTGATAGATACTTTACAGCAACAACTATCTGGCCGGCTTTCAAGAATTATAACGCCTTGAGCGGTGAAGCAGACAACGCTTACGTCAAATTACTAGAATCCTGACAATTCACCCTAACCTTGTCTGTGGATGGGCAGGGAACGGTTGCGAGGGACCCAGAGAAAACACTATACAACACAGATGAAGTAGTTCAACTCACAGCAACCGCTGAATCAGGATGGAGTTTCAGCCATTGGAGTGGCGATTATACCGGCAGTGATAACCCAACATCAATCACTATGGATGCAGATAAAACCATCACTGCTCATTTCACCGTCTTTTTAGAAGACCTTGACTCGGGACTCACCTCACCAACCGGAGAATACCGCTGGCTTGACGTCGCCAATCAACCCTACAGTGCGACCTACAGAGATAATTATAATTATACCCAAGCGAACGTCAGCGTCAACTACAACACCCAAGGAACTAGCCTCACTGGAACCCTCCAAGCCATGAACCTCAAACCTAACTTTGCCTATCAACTTAAACTAGTTGGAACCCCAGGGGCCCCCTCAAATGAACAGATTGGTTTGGCAGGACGCTGGTGGCAAGAAGAATGGAACGGAACCGCATGGACCAATGGACAGAACCTTAACGATAAAGGGGATGGCTCCTCACCAAACCCAAATGATTTACTCTATTTTTCAAGACGAGACATCACGGACGCAACAAGCCCAACCGGTCTGCACTATAAATTCACTGGATACCTCCTTTTTGAGTACTTCATCACCGACGAACAAGGAGACGCTACCGTTCTTTTTGAGACCGGAAGTTGCTACCATGTCCTCTGGAAAACAACACAACGAACAAGAGTCACTGATGACGGCCCTCTCAATACAACCACGTTTACCGCAACCACAGCATCTCCAGCTTATGATGTAAACTACCCAGAACAAACAGTTGATATCTTTGGGGAATGGGAGCGTCTTCCAATGGGCAACGTCCCTCTCGCACCAGGTTCCTATACCGTACAACTCGTCCTCACCGAAGAATCATTCCACGGAGACGGCGGAACATACGCAGGCAACTGGGCAGCAGCCATGGGCGCGATAATACAATTCACTACCGCATAGATAGAACGATGAGACGAAAAATATAATAACATACTGTACGAATAGACTGAGAACGATGCCAGGAGCAATCATCCATCTTATCACCGGATCTGTCTTGTATCTGATAGGCAGGGTGTCCTTCAGAAGTTTTTTTAAGGATAATCAGAAACTGAAAAAGAACCTCCTTCTCGCGGCAGTCTGCATAATGTTCAGCCTCCTCCCCGATTTCTTTTTAGGACTCTATTATCTCACCCACCTCGAACCCGCATCCGTACTTATGCCCTATCAAGCATTCACCCATCTACAGCTCACGCCGATAGCAATTGGAGTTCTCATTCCTATTATTTTATTGGACGCAAAAAGAAGACCAATCTGGATCATGGGTACCACAGCCCTCGTTCTCCATATAATTATGGATTTATACATCATCGAAACCAATTATCTATGGTAGCTCCGAGTCCGTCTATGGTGTAATATAGACAAATGGTAATCTTCCATAGATTGCCTATAATCATCTTATACAATTTATATTTAAACCTCTTTTTATTTAAAAAGCATAACATTTTTAAATACATTGATATTATGGATATATAATTATTATATTGGGGGAGTGTAAAGGTGATTTTCGAAACGAAACGTAGCGAACTTGAGATAGTGGAGGAACTCCTTTCGCTCGCACGAGAGGAAACAAAGAAGACTTGGTTGATGTATCAAACAAATCTATGTTATTCACAGTTCGTGTTGTACCTGAACTTTTTACTTGAAAAAAAATTCCTTGAAGCACATAATGGGACAGCGAATGGTACAAGCACCTATAAGATCACAAACAAAGGCAAACAGTTCCTGGATAGTATCGATACTGTTTTATTACAAGCGAAATAACCAATAAAAATTTTTCTATTTTTTTCTACCCTATAATTCTATAGAAACGATTCGTATTGAAAGATAAGAAGAGTCTGATGAACAAACAGAGTCTCTTCCTATCGTTAGGAGAAAAATCATCGATAATTTCGTCGCAATCCCCTCTTTAAAGAATCTATGATACTCATGGTATGTAGTAAAATATGGATATCCTCTCTAGAGAGGGTCTCCTGAGACAATCTTCTCGCCTGTTTATATCTGACACAACAGATATGTATTTTACTTGTGGCCTGAAAAAAACTCGGTACAAAAACATCTAGGCCGCAGAGTAGATAATTATATCCGGGGGAGACACTCGGCTTTACACTCCGCCTTACACGAGAAATCAAAGCAGAAGTAACTGAAAAGGAGGAAATGGATTATGAAGAAACAACTCACTGCAATTATGTCTCTGTTTGTTGTTGGCGCTTTTATTACATCAGGAAGTTATGCGTATTTCAGTGGTACAACGATCAGCTCAGGGAATGTATTTTCTACTGCTTCTGCTCCAATTCTTCAGTTAGGTTCTGACACTCAGGATTACACAACTAGTAATGTAATATTGATGACTGTTAGTAACCTGCTGCCTGGTGTGGAAACAAGCGCATATCATATTTACTACAAGAATGCCGGAACAATTAATGGAATAGTCACAATTACCATCGGCGAAGATAACGATGTCTTAGCACAACACCTGTGGATTACACAAGCGTCACTAGATGGAATATCTGGAGTTCCGTACTATTGGGCATTGCAAATCGCACAACAAACTGGAGATGGAACATGGGCAACAGCATTAAGCAGCGGAGCAGTTGCCATTTATAATGGTAATTATGTACCGACATTCTACGGTATGAAATGGATCACACTCCACTTCACAAGTACTTATCTTGGCCCTGACTGGGTATGGGCACCAGGAGCAACGCATGATACTGGTCTTAAATTCATGCTTGATCCAGATGTTGGTAACGCTTACGCTGGCATATGGCTTACTGCAACTTTCACTGGGACGATAACTCAATCAGTGTAATACATAAAAACCAATGGCAAAAAACGCTTTACTATGAGCACAATAAAACCTAAACACGTGAGCTGAGTTGGAAAAACCAAAAAAACCCAATTCAGCTCTCACCAATTTTTAATAAAACCTTACTTACTCCTAGATAAAGATTCTAGAAGAAACAAAGACAAGAGAATGAAAAAAGAAAACATAAAATAGCAGGACTCTATATTTCTCTACAAAAAAAATGTATGATTACAGGGAGAACACTCCTTGAACCATACGGGGACGGAAACCTTTATAACATAAAGATAAAGGAGAACTTATGTGGTATTTAATCGTAGGATTCCTAGCGCTCCTCTACCTACTTCTTAGCATATTCATACCTAGCCTAGGAACGATTGGAACCTATGTCATCGGTCCAACGCTATGGATCCTACTAACGCTTTTAACAATTCTGTGCGCACAGAAAGATGGTCTGTCTATCCTCAAATTCAATCGTGTGAGACGATGGGCTCTAGGAAACTCTCCGGTGCATGCAGGTCTTCTTCTTGGTGGTTTCCAAATCGCAGTTCTCATCCTAGTTGGAGTCTTCGTAGGTTTCGGGACGAGCCCTTACTCGTTCACCCCGATTTCTCTTATCCTGAACATCTTCTTCGTCAGCACCTATCTCCTCGGAACAGAAGTAAGCAGAGCGTACCTTCTTAGAAAAGGTGACCACTCAAGACGATATTCCACCCTCTTCTTCGTTCTCACCACCCTTTTTTTTGTAGTTATCCAAATAACCCCAAACCAACTCAGGATGCTTCAGAGCAGTGATACCAGCGCCCTCTTCGAGTTCACAGGATACATCCTAATTACCAGCATCGCGATCAATCTCCTCGCCTCTTATCTTGCCTACATAGGTGGGGCTACCGCTTCAATATCGTATATGGGAATCTTGCTTGTGTTCCAATGGTTCTCCCCGATTCTCCCCAACACCCACTGGACGATCTTATCCCTCATCGGGACCATTATCCCGACCATTGGGATTTTCTTACTGCAAGGATCAAATCGAGAGCCAACGGAGCGAAAGAAACGATTCCATCGAAAGAAAGCAAACGAACAAGCATGGGCTGCTGTCGCAGTCTTTAGCGTCGTCATGATCTTCTTCTCGTTCGGCTTCTTAGGAGTAAAACCAACAGTCGTCTCCAGCGGAAGCATGAGCCCAGCACTCGAAGTAGGAGATCTCGCCATTATCCAAAAAGTTGATACTGCGACGGTGAAAACCGGGGACATCATCCAGTTTTATAAAGACAATGCGACTATCCTCCACCGCGTCATCCGTATCGATATCAATGAAGGAAGAAACCAGTATGTCACCAAAGGAGACGCAAATAAAGACCCAGATATAGCCCCTGTTCCCGCCACCGACATCCTAGGAAAATCCATCTTCACCATCCCGAAACTAGGATGGATACAAATCTTCATCAAAAACATCCTACGAAGTCTAGGGTTATTACCAGAATGACCCAACATAAAAGGAAACAACCATGATGAAAAAAATCCAAAAAAATCACACAAACAAACCAAGAATAAAAATCATCAAAAAGACGACCAGACTCATTACTCTCACCGTCATCAGTATTATTCTTCTCATATCACTCATTGCAACCATCATGGCGTATCAAACCCCTCCCACAACACTAGAAACAATAACAGTCGCCCACTACTCACATACTGGAGACTACACGTACCTCGTCTATCTGAAAAACAACACATTATATGAAATGCCATTCCTACTCCCCAACCAAGGAATATACTTTAAACAAATCATCGACAATATCAACGCGAGTCTCACCTATACCTACCAAAGCGATGTCACCGGGAACATCGTAGGTAACTATACAATGTACGCAGAAATCAACACTGATCTCTGGACAAAAAAATACCCACTATTCGAACAGATACCTTTTACTGACAATAACAAGACAACAACCTTCACCCAGGAATTTCCCATCAACTATAGCTTCTACGATGACATAGTCAATCAAATCAACATAGAAACCGGGATGATCGCATCAAACCCAAAGCTTATCTTCTACACAAACGTCATACTTCAACAGACAACAACTCAAGGAACAATCCATACACAATACTCCACTGATCTACCCATGACCCTTGGCCAAAAAACCCTTAAAATATCCGAAAACCTTAGCAGCAGACAGACCGGTATACTAACCCAACAAACACGGATAGATCATCAATCTGTCGTCTTATATCGAAATCTAGGGACAGCAAGTGTTCTTATCGTAAGTATCATATTTTGTGGAATATTTCTCCTTACAAAAAATGATGTCGAAGAAGAATCAGAAACGGAGAAGACCATCAAGAAAATCTATAAAAGAAACGGTGAATGGATACACAAGACCACCACACCACCACCCGCAGTTCTCCAACATCTCCTACGATTTTCATCCATCGAAGATATCATAAAAATCAGCGAGGATCTCAACAAACCACTCTTCCATTATACCACTTCCAACCCATCTCGTCATCAATTCTACGTCCTTGATGCCACAACAACCTACCTATACGAACTCAGTCCTGAGGAAACAAAGAGCCAGAGCGTATCTTAAATCACATGTTCAGTTTGAAATGCCTTTTTCCCTTCTGTAATTCGAAATAATTAAAACATACGAAACGATATAACAAGCATCCAATGCAAATCCGTGAAGCAACACTACAGGATAAACAACGATGGAATGCTTTTGTCGAAGCAGAAGGCGGTAGCTTCTTTCATTATTTTGAATGGAAGACCATCTATGAAGGAAACAAATGGCGCTATATCCCTCTGCTCCTTGAAACGGACACAAACGAGATTATCGGGATATTTCCCCTCGTAAGAATAAAAGGTTTTTTGCAATCAACACTCCTGTCTCTCCCCGATGGGGCATCAGGTGGCTTTGTTGTAAAAAAAAGTCTCATGCAAGTTGAAAAAGATCAAGCAATACAGATGTTTCTCAGTTATATCGACCAGAAGTGTTCGAAGGGGTGTTCCACCTTCCATCTCAAAGAAAATCTTTCACTAGAAGATATCGCAACGAGTCAACCAATGGAACTGCTCGTGAAGAACGGGTTTAAACCTCGCATGTATACAGAGGTACAATTACCCTGTACGTATCGCTTAGCGTTAACAGCATCGTTTGAAAACGATATTTGGTTTGGACTTTGGGGAAAATATCTGAGGAATCACGTCAGGAAATCACAAAAACAGGGTGTCTATGTCAGGGAAGATACGAATTTACAGTATCACGATGATGTTATCAACATGGTTTTATCACTCTACAAGAAATTTGATCAAACCCCGCCCACAAAAGAAGAAATCATGTTACGCTTAACCACGTTCAAAGAGAACACAAAAGTATTTATTGCGTTCCTCAACGAGACACCCATCGCATTTCTCCTCTGTTACTACTATCGATCCTCAGTCTGTTACGCATCAAAAATGGGGTACACGACCCCAGCCCGTGAAAATTATACAACGGTGTTACTGTTCTCTGAGGCAATCGGGGACGCCTGTGAAAACGGGTATCAATTCTTTGAATTCGGTACGACAGAAACAACGACACTCGCCCATTGGAAAGAGCAATTTAAGCCAACGAAAATACCTCTGAGGACCTACGAAAAAACATATTCACCATTGAGAACATTTTTATGGAAGACACCAGCCTTGATAAGATGGATGTTTAAAAATAAACAATATCTTTGGAATAACCGAAGGACACTCCTACGTAAGAGTATCATGAAATACAAAAGTGGGGATAGGTTCCTTTGAACGCTACATAAGAAAGGAATGAACAAGGTGAGGCTAGAGTCTTTCAATCTTTTCAACGATCATTGCGTGGATACGGCGATCCACGAGGCTCTCTACCTTATCTATGCTGATGGTAGGGATGGCGATCGCAGGGTTTTTTTCCACCCGCCCGATGATCAGGGCGTTGTACGCATCGAGGAGCGTGTCTATTCTGGGGGTCTGTTTCCGGTGTTGTACCTCAGCGAACAGCGCATCAACGATTTGATCGATATCCGCTGTCCCTTGATCCATGATTGCTAATCGTTGTTTGCTTGCATCAATTTGTTTCTCCAGGGATACTTCCCGGGTCCGATAACGATAGACAAACAGCAAGACAAGCCCGGTGACCCCTAAAGCGACAAGAAGAATCATGATATCGTTCGGTTTTAAAAAACCAGCTCCCGCTCCTGTGGACGCATCAGAGCTATCAGTGATCCGTACCACCTGACTGGAACTATAGTTCATCCCAGCGTTATCGGTCACGGTCAACGTCACGGTGTACTCACCTGGGGATTCATAGGTATGAACCAGGATCTCACCAACCCCGGTGATGCCATCCCCGAAATCCCACACATAGGACACGATCGCCCCATCGGGATCATAACTGCCTGACGCGTCAAAGACCA
The DNA here is from genome assembly GCA_017885605.1 of Methanobacteriota archaeon. GTDB lineage: Archaea > Thermoplasmatota > E2 > DHVEG-1 > DHVEG-1 > SM1-50. The sequence continues at coordinate 2,331 of JAFNFT010000078.1, read as the reverse complement.
TGCTATGATTCACAGAGGCATTCCCGGGAATATGGAACGATCCAACCGGCGGAAACCCTTCTGATTCAATCTGGGAGATCATCACGGTAAGCGTCTCAGACCAGCTGCTGTTCGACCCACTCGCATCCTGCGCAATCACCCGGATAGGATAATTCGAGACATTCGTCCACGCATGCGACGCGGACACCGAGGTATTCGACGCCACAAGAGCTGACCACGCACTCAGCGACCCGTCACCCCAGTCGAAACGCAACCGCACAGAATCACCATCTGGGTCAACCGCAGAGTTGTTATACTGATACACCGTCCCTGACTCGACCAGCGTCGGACCAACCGGTTTTGCGGGAGGATTGGGTGGAGTGTTTTCCTCAGCGGGAGGATTGTCTGGTGGCCCACTGGGGGGAGAAGGAGGAGGACTGCTTCCGCCAGTAACTTGCACACTCCCAGAAGTAACATCAATATCGATATAATCAGATTCATTCGTCAATCGCACATCGTACAGACTCAACGTCGAGGTCCCAGAGGTAGATCGTGCAGTAAAAGTAATCGTCACCAGGCTACCAGCAGCACTCACATTCCCTGGGCCGACGATCAAATTATACACATTGATGATCTCACCAGCAGAATTATCGATTTCACCAGGATTAAAAAACGTCGTAAACCCATTAAAAAGACTACCCTCCGAAACCGATGTCGCCTGAACACGCGACGGGTTGAACGATAGTTTCAGCTCAAACGCCTTGATCGGCTGTTCTGGGAGACATTCAACCGTGATTGAAAAGGTATCGCTAGTATCAACTGTCTGACTTGCGGGACTAATACTAACCGGTGTAGGATCCGCAGCTCGAACAGTCTGTATGCATGAGAAGAAACCTAAAAAAAACACGATGAACCATACTTTCCCTACAAGAAAGACTCTTGGCGATATCTTCTGTACTCTCATTTTTACGGTAGTTTGTGATGTAATCAATGACTCACCATCTCCACGGAAATACTATCCCTCTATGCTATAGTATTCTTTGTGCGTCACTCTTAATTAATATGAGGTGACCAAATACCAAAATGAAAAAACACCACCCTCCGGGGAATCTCATTTTGATACTCCATCCACAACAAGGGGATATATCTACTAAAATTAAATAATTTGTGTAGAAAAAATCATACCGAGAGAAAAAGAAAACAAAAAAAGAGAAAGGATGACTATTCGTCTTCATCCCAGACATATTTCTGATCGCGATACCTGTCAGGTACTTCTTTGATTCGTTTTAGTTTGCCGTTCTTCGAAATCTTCACGAACTCAACCATTGTCTCACCTGTTGAAACATTTCCTTAACGTAGTGTGGTTGTCTTGCGAGTATTTATATTTTTCGTGAAAAATATTTTTTTCATCCCTGAAAACCCTCCTGTTGGACGACGACCGACACAGAAAAACAACCACATCCATCATCCACAGATAGTAACGTCTCACCAGTGCTGTACAAACCCTCATGAGACTCCAGGATCACGACCGGCGCAACATTCTGACGATACGAATCTGAAATACAAGAAGAGTACGTCTGTTTCATCACAAAACCCTCACGTGGTTCCTCTGCCAAAGACCTTTCCCTGCGCTCCATTTCTGCTGCCAGGGAAGAAAGGCACAACAGCCCGACCAGACACACCACCCACAGAAACACCAGAGCCACCAGATCTAGATACTGCTCCCCGAACCGATTCACCGAAACCGTGACTGCTTTACTCTCAGAACCTATTGCAAGCAACGTCCGATACGTGATCAACAACAGCCCACCAAGACCGACGCAATATCCAGGGAGTACAAACCATGTTTTCCGCATGAAATCAACAGCCATGAATACGAAAATTAATATATAAAACTCACTGATAAATACCTGCTTTTTTTCTAACACAACACCCGCCCTCGTTTTACCACATTAGACAGAACCGATACCGACTGTACAGACACCGGATAACACGTGTACAACAGCAGCTTAATAACAGAAGAACCAACACAGTACCACAGAAAAAAAAAGGATGGAGAAAAGAATGAAAAAAAACAATGCCCTCATGACAAAGAACACCCACCTCATCACAAAACCAGTTCTCTACACCACCACCTTCCTGCTGCTCGCCATCTGCCTCTTACCACTCGCCAGCTGCAGCACACCAAGCNNTGATCGCCTATGATGGTGCTGGATCGTATTTCGACATCGACCTCTCTGATGTACCACCAGACTTTGACGTAGCGAATGGAGACTATCAGGGATGGTGCGCTGACCGATCGGTCGTGATGCCCCGTGGTGAACAACTCACAGTACGCTTATACAACAGCTA
>JAFNFT010000077.1 GCA_017885605.1 Methanobacteriota archaeon | reverse complement strand
TGATGGTCACTGGTGGTGTTGTATCACTGACTCCGCCGCCGAAGAGCTGGAAGTTCAGATCATGGGGAAGTGGATTAGGATCCCCACCCGCAACTAATAATGTCATAATCGTTGCCCAATTTGTGTAACCCCAATATACCCCTTTAAACATTGATTCATGAAGGATAATTGGACTTTGTGAACTATTGTGTCGGCACCAGGCACCTTGTGGATAAGTATTCGGTGTTTGAATCGCTTGAATCGTGATCCAATACTTTGTGTCCGCGGTGAATGTTATCGGTTCTGGGAGTTCACAAGAATAGTTGGCAACCCAATAAGTAGTTCCGGTATCGGGGCGCGTGTAATTAAACCAAAAACTTCGTGTAATCGATGCGTCAGGTATAGTTTGGTTGTAAATCACGGTACCTGGCCAGCTTCCATTGCCGATGTCATCCCAGAAGAGAACACGCCAGTCCCAGTTGTAATCATGCTGTCCGGTCGCTAATTGGCATTGGAAATATCCTCCCTGCCAGGCTATGCTAGTGACTGTTTGGTCTGTAGCAAGCTGAAAATCATCGGCAGGGAAGGCGACCCCTTCGGTTCTCACCGTGGCTACAATGATCCCACCGCGTGATCCAGCTACGCCCATAACGTTATCCCATACAAGGTCTCTGGTTAACGGAACTGGTTTCATCGTTGCTTCCTTAGAAGCAATGGTCAACGAGTCCGTAGACGTATTTGCTATTACGACACTTGATGAAATAACCATCAGTGCCATAAGGAGCAAAACAACAGCTTGTTTTAAAATATTCTTTTGGTTCATATTTTTTTGCCTCCTTCCTAATCTATATATAAATAACAACAACTCCTATAAAAATATTTCTCTTGTCGGGAGGACCCGGATTTTCACCTTGCGATAGAACGCCAATAAACCTAAATAGCCCCCCAGAATATACGACCAAAAAACGCAGAGGAGCAAACCGCCTATGGTAACGCAAACAGTGAAATGTCCTACCTGTAAAACCACGATGACGATCTCCGGAGAACCAGGGGAAAAAATCCAACTGGCCTGCCCAGAGTGTCATCAAAAAGGAATATACAGGATTCCTGGCGAAAAAATTAGTGAAACCCTCAGTTCGCAACCCGCAACCATCGAAGTGAGCGGTCTTACAAAAACCTACAACCATGTCCCCGTGGTCAACAACGTCTCCTTCCGCGTTAGCAAAGGGGAAATCTTCGGGTTTCTCGGGCCCAATGGTGCGGGGAAAACCACGACGATTAAAGCGATGCTTGATCTGATCCATGCAGACGCTGGAGCTATCACCATCAAGGGGATTGACGTTCGGACACAGGGGAAAGAAGCAAAGAAATATGTTGGGTACATGCCTGAAAAAGTCGCATTCTACGATAATCTTACCGCGTTGCAGAACCTCTGTTTTTATGCGGAGATAAAACATGCGTCAAAAGAGGAATGCATCGGTCTTATCGACGAGTTTGGCCTTGGGGAAACAGGGAAAAAAAGGGTCGGGAAATTCTCAAAAGGCATGGTGCAGCGTCTTGGAATGGCACGGGCTATTCTTGGTAATCCGCCGATCCTCATCCTTGATGAGCCAAGTGGCGGGCTGGACCCTCGCGGGGTCGTCCTGATTCGTGATAAGATTCTTGACATGAAGAAGAAAGGAACAACGATCTTTGTGTCCTCACATATCCTTGGTGAGATCCAAGAGATCTGTGATCGCGTCGGCATCATCAACAAAGGAGTTCTTGTCGCACAAGACAGCGTGGAGGGACTAAGTAAGAAATTGAACCTCAAACCACAAATGACGATCACCGTTGATAAAATGTCGTCGTCTATCGAAGATGCGATAAAAAAACTCCCAGGTGTTGAAAGGGTGCAGAGCAAAGGAAACACCCTGGACATTATCTGTGATGGAGCGATGAAAGCAAAAGTCATCCTTGCGATCACCGACGCTGGGGGCAATATTCAAAACCTGCAAACTAAAGAACCCTCTCTTGAGGAAGTCTTCATGCGGTACACGGAGGCTTAAGCATGCAAACAAACGTTGTCTATAGCATCGCAAAAAAAGAAATCATGGATAACATCAGGAACAAATGGATCATCCTTGTCGCAGCGATGTTTGCGATCCTGACATTGGTCGTCTCGTATTTCGGGTCTCTGGGGACCAGTGGATGGCAGGATCTTGGCAACACGATCACAGGGATGACCGAGCTTGGGTCCTTTTTGATCTCCATTGTCGCGTTCATGCTCGGATACGCAGCCATCATCGGAGAAATAGAGCGCGGCTCGATGAGCTCGCTGCTCTCATTATCAGCGAACCGCTTTGAAATCGTGGTCGGGAAATGGCTCGGGCTCGGAGCGGTGCTCTGCTTCACGATATTTGTCGGCTATGGGTTTGCTGGGATCCTCATCGCGTTCAATGTCTCCAATGTGGACATCCTTGAATATCTCGTCTTCATCGGGCTAACGATGATCTTCGGATTGGTGTTCCTCACCGTCGCCTTGTTCTTCTCCACCATATTTTCAAAACGATCAACAGCACTGGGTGGAGCAATCTTCCTGTGGTTCCTGTTCAACATCATCCTACCGATCGTCTTTGTCGGGTTACTGGCAACCACCATCGATTTTACACAGATCACCATGGAATCCACACTCAAAGCCCCGGATTGGTACTTTGTCCTGAACCTGTTCAACCCCATCTCGGTGTATTCAACGCTGATCACCATCACCATCGCCCCGGTTCAATCAAGCACCGGGTCTGGTTTTATACCGAACCCCTCGTGGTACTCGAGCGGCCTCCTCTTGGGTGTGTTAGTCTCGTGGATCATCGTGTTTTTTATCCTAGCGGTCTGGAGGTTCCAACGAAAAGACATTTGAACCTGCATAAATCTTATAAATACCACTTTG
>JAFNFT010000076.1 GCA_017885605.1 Methanobacteriota archaeon | reverse complement strand
GATTTCTGTTTACAAATACTAACGTCAAATAGGAGTAGAAAACATGGTTAGTTTGAGTACTAAAATACATATAAAGCGTGGAAATGGGATATCCCTAAAAAATATAACATTGGTACTGATGTTGTCGATAGACACGTTGCTTCGAAGAATAAAAACAAGGTGGCACTCTACTGGGAGAATGCTGCTGGTGAGACCGCCCGGTACACGTTTTGGGATCTGAAGAACCTTTCCGACAAGTTCGGTAATGTTCTGAAAAAACTGGGTTTCAAAAAAGGCGACCGGTTTCTGATCCGGCTGCCGAACATCCCCGCGTTTCAGATAGCGTTCCTTGGTGGGGTGAAAATCGGTGCAGTGCCTATCCCCTCCAGTGTCATGTTCCGGGAACATGAGATTGAATATCGGATCAATGATTCCAGTGCAAAAGCAGTCATCACCACTCCGAAATTTGTCAAAGAAGTCCATGCGATCAAACAGAACTGCAAAACCCTGGAGCACATCATTGTCGTCGGCGACGCACAAGCTGATGAGCTTTCCTTTGATGCTCTCATGAAAGAAGCATCACGTCATCTGGAGGTTGAGCCGACGAAAAGCACGGATATCGCGTTTTTCTGCTACACCTCAGGGACAACAGGAAATCCCAAAGGCGCGGTGCATCTGCATCGCTGGGTTCCAGGCAATGACCCAAGCGTGCTGTTCTGGCAGAACGGCTTAGAGACTGACCTGGTCGCCCATACCGGTGATCTGAACTGGATTTATCCTTTGGGGAACGGGTTCCTCTACACCTGGCGATGGGGGATCTCTACCCTGGTCTATGACGGGAAGTTCGACGCGGTGCACTGGTTCGAACTGCTGGAGAAATACCGGGTGACGAACCTTGCTTCTGTCCCGACCGCGTACCGCATGTTCCTGACGATAAAGGACGCGGAAAAAACCTATGATCTTTCCTCCCTGCGTCATTGCATCTCAGCTGGTGAACCACTCAACCCTGAGGTGATCAAAGAATGGAAACGACGCTTCGGAATCGATGCCTACGATGGGATCGGGATGACTGAAGTGATGGTCTACGTCTCCAACATGCGAGACATGAAGATTAAACTAGGGTCCTGTGGCAAACCACAACCAGGGCATATCTGCGCGCTCCTTGACGAAAACGGAACACCCGTTCCCCAAGGAGAGACTGGTGCGCTGGCTGTGAAAAAAACAGACCCAGGTTTGTTCAGAGAATATTGGAACAAACCAGAGAAGACAAAAGAAAGCTTCAGCGGGGATTGGTTCCTCAGCGGGGACGTCCTCTACCAGGACGAGGAAGGCTACTATTGGTTCAGCGGACGCAACGATGATCTCATCAAAGCAAGCGGGTATCGGATTTCACCCTTCGAGGTGGAATCAGCGATCATCTCCCATCCTGAGGTCCTGGAATGTGCGGTGGTCGCCAGCCCTGATAAAATGCGTGGCACCATCATTAAAGCCTATGTCGTACTCCGAGACAGCAGGAATGCCTCTGACAAGATGGTCAAAGAAATCCAAGAGCATACAAAAAAGGTCGCGGCTCCCTATAAATACCCGCGGGAGATCGATTTTGTCACCGAGCTACCAAAGACACAGAGCGGGAAAATAAAAAGAAAAGATTTACGAGAGCTGGAGAAACAAAAGAAAGGAGTGTTGTAATGAATCTTATCGTCTGTGCGAAACAAGTTGTTGATGTCGCAGAAATAAAACTGGATGCATCAACAAAGAAACCGATCCTTGTTGGTGTCCCTCAGAAAATAAGCGACATGGATAAAAACGCGTTAGAAGAAGCCATCAAGATCAAAGAAAAACATGGTGGTAAAATCACGGTGGTCACCGTTGGAGCCCCGGATGCGAAAGAACGCATGAAAGAGCTGCTTGCGATGGGGGCGGACGAAGGAGTATTAGTCCCACCGCCAGACCACGCGGATTATCATGTGACCGCGCATCTCCTTGCTGGTGCGATACAGAAAATAGGCTCCTACGATATCATCCTCTGCGGTGAAGCCTCCATTGATCTATTCTCTGGTCAAATGGGACCACGAATCGCCGGGTTGCTTAACATCCCACAGATCACCTACGCACAATCCATCACCGTCGATCACAATAAAGTCCTGTCAGAAAAAAACCTTGGTGAGAAAGCAGTCAGCATGGAATCCCCATTCCCTGTGCTTATCACCGTCACCAAAGAAAGCAATCAACCACGTTTACCAAGTCTCATGGCGATCCTTTCTTCGTCAAGCAAACCTATCCATGAATGGCCACTAACCGGAGTTTCTCCAGAAGCACTACTGCCAAAGGTACACACCATGGACATCAAAGGGATCCCTATGCAACGGAAAAATATCATCTACCAAGACGACCTTGATCAATCCATATCAAAACTCGTTGACGAGCTTGGGAAAGTCGGAGTGCTGAGGTGAACACCATGGTTCTCGTGTATTCAGATGATAAAAAACTCACCTTGGAATTACTCAACAAAGCACAGGAGCTAGGAAAAGAGCTTCATAAAAAAGTGATCGCGGTCACCATCGGGCATGAAGAATTCGCAAAAGAATTCCTTGAGCATGGGGCTGATGTCGTAATCGTCATAGAAACCTCTTTGCAGCAGTTCAAAGCAGAAGAGTACACCAGCATTCTTCAGAGCATCATGAAGGACCATGGCAATGAGGTTGTGCTGATCGGCTCGAATAAAAACGGTAAAGAACTCGCAGCACGTCTCGCAGCAAAACTCGATGCTGGTTGCGTCATGGATTGTTTAAAAGTCTCTCTTCACGACAAGAAACTCACCACGGAACGGATCGTCTATAGTGGGAATGCGATCGCCGTCGAAGAGTTCACCACCGCTCCTCAGATAATTACCATCCAACCAAAAGTCTTCGATCCACTACCAAGAAATGAGCATCACAAGGGAGAGATCGTGAAAAAGAAAATCGAACCAGAGCATTCCCCGTCAAAAATAGTGAAAACCCAGGAGATGAAATCCGAAGGAGTGAACGTCGAAGATGCAGAGATCATTGTCTCCTGCGGCAGAGGATTCAAAAAGAAAGAAGACATCAAACTGGTCAGCGACCTAGCGGACGTCCTGAAAGGAAGGACCGTCGGATGTTCCCGTCCGATCGCAGCTGACCTCAAATGGCTCTCCGAGGATCACTGGATCGGCTTATCCGGCCATAAGGTCAAACCCAAGCTGTACATCGCCTGTGGCATCTCCGGTCAGATCCAGCATATCGCCGGGATGCGTGACTCCGGTGTCATCGTCGCCATCAACAAGGACCCCGAGGCATTAATCTTCAAGTCAGCGGACTACGGGATCGTCGGTGACCTGTATGAGGTGCTCCCGAAACTGACCAGCGCCATCAAAGAAAAAATAGGATAAAGACCTTCACCTTCGTACCAAGAAACGATGGTTGACTCTCTCAACAATCCTTTCATCAATGATACGTATGAGCAGAAAAGATGATGTAAATCT
>JAFNFT010000075.1 GCA_017885605.1 Methanobacteriota archaeon | reverse complement strand
ACAAAAAAGCCTGCTTTGGAGAGGAAGTGTTGTGCAAGGTCATCAATGCCTTTCTGACAGACCAGAACGTTCGCTCCGCTTTTTTTGACTTTTTCGACCATTTTTCGCAGCATGGATTCCTCTTCATCAAGGAACGCTTGGAGTTGGGTTGGGTCTTGGATTTGAATTCGAGCATCAACTTCTGTTTTCTTAATTTCTAATGCTGCATTTATTAAAGCGATTTTTGCGTTCTTTACGTGTCGTGGCATTCCCTCATGGACGCGTTCTTTGTCAAGGATGATTCCTTTTATGATTTTGGTGTCCGGGATGCTGCCACCGTGTTTCTTCTGGATCTGGATGTTGTCCATATCAACGAGGGTTTTATCACCGATTTGTTCTGCGACACTGGTAACTGCGTCAACGACGACGTCCGCAAGGAGTTCTTTTGCTGCGCTTGCGCCTTTGCTTGCCATCGAGGTCATCGCGATGTTTTTCAGTGTTTTCTTGTCCCCGGGTTTTATCGGTATCGCCATTTTGTTCAGCTCTGCAATTGCTTTTGTCGCCGCGAGTCTATAACCGGTACAGATAACGGTTGGGTGGATGTTCTGTTCGATTAGTTCTCCAGCGTATTTTAACAACTCACCAGTGAGAATCACGGCGGATGTTGTTCCATCACCGCATTCTTCATCTTGTGATTTGGCGACTTCGACAATCATCTTTGCCGCAGGGTGTTCGACATCGATTTCCTTCAGGATGGTTGCTCCATCGTTGGTGATGACGACATCACCCATGGAGTCAACTAACATCTTGTCCATTCCTTTTGGGCCGAGTGTTGATTTTACTGCGTCTGAGATTGCTCGTGCTGCCATAATGTTGTTCAGTTGTGCGCCTTTTCCTTTTTCTCGCTTAGTTCCTTCTTTAAGGATGATAATTGGTTGCTGTCCTCCAGCCATCATAATTTTTGCCTCCTTTTAATTCTGTTTAAAAGTAAAACCAGCATATGAACACTTCTATATAAAGCTTACTGTCAAAGCAGTAGTTCCGAAAGTTCCTACCAAGGACCAACAAACCGTTAAAAAGAGGGTTGATCCAAGCTGATAATACCTGGTTAGAAGAAGAATCTTTTGTTTATTTCGACAAAAACAATAGTATTTTCAAAGAAAAATCAGGAGAAAAATAAAGCATCCGCTAATAATTTGTAATAAAAGACAGGAAGAGAGGGCATTGTGTCAACCTCCAGGATCCACCATAACAAGAATACTACAGAAATACTTTGATGTAATGATATGGTCTCCATTAAAGACTCCTAAAACTGCAAGACATACGAGGATATCTGCAAGTAACCAAAGGTTGTATAACAATACTGAGAACATGAAGTAAAACAATCGAATGAAGTAATTCTTCGATGTAGTCTTCGGTCTAAAGGAGTGTTTCTTCACTCGATAGCTTGTTTCGATTCCCCAACGTTTGCTATAGAGATTGAAGAGTCGTTCTGCGAGTCCTACATCGTTTTCATTGAAGTCTATGTTGGTCGCAAATGCTCTTTTGACACCAAGCTCATCATTGACGACGATGACGTTAAACACTGCATTCTTCATCTCGTAATCCTTGATTATCGTGGGAGAAGGTACAACCTCAAGTATCTTTTTGATTCTCTCATTAGCAGTGCATGGCATCAGGAATTTAAGATGATAATACTTGAACAACTCTATAGACTCTGAATCGAAGAATCCCCGATCAACATATAATCGTCTAATCTTCACCCGTTGCAATGCATATTCAAGGAGTGTTCTAAGAATTTCTTGTTTATTATCAAATGGTCCTACAGGTATCGCAAGGAGTGTAAATCGCTGATTCTTTTCTGATATGGTGATGGTAGCAAATTTGTAACAATGTGTTGTTCCTCTATCTGGTTTCATCTCTGTGACCATAGGAGCGTTTTTATCTCCGTAGAAATGCCAGCTTGTGTAATCAATGGAGCAGTCTACGATTCGTTGGAATTGGTTTGCTTTTCGTGCTGTCTCCCAAATCATCTCAAACATAGAGACAAACATTCGTTTAATCTGGTCAATATCCTGATAATCTTTCAAATGATAGAGTAGTGTATCTCCATTTGGGGTCTTTGTTCTTTGTAGTTGGAATGTCTTGCTTCCGTTCTCTGCGAAGTCATTCGTATTACACATATGAAGCATGAGGTCGATGAGATCATTTTTTTGGTAAACGGAATTTCTCTTCGTGTTCAACTCTATAACAGATGAGAACCGCTTCTTGAAAAGGGTGCTGATCTCTTTTGTTTTCAGGTTCTTATTATGGTAGAATGTTCGTTCTGCTTGTTTCTTTGGTTCCCGTGGTTGTATGATTTTTGTATCGAGGAATATTCCGAATTTATTTGAGACTTCTTCGATTTTCAAAGCGATGAAATCAATCAACTGTTTTGTTTCATCGTCCAGAATATTGTTAATGAAATAGCTGATTGTCCGTTGATTAGGAATAGATGTTAGATTGAGTTTGTGAAGTTCTTGTTTGTGGAGTCGTAAGTATTTTTCCAGTTGTGTTTGGAATCGTATTCCTTTGAGTTTCTGGAAAATAAGGAGTTTAAATAATGATTCGTATGGGAATTTTATTGATCGATAATCATCATTAAAACAAGGTAGGTGCAATCGATTGAGATAATCTGCTATCGTGATTTCTTTTTCTTGCTTGCATCGCTCGAATGTGTTATATATCTCCAGTTCTATGATTTCTTTGGAGATGATTCGATTGCTTGACTGCATTCGACATTTCCTGCCAAGGGAGAGCCTCGAAACTTCCCTTGGCAATTATACCCATTATTTTACCTACAATTAGGTATAATACTAGACATATATAAATTTTAAGGTAAAAGTTTATATATAAATTTAGGTAGAAAATGTTATATAATAATATACCTATTTAATATTGATATTAATGGGCGAAATAACAACTCTAACAAAAGCATCTTCAAAAAGCGATTCATTAAGAACAACTGTTCCAACAGGAATTGTAAGTCACTTTAAATTAAAGGAACAAGATCAACTTGATTGGAACATTGAAATTAAAGAAGGAAATTTAATAATAGAAGTAAAACCACTGCAAAAAAAACTATCAAAATTTTGAAAGAAGAATAAATTTTTTGAAAAATTTATTGAATTATCTCTAAAAGTTTTTCTTTTTTACTCAACCTAATTTTAGAAGTTATTAGTGATTATTATCTAATATTTTATATCTCAAAAAGATATCGTAGTATTGGAAATGCATTAGGGAATCGTTCGAACAACCATTTGTAGAACTGAAAATGGGGTAATTCATATGATAAGGGCATTGTTACGGCAAGTGTCGCCCAGTCGGATTCCAGGCCGAACGTATCGATGGCTTTTACTCTGATGGTATAGGTGCCTTTTTTCGTCCAAGTATGATAAACGGAGATTATGATTCCTGGTTCATTGTCGATGGTCTGCTGGTGGGTTTCATCTCCCCAGTCGATGTAAAAGGAAATGGGTGTGTGATCGGTATCGTTTGCTTTGAACGTGTATTTTATGCTTTTTCGTATGTTCCCCTCTGCCGGTCCATTGATAATCGGTGTTTCAGGGGGTTGGTTGTTTTCCATGGTGTTGAATGCATGGAGGTACCCCCACGCCTCGGGGGTTCCATCATTAGATGAACAAATATAGACGGATCCATCAGCGGAAATCACCGGTGAGGCGCGTAGAGTGCTGTCGCAGAGGGTTTTACGCCATTTCAGCGTCCCATCAAGATCAAGTGCGATGATCTCTCCTCCGCCGTTCATGTCCATGTTGATACTACTGCCGATGTAGATGGTGCAGTCATCGGAGATCGCCGCGGTCGACCCCCAGACACGATCACCATCTGGTAATGGGAACGTCCAGCGGATGGCACCGTCCGGTGTTATGGACATGATCTTGCTGTGCCACATGCCGAAGTACAGATTTCCCGCCTCATCCAATGATGGGCTGGATCGCATCCCCGAACCGGTGTATGTTTTCCATCTCAGGGTGCCGTTAGGGTAGAACGCGTAGAGATAGTAATCATCTGAGCCGCAGTAGATGGTCCCGTCAGGTGCGATGGTCGGTGAGCCGTGCACCCAGGCGCCTGTGGGATAACTCCATTTGACGGTCCCGTTCGGGTACAGGGCGTAGATAGTGGAGGAGTCAATCCCTCCGAAGTAGATGATGTCCGTGCTGTCAACCGCTGGTGTGGATTGCACGCCTCCGCAATTGAAGGTCCATTTCAAGGTGCCATTGGGATACCGTGCGTCTAAACCATGCAAATGACCGTAGTACAGCATTCCATCATCTGAGATGGTGATTGATGTGCGAATCCTGGGTGTTTCACAATGCCACCATTCGGTTCCATTAGGGTGGATAGCATAAAGACGGCTTACATAAGTACCAGCAGCGAAGATTGTACCATTTGCAGCGATACCAGGTTGCTCTCCGTAATCACCAAAGAAATCATTGGTCCTAAACTTCCATTTCAAGGTGCCATTTGGATATATGGCGTACAATCGTTGATCATTTGAGCCAAAATAGATGGTTCCATCTACATCAATCACGGGTGAAGTGTCACATCTATGTGTTGCCGCGAATCGCCATTTCTCGATACCTGGATTCTCTGCCGTGCTGTACGGACTTCTCCCGACATGTTGACAGTTTAAACCCTGTTGTGGCCATTGATGCGAAGAAAAATCAGCAACGAAAGAAGATACATTCATTTCTTTATTTAATTGTAAATCACCAGTTATAGTTATATTATCAAGGGATACGTGTGGATATGGATAGATAAGATCGACGTTCAATTCGCTCTTTACTTTATTCGCAGAGTTCATCTGACACGATATGCTGGGAAGAGCCAACAAACAGCAGAAGAACACAGCAGAAATTCTTAAAATTGATTTTTCCATGTATACCGCTCTCTACTCCATTCAATATTTATATAGATTTATGTCTTATTAAAGTTTTTTATTTTCCCATTATATGTCAGAAATGTTAAATAATTCTTGTAATATGTCAAAAAAATTTAAATGTTGGTTTAAAAAAATAAAAACAAATATAAGTAAATTTAATATATCACTAAAAATTATCAAATGGAGAAAAAATATGAAACATAAGATAAGAACTATATTATTAACTATGCTGTTGGTTACCACATCTCTCCAGATTCTGACTTTCCGCGAAATAAACACACTCGCAGATCCCGGAGTAGATGACGAGGATGGATATCTTGATTTTGACTATTATAATGACATGGTATTCAATCTGTCGAACATTATTCATAATGAAAGTATCTACAGCCTAGGCGAGATAAAGAAGGGCCGGTATTTTGGCTCAGATGGTGATAGAGCTGCTGCTGATGAATTGTTTCGTAGTTTCAAAGATGATTGTGGATTTGACGAAAACGATGTGAGAGAGGTGACACTGGGGAATGTATCAAATGCCTCTTATAATCATGATTATACAGAGTTCGTTGAAGTCACATCATATGGATTAACTATCAATCATCCCGATTTCATAGAAAACACCAGCTTGCCATCAACCACCATCCCTCAAGACGATTTCTATCCAATCGTCGCAGTAAGAGATCAAAAATGTATCGATGGAATAGGGAATTACACTATGAACACTGATTTTAATGACAATATAGTTTATAACGAGACAGATTTTAATAATTTATTTCCTAAATGGCAATGCGGAATTCAACCAGTCAACATCACTTACAATGCCTTGAACGACTACGACATCGTTCTCGGAAATGTCACCTACGTCGCAGCAGATGAGGAAATACCACCCCATGACTATCACACCGTCTTTCTCCTTGATGAAGTCGAGGGCGTGACCAATCAGATCGAAAACGCGACCAACACCTCTGGCATCATACTTATGAACAATATATCGACACTTATCTTTCAAGAAGCAGAGAACTACGGCTTCCCTATCATGCGGGTCAACACGGAGGACGACCCGAACGATCAGAATCTCAGCCTTGTCAAGCAACTCCTGGAAAATAATAGCATTGTGATTGCTGACAGCACAATTTACAATGACACGATTACCTTCGTCCATAACCTTAGCTCTCCAGAGTGCGGACCTAATCATGATTATGTTATGTTATATAACGCGACAAACCAAGGTATTTTGTTTAGCAACGTCATGCATATTATAGTGAGTTGTCTTGGTCATTATCTTCGTAATTTTATTTCATTAATTCGTGACTGTAAAGGAATTGTAATCTATGATGATAGAGTACCAGATTGTCACTATATGTATAATCAATTTATCGATACTCCCCGATTTAGATCAAACATTTTTCCTGCATTTGCGCTTCCTGGTTTTTCCATAAACGGAACAATAGGAAAATTCCTATGGGAACACAGCAGTCAACCTAACAACACCATTAACGGCTACCTCAATCAGATACACCATAAAGAAACAGAGGATACTCCTGGTGTGGAAGCCTACAACGTCGAAGCGGACCTCCATATCACCCAGAGCCCCAATAATTCTGTTGCGATCCTTTCCTCAAGGTATGATGCGATGTGGGGAGAATGCCCTGGCGATAGTACCGCCGGTAACGGAATCATTATGGGTATCGCTAAGTACATGCAAGAATTGAATCAATCGGGGATCAAACCAAAATATAATGTTACTTTCCTGATGACAACCAATGAAGAGAACGGATATTACGGTGCGCAGTTCTATAACGACACACATCGTGATGATAATATTATTCTGTGGATAGGGACTGATCAACTCGGATTCAACACAGGCTCACTCCATAACGTGTATAAAAATGCTACTCACAGAATGATCGTTGATAATATTACAATTCTTCTTGATTATTACGGAAAAACAGGTTATGAGAATAAATCTAATTTAACGTCGGAAATAGATGGATACACTCATGCGAATATAAATGGGAATATGGGTTGTGGTGCGGAGGATGTTGTTTTTGCGGAGAGGACAAATTGCGATACAATTCTTATCCATAAAAACGATGATTTCCTCAACCATCATCACCGAGGGCTTAATCTTACGAAAGGAGATGTGCTTAATTCATCGAATTTTGACTGGAACGACGCATATATGTTTTATAACATCACCTGGGAGACCGTGAAATATTTCCTTTATAATCCTGATTGCTGGTTTAGCAATGTTTCCTATACACCTTTAGATTCATTATATGATGGTGATTCCCTGAATGATTCGATACAAATCAACTTCACAATACATTCAGTATTACCAAGCGACAAAGTCAGGGTGGAACTCAACCTCAGCTATGAAGTAGGTGGCGTTGGAGTCTGGGTTCCAAACGCAGCCTACACGGATTACCTACTTACTTCAGGGAGTCAGAACGAATCTTACGTATTTACTATCCCCGATTCTGTTGCTGATGGATTTTATAACTTATCTTTCAATCTATATAATTCGACTGGACGTATCAATAAAATCGTTTATGGTTCATCAGGAACTTATTATAATGATACTACCGAAAAATCAGGTTGGATTCATCTCTATCACCCACTCGGATATCCTGCTGTTGGGCACTCCATTCAAAGTGTCAGTGATAAAATCTGTGGCTCGGTGTTCACGGCAAATGAAAACGGCAGGGCTGATAATATCACCGCTTTTATCAATCGAAATCTGAGTTCACCTGGACCATATACCTGCATGTTATATCGAGCAAGTGATGAAGCTCTCATCGGGACAACAACCAGCGATTGGTCACCTCTCCCACAAGGTGGAAATATTTCATCCTCCTCAGGATGGGCGGTGTTCAACTTCACAGGAACCAAACCACTGCTTGAGCAAGGGACACAATACGTTATCACTTGCTGGGGCGATTCAGAATATTCTCGAGTCCACTATACTGATTCAGGAAATAATGGAACAGGTAGATACGATGATCATACCTATGGAACCGCACCACCAAACCCAGCTGATTTTACCAATAACTCAAGATATTACTCCATTTATTGCAGTTACACCGCTGACATCACACCACCACAAATCACCGACGTCACCGCCAACCCCCATACTGTAGGATTTGGATATAACGTTACTATCACAGCCAATGTCTCAGATAACGGAAGCGATGTGAATATCGTGAAAGTCCGAATCGCAGAACCAGGAGGACGACAAAACAATAACACTATGACACATATCTCTGGAAATCTATATTCATACACATTTACCTATACCTGGGAAGTGGGTCAATATAATTACTCTATATGGGCACAAGACAATGAGACAAACTGTAACACCAGTGATACCTATCATTTCCATGTTTCCGCTGATGCATCAATCAGCATTGCCACATTGCGAGACAGCTACACTGGAAATCAATACATCAATATCACCGACCCACCAAATCCACCAAATAACTATACTCTCATTGACCGAGGGCTTACCTGGGATAAATACTACGATGCAACAACCGGACAGAACATCCTCGAGGTATCCGTTGGACCTATAAATTATCAAGAAGAAGGAACATGGATATCGATCAACAACACTCTCAGTCAACTCGCAGAAAACCATCCCGCGTATGTCTTTGGATATCGTAGTGGAAACAACCGTGGATTATACGGAGCTTACTTTAAATCAAATGCTCAACTGGATTGGCCTGTGGCATTCACCTATAACAAATCAAATGATCCGACCATCCATACAGTCAGAACCAAACTTGTTGGAGTTGGATATGTTGATCCACAGAGCAACTGGGCATACCAATACCTGCAAAATGTTCAGAGTAGCCAGGGACAAACCAACGACTATACGATCACCTATCCTGGTGTGTTCACAGGTACAGATGTCACTTGGAGCTATGAAAACACGGGATTGAAAGAAGAAATTACCTTAAGTAATACGACAAAGACAGTGTTACAGAACCATCCGCCATCACAATACGGGTTGAATGATGCAAGCTCTTATCTGGTGTTCATAACAAAACTCGACTACCAGAACCTCAACCTCTACAACAGTTCAGGATTGCTTAACGGAAACGTCACGATCTCTGATACCGGAGTTGATTTCAAGGATGTTCTCGGGCAGTTCAAATGCGCCCTCCCCCTCGGTGAGGCGTATGAACTCAACAATGAAACAGCCCGACAGAAGCTGACCTATCGCATCATCCATCTGAATGGGGATACCTATCTGCTCTCGGGTTTGAAGGTCTCTGATCTGAATACGATGACCTTCCCCGTGGTGATCGATCCGACATTGACGGTGTATTCATCCTCCAGCGATGGTTATATCTACAAATCGAGTGGTTCTTACAGCACCGCGTGGACTGCGTCAACTGGCACGGTTTCAAACTCCGCTACGTATATCTCGATCGGGCAGAAGAAAGATACATCTGGCCCACCAACATCAACCTACTCAATCTATCGTGGATTTGTGTTCTTCAACACCTCTGCATTACCTTCAAATGCGTACCTTGACAACGCAACACGCTCCATCTACAAGAAAGATGATTACTCGACAACAGACTTTGACATCACGATTCAAAATGGCCAGCCAACCTACCCTCATAATCCGATGCAATCCGGTGATTATGCGAAAAGTCTCTACTCAGGGAACGGCGGGGCGTTGAACACCTCCAGGTTTGGTAGTGGATACAATGCGATAAAAATGAATGATCTCAGCTGGATCAACAAGACCGGGATCACGAAATTATGCTTGCGAAGCAGCAGAGATATCAGCGGAACAGCACCCGCAGGCAATGAGTACGTCAACGTGCATTCCAATGAATTCCTCGGTTCATGCCCGCCGAAACTGGTGATCAACTATCGGAACCAATCGAAGATTAAGAACACCGGATCAACCAACATCAAAGGATACCTGTTGATTCAAGTCCAGTTCTACAACACCTCGCAAAGCAAATGGCTGGTGGATAATGATACCATCAATGAGACCTCAGCACGAACCATCACTAGCGGCAGTCAACTGGAACTCGATACGGTCTTCAACGGGAAGATCAGAGCATCAAATCTCCAACACGGGACAGGCACCTATCGTGTCTACGCCGCGTTCAGAGACCCCGACGGGAACATCCTGCGAACAAATGATGATGTAGACCTTGAAGCCTGGTGGCAGTTCAGCAAAACGTAACGAAGTGCTATCGATGTAAATAAAAACAGCGGAAATTAGGCTATTATCGCCTGATTTCCTTCAATTTTTTTAGTTATTGATTAAAAGTGCAGAAGTGGCATTAAAAGTACGTTTGCAGTAGAGATTAAACAATAAAAAATGTTAATCGCTTGGTAAAAGATTCACTGGAGATAGTTCTATCAATATCTCGTCTTCCCCACTTAATTCCTCTAATAATTTTTTTAGCCTTTTAAAATATTCAATAGACTCATCTGTTTGAGCAGAATAAACATAAATCTCGGAATGTTTTCCTTTTAGAACATTGCCATCCTTATCAGTGTATGTTCCTTGCATTAACGGATGGGTAATATCATTTGTTAAAGAACAACCCCCAAAATCACATGTTAATAGATCGACTAACAATGCCCGATGCACATCAGTAAGAACTGCTCCCTCATCTTCAGACATGGGAAAAACAATTGAGAATTTATATGCTCGTCCATCAAGTGTGTTTAACTTAATATTTTTAAAGATTGGTTGATTAAAAGCTCTTTCTGCTTGTTTTTGGCCCGTTTCCATATTTTAGTCCAGCAACCTTTATAGCTTCAAGTTGTTGATAAGTAACAACTAATGTCCTATGTGGTTGGCATTCTACAGAACCATTGTTTGCAGCTATGTTCAACCCACGTACAAAATCTTCCCATTCTCCGAAATTAATCACATGATAACACATATCAATCTACTTAGGAAGCAAATACCTATTAAATATTTAAACATGCCTATTTTAAAAATAGTATAATTTTCTCATTTATTTTGCAATATCATTATCTAAAACAAACTTATTAATATCTCTTATAATATTTGAAAATGGGGAGAAAAAATGGCAGACATTCCGGACTGGTTAATATGCGTAGGTTTTTCAGGGGTTTTAGCTACTATGTAGAATTCAACGCGGTCGATACCATAAGGTTCTTGAGTTGCATCCACTTGGATGGTAATTTGACCGATAATGATTGGCTTGAAGAATGGGAGGATTAACTCTAGGGTTTGAAATGGAGTAATGTTTGTCAAATACGTTTTAAGTAATACGCTGTTGTAGTGAGGCATATCTTCTATGTCATTCAATAGATTGTTAATGCGATTTGGGACATACTCTTTGGCTTGAGTAAAAGAAATCTCCCTGCTGTTTGGCGGTGTGATTGTTTTCAATGCGACTGGGAGATACCCATTCGCAACCACCATGACCGGATATTGTTAATTATAAATGAAATCAAGGTTAAATTGGAATCTCTTCTCAGTTATAACTGTTTCCATTGACCAAAAAAGACAGACCAGTCTTCACTATATTTATTATTATCATAATCGCTTTCATCAATTATTTTATTTGGATTGACTGTTAAAGAAAATCTGTATGTACCGAATTTAGGGAGACGATCGCAAGAAGCGAAGGAATGATTAACTGTCTCGCCAGGAAGAAGACTTTCAAGATTTCCGATTTGCGTATCAGAAACGATGGAAAATAATGGAATCCTGCCCAACAATAACCATTGAATTTTAATATATACTTCAAGATCGAAAGAATAAATCGGAACATTGCCAATATTTTGTAGGCTGTATTTAAAAAGATATTCATTAGGGACATTACTTGACCAGAGAAAGATATCCTCAATCACTAAATCAGGCTTACCTTCGTTATTACTTCTAACTTTTTCCAAGAGAATATCTTCGGATTTTGAGATTGTCACTGAAAATGCCGGACTCCATAATCCAAAAACGCAATGTATGAAACTCAAAGTAAGTATAAAAGTTACAATTACCACCTTTTTTTTGTATACGATCCTCCACATAGTTATCACAATATAAGAAGATAACAAAATAGATGTATATAACATTTTAGCTTATTCAGTATATAAATTATATAAATGATGAAAAAATGTATTAAAAAAATCGTAAGTCATATAAATAGAATTTTTATTTGCATTTTCGGAGGAATGTTCTATGAAAAACAAAATAATAGTTATTTTTATAACGCTATTGATTGCGACATCATCGCTCATAATACCAACCTATATTAAACAAGTGGATGCTTCTGAAGGAAATCCTGAGCAAACTTTAAACTTTCAATGGATACATGAGATTGTTGAAAATCTTTCCTTAATCGTGAAGGAAAATAAAACCTATAGTCTTTGGCAAGGAAGAGATTTCGGAACAAATGGTGAGCGCGAAGCAGCTTATCGAATTAGAGATTGGATGATTTTACATTCTCAAAATCTAAACGCTACAGTCTATCTTGACCGTGTAGGGAATGATAGTTATCCTGGATCAGATGATGATGAAAATGTGCAGCACCGGGCAAATAATATCATTGAAATCTCTGATTATTGTTTACAACTAAATAGTAGTTCTGTAACACTTACAATACCTGATAATGAAACATTTCCAATTCCAAAATTGGTTTTGAAAGAAACTTGGACCGAAGTAACTTCCGGTGGTTTTTGTGACATAGAGCCTGTGAATATTACTAAGCTTGAAGACTTAGTATCTGATCGGATAGCAATATCCTACACCCTCTTAGGTAATGATAATGCTGTCCATGAAAATTTCGTTACCGAGGTTGTCCGTGTTGATGATTATTTAACGACATCGGAAAACAATACAACAGGAACAATACATTTTCTTGAATTTCTTACCAATGAAAGCGAAGATACCTATCAAATGAAAGTCGATAATGTCGCTGATTCAGACGGATCTGGTTTTCTTATCTCAAGCACAAACCCATCATACCTTAGAAACCTTTCTATCAATTCATTTGGTTTGGCAATCTCGCCTGAAGATAGTATTAAAATTAAAAACTATCTGAATAACAATGCAACCTTAATTTTATCATTACCTGAAACTGAATATGACACATTACAAAATATTGGAATTTGTTATCTTTACATTTTTAACCAATGTTTCGAAGAGAAAAAAATCGGATTGTTCGAAGAAACAAGCGACTATCCGCCCCTCAGTCTAAATATGTATTGTAATATTCCGTTTCCCCGTTCACCCTATATTGGTTTTATCTTTTGTAATAAAACGATTTTCGATAACACACATTATATGATTACAGCAACAGGTAAACCTTATGAATTTCAAAATATGCCCGCAACTATGTTGTCGAAATATAGGTTGCATCCTGTTTTCTTTGTTAACAGAACAATTCATATAAATGAAAGTACTTCAATCAATCTCTGGGACTGGGAAAAAAATGATTCAAGTCTTCAGGCAAAATTCAATATCACCGAAAGGAAGAATGAGAACATCGAGAGTTATAATGTTATCTGTGAAGTCCCCGGGAAAAACCAGAGCAAATCAATTATGATTAGTGGCGGTCACCATGATTATTTTCCTGGTCAAGGGGCAGCAGATAACACAGTTGGTGTCGCAACCATGCTTGGAATATTGAGATGGTTAAATGAAAGTAATATCATCCCGGAATATAATGTCACTTTTGTTTCATGGGCTGGGGAAGAACGTATCTTTCGGGGATCATCCAGCTTTGTATTCAATCAATCAAATTACTGTAAAAATGAAAATATTACATATATGATAAACCTTGATTTTTTCGCCTATGATTCCCCAGGATCCGAGTTGGATATAATTACATCTACCGACACGTTACGTAAAGCAATCTTGAATATTACAGACCGTACCCCTTATAAAAATATTACCGGATATAATAAATGGGTGGTTAAAGAAGATGATGCAGAACATAAAATTAGTGATGACGCAAGACCGTTATATCTCTGTTATATTGATAACTCCATTAAGAATCAATTAATCGGACCGTTTAAAAAGAAAACCGATCTTCAAATTGTGACTGTTGGAAAACCAAATATGCGGGATATCGTTCGGCATAGAAGTGGCGGGAATTTTGAATACGGTGATGTGCTGGATCATATTAATCAGACAGATTTGGATTGTACAGCCGAGATGGTGCTTAACATAACGAAATATCTGATTTTAGAACCACCCAAAAACGAGTTTGTAAATTGTAGTTACACCCCCTATGATCTGTGCGGTGATGGTTGGAATGATTCCGTAAACATCTCGTTCAATGTTACGACTAACTTAACCTCATGGGCAACAGCCAAAGCATGTTTGTACAATATTACGACGGGACTACCGATATCCGACGTAAACGAGACAAGTTTTACGATCTACAAAGGAACGAATACAAGCGGATGTCTCACCGTTACGCTCTATCCCAACATGACCAATGATACATACAATGTTTCCATACAGATCTACGATGATAGGATGAATCTTGACGACGAATGTCATCAACTCGTCAATCTCTCCCCATATGGTAAACCTATGGCCCGTTTCAATTATTCCTATGGCGATCTTATTGGAAGAAACGTATATTTCAACGATCAGTCAATGGCGCCACCTGGAGCAGACATCAGCGAGTGGTACTGGGATTTCGATGATGGTACACATTCACACGAACAGAACCCATCTCATCTCTATTTATTGAGTGATGATTATACAGTGACGCTTACAGTCAATGATACAAATGGTTATAACGATAGCTGGTCCGACACGCTCACGGTTCCAAATAGTTCACCATATGCTTACTTCACGGTAAATGCAAATGCCGTATGCGTCAGAACGGAACTCAGCTTTACTTCAACATCAAACGACGAGGATGGCACCATCCAGAACTATACATGGAGCTTCGGGGACGAGAGTTATTCCTACGAGGAAAACCCAGTCCATTCCTACTCTCAAAGCGGCGTTTACACGGTTACTCTCACCACAACCGATGACGATGGTGCGACAAATACAAGCACGATGACTGATTTTCTTATCATAGCGGATGCCCTGGTGGATGATGATTTCCGCGATGACCCAGATGCACACGAATGGGACACGATCACAGAAGGTCTTAACGACGTTAAAAATGGCGGAATCATCTATGTGTTCAACGGAAGTTATGCATCTATCGAGATTGACAAATCAGTGGCTTTGTACGGAGAAAGCCGTGAAGACGTTCTTATAAACAGTGGAAACCCTGGAGTAAAAATCCGATACCATAACGTCTCGGTCAACGGGTTTAACGTCAGCAGCGGGACCATAAGAATGGATGTCAATGTGAAATCTGACGAAAATCACACAAGCAATGTCACTATTAAAAACTGCAATATTTACGGTAGTGGCACTATTGGGATCCTCTTGAACCAGTCAAGCTTTTGCTCGATTGAGAATTGTACCATCAAAGGGAACACGTATGGTGTGAAAATCATTAACGATTCTCAGTATAATGTCATACGGAAATGTGTGATTTCCCAAGGCAATTACGGAGTATATGTCTCTGATTCATCCTACAATTTCATCGGGTCACCCTCTATTTCAAACCCGTACCCGACTGACTGCATGTTCACCTATACCCTGTGTGGGATTAAACTGAAAGATTCTGATCATAACTTCATCCTCGGGTGCGACATTGATGGGGCTCTTTACCCCTGGGGTTTATCGGTATCAACGAACGGAATCTATCTGGACAACTCGGAGAATAATACCGTCTCAACCTGTAATATTTATGACATGACTGAGCAGGGCATGCATCTGACCGATTCAACTTGGAATAAGATTGAACATTGTAAAATCAACTGGAATCCGATAGGGATTTATTTCGACAACTCTCCGGAGAACCTTCTTGTTCAGAATCATTTTGGGGTGAACTCCGAATACGCCATTTACATGCCGACTGATACGCAATTTAACCATGTGTATTACAATGATTTCTTCGTGAACGGAAACGGTTCAACAAATCAAACCTGGGATGCCAATGGCGCAAAAGGAGCAGAAAACCTATGGAACAAAGATGGAAATCAAACCCTTACCAAAACAGGCGATGGCGAGGGGAACTACTGGAGTGATTACACCGGGGAGGACGAGGACCAGGATGGTATCGGCGACACTCCGTACCAGATCAATTCTAGCGGTATTGAGAGAAATGATAGTTATCCCATAATGGAACCTTATCGCTGGTGCGACTTTGATCAGAATTCCACACCACCGGTCATCTCGAACGTGTCTGCAACACCGCATATGGTTGGCTTTGGATATAATGTAACCATTAGTGCCATGGTCACAGAGAACGACAGCAATGTCAACCTTGTGAAAGTGAACATCGTCTACCCGGATGAGTCCACCGAGAATTACACCATGGATTGTGTCGGCGGCTCCTTGTATGAATATACGTTCACGGATACTTGGCTGACCGGGCAGTACAACTACAGCGTCTGGGCGATGGATGAAAACTATAACAGCAACAGCAGCAGCGGTCATCACTTCCATGTCTCCGCTGAAGCGACCATCAGCATTGCCACCCTGCAAGACAGTTACAGCGGCAGCCAGTACATCAACATCACAGACCCACCGAATCCACCAGAGAATTATACACTCGTAAGTCGGGGGCTCACCTGGAATGAATATTACAATGCAGATACCGGACAGAACGTTCTTGAGGTCTCCACTGGACCAATAAATTACAAGGAAGATAATGGGACATGGACATCAATCAACGATACAATCCGCCAGCTTACGAGCGATCATCCTGCTTACGTCTATGGATATCGTAACGGAAATGATCGAGGACTGTTCGGTGCCTATTTCAAGTCTAATGCGCAGAATGAATGGCCAGTCGCATTCACCTACAACCGATCAGACGACCCTACTATCAAAGTCATCAGGAGCAAATTGGTTGGAGTCGGCTATGTTGATCCGCAGAGCAACTGGACATATCAGTATTTGCAGAACGTGCAGAGCAGTCAGGGGCAAACCAACGATTATTCCATCACCTATTCAGGTGTCTTCACCGGCACTGATGTAACCTGGAGCTACGGCAACACCGGACTGAAAGAAGAAATCACCATGAGCAACACGACAAAGACCGTGTTACAGAACCATCCACCATCACAATATGGCCTCAACGATGCTAGCTCCTATCTCGTATTCATCACCAAACTCGACTATCAGAACCTTAACCTCTACAACGGTACGGGGTTGCTTGATGGGAACGTCACGATCTCCGATACCGGGGTTGAATTCAAGGATGCGTTGGGGCAATTCAAATGCGCCTTGCCACTTGGTGAAGCCTACGAAATGAACAATGAATCTGTGCGGCAGAAGCTGACATATCGCATTGTACATCTGAACGGCAACACGTATCTCCTCTCAGGCTTGAAGGTCTCCAAATTGAATACGATGATATTCCCGGTTGTTATCGACCCGACGCTTTCCGTGAATTCCCTTTCAAACGATGGATACATTTCAAGTTCCAAAACAAGCTATAGCACCGTATGGAACGCATCCAGTGGTACAGTAGATATATCTGCGACCTATCTCTCAATCGGACAGAGAAAATTATCAGCTTTTCCAGCATCCACCTATTACATCTACCGCGGATTTGTCCTCTTCAACACATCCACGTTGCCATCCAATGCGTACCTGGACAGTGCTTTCCTCTCCTTATATAAGAAGGATGATTATTCGACAACAGACTTTGACATCACGATCCAGAACGGACAACCAACCTACCCCCACAACCCCTTACAGGCTGGCGACTACGCCAAAGGTCACTACTCCGGTAACGGCGGAAGCCTTAACACCGCGAATTTCGTCAATGGACGGAACAATATCACGCTCTCTAATCTCAGCTGGATCAATGAAACAGGGATCACCAAACTGTGCCTGCGCAGCAACAGAGACATCAACGGGACAACACCCACAGGGAATGAATACGTCAACGTGTATTCAGCCAACGCTCTCAATGCCGGCTATGTGCCGAAACTGATCATCACCTATCGAAACCAATCGAAGATAAAGAACACAGGGTCCACCAACATCAAAGGATACCTGTTGATTCAAGTCCAGTTCTACAACACCTCACAAAGCAAATGGCTGGTGGATAATGATACCATCAATGAGACCACACCGCGAACCATCAACTGCAGTAATCAACTCGCACTCGACAGAGACATCTTCAATGGGAATGTCCGAGCATCAGACTTGACACATGGTACAGGCACCTATCGAGTTTACACTGCTTTCAGAGATCCTGAAGGAAATATCCTTAAAACAAATGATGACGTGGACCTTGAAGCGTGGTGGCAGTTCAACAAAACATAGCGAAGCACATCTTCATCATTAAAAAACACGGGGAAATCAAGCCGGTTTTCACTTGATTTTCCATCATCTTTTTATACAGGTTTTAACACTCTTTAATGATGAGACGACATCTTACTAAGGATGATATTCAGAGAATGCGTGAGGAGGTACTGAAGGGGAAGTCGAAGTTCCAAGTATCTAGGGAGATGCATCTTCATCCAACAACGGTGTATGAGCATACGAAGGATCTTCCAAATAAATATCATCGAGAACCATATATCAGTGGAAAACCATTGGAACTCTTGAAGCAGCTTTTAGAGAAAGGATATGTCTATACAGAGGAGGATCGTAATGCCTTGCGATCTTTACAGCGGTTTTTCCCGCAGATTAAACGTTCCCAATACAAGAACAAGTCCTGTTATTATCTAGAGGATAAGAATAAGTTAGCTCTTTTAGAGTTGATGAAACAGAACACATCAAGGATCATATCATATCAGGATATTGCGAAGGCTTGCCAGGTTTTTAACACAGACATTGAAATTCATGAGAAAAGAGGCTTCCTTGGTAAAAATCGTTGGAGGAAGGCTCGGAAAATTAAGGAATCTGTAGGTCACTACGGTTTCAATCCTAAGGAGAAACAGACCAAAATTGATGATTTCCTTGGTAGATTTTTGCATTCGGATGTACTGCAAAGCAGTAGTTCCGAAAGTCCCTACCAAGGACCAACAGATAGGTAAAATCAGTGTTGATCCAGGCCTATAATATAGTCTTAGAAGAAGAATCTTTTGCTTGTCTGGATAAAATAAAAAATTTTGAATACTGACATTCGACATAGTTGAAAAATTTTTTGTAAATTCTAATCTCTGTAATCACCGCCTTATTTGTATACAAATTCTCTAATCTCAATTTCCAATATAAAATAATTTTACGTATTATCTTGTATTTTATTAATTTTATTATCATGACAACTTAAGAATTTAGGTTCAACTCTAAACCTTTTACAACATTTATAACAAAATATTACAAACAGTTATAAGAACATATTTGATTCCAAATAATAGCCTCCTAGAAAAAGAGGAATAAAGAAAATTTCGTAAGAGATGATGACTTGTTATGAAGCGGGTGAAAACAGGTGTTGATGGTTTAGACAGCCTTATCGAAGGTGGACTTCCCAAGGAATCCATTACCCTTATCTCAGGTCCACCAGGAAGCGGGAAAACCATCCTCTGTTACCATTTTATATCTAAAGGATTGGAAACTGGGGATACATGCTTATATTTAACACTGGATAATAAAGCAGAAAAACTCGTTACTCAAGCAAGACAACTAGGATTTGATTTTCAATCTGCAGTAGAAAACGGTACACTGAAAATCGTTTTTCTCGATATACACAACAAACTTGTATACGATGTTGTGACGAAAGAAATATTGTCTGGGGAATATGATCGAATTGTTTTAGATTCTGTGACGTCTTTGTCCGAGCTGCCGATCTATGTGGAAAAAACTGAGCTTACAGAAACGAATGAAATTATTACTGGTAATGATTTTTCATCGACTATTGATGGTCCCCCAAGTCGAATGCATCTTCACTACATCATAAATTTATTGGATACTGCCCAGTGTACCTCCATGATTACATCGGAATTAAGATATGGTTCCTTTGAACTTTCAAGGGATGGCATTTCTGAATTTCTCGCAGATGGAGTTATCCTCCTGAATTTTGATCCAACCATGGATAAAAGAAAACTCTCAGTGATGAAGATGAGAAGCACCCGTCATACCTTGAGGTCACGAGACATCACAATTGGAGAAGACGGCATAAAATTCATATAAAACAACTCATTGGATGGAATAAATTGTCCTAAAATTTTTTACTGTTTTCAATATCTTTTTATATATCCTTTCACACTCGTTAATGATGACATCAGGAAAACCAATTTCTAAAGAACTTATTCAAAAGATTCGGGAGGAAATTCTGAAAGGTAAGTCGAAATTCCAGGTTGCGAGGGAGATGAATCTCTATCCAACAACGGTTTACGAACATACAAAAGACCTTCCAAATAAATATCATAGAGAGCCGTACATTAGTGGAAAACCCTTGGAACTCTTGAAACAACTTTTGGAGAAAGGATATGTCTACACCGAGAAGAATCGGAATGCCCTTCGTGCGTTACAGCGGTATTTTCCGCAGATTAAACGGTCTCAATTTAAGGGGAAATCGGTCTATTATCTAGAGGATAAGAATAAACTTGCGCTCTGAGAGATGATGAGACAGAATACAACAAGAATTATCTCATATCAAGATATAGCAAAAGCATGTCAGGTTTTTAACACGGATATTGAAATTTATGAGAAAAGGTCGTTCCTTGGTAAAAAACGATGGAGAAAGACTAAGAGAATTAAGGAATCAGTAAGTCGCTATGGTTCTAATCCTAAGGAGAAACAATCCAAAATTGATGATTTCCTTGGCAGATTTTTGCACTCGGAAGTACTGCAAAGTTTGGGTTCTGTGTAAAAGTCGTTTGGGAAATATAGTGTGGTGATTTAAAAAAAAAANNACTCGCCTACCACATGTGTATCAAAAAACCCGATGATTCCCAGTGGTCCAATGTACCCGAATTTATTGTTCTGGGAAACAACAAATTGCTCATGTGATATGTACAAGGCGGGGATAAACGTGTCAAGTGTTAAGGAGAGAATACAACGGGTTGTAAAGGTAATCTGGGTGTCAGAAATGTTCCGATCCTTGAGAAACCCGATGAGGAACCGTTTCCCGAAACTTTCCGCGTTGTTGATCCATATCCAATGCTCATCGGTCCAGACCTGCCCGGATGAATCATAGACCCTGGCTCGAATCATCTTATTGATCCCCAGTGTCTGAGCACCATCTGATCTGAGACCTTCTGCAGTCATATCAGAGATGTTACACAACCATTCAAAGGGCGCCTCGGTATCCACGTACGGCAGACCCGGGTGCTGTCCGAACGGCTCGATATCAAACTCGACACGATCGACGACCGCGTTATCAGAAGCATTCGCCCGGACCCAGAACGGTAGGTTCACCTGCTGCTCATCGATAGGCTCTGAGATTTCGACATACGGGCGTTCCGCATCGATTCGTATCGTGATAGTATTATCCGGCTGGGTGTAATCCTCACTGTTTCCTGAACGGTCCACAGACCAGAAGACGATCTCCCAGACCCCCATCCATTGGTTGTCTTGGGTCACCACTAGGGTGATACCGCTTCCGCCATCGTATTCGAACAATGATCCACCATTCAGAGTATAATACGTATGGTTGACACCGCTTCCGGTACCCTCAGGAAGATCATACGAGGTAAGCCAAACAATAACGCTTTGGCTGGTGTACCATCCGTTCAGACCTTGAGTGCCTGAGATATGATCAAGAACAGTGACCGGTGGCTCCTCATCAAGCCCGATGAACCGCACGGTCCAGCTATCCAACGCCGGCGTATACGAAGGATCGCTTCGCGTGAAATGAGCACGCAAACGCAAAGCGATAGGATCGAGCGCCTGCAGGGACTGTCCCGGGCTCACCCCGGAGATAAGAACAGTGTCCCCCGCCCCATTCAACACATCAAAACTGATTGTTCCTTCAAAAACCGCATCAAAATCATACCAGGCTAAGAGATTCTCCGGGTCAATCGGAATCGACGTCACCTGAGCCACAAGCAGGAGAACTTTTTCATCCCCGATCGAATACGTCATCTCAGAGCCACTGGGGACGTTCAATCGCCAGAGGTTCCCGTACGCATCTGGCATGTCGTTCCATGGATACGGATAGTAGACCCGGATGTCCTCCCAGGCCACAAAGATCTTATCGTTCCCAACCGCCATGTTCGCCCAATCAGCTTCCGCTGCGGTACTGGCAGAAAGTTGTACCTCACCTGTGAACACCTCACCTTCAGAAGAAACCAGTTTTCCCCAGATAAGACCTGAAGCACCAGTGGCTCCCTTGCTATTGAATGATACAAAAAACGAGGAGGTCAGGTACGGGACGATATCAGTCCGGGTAAACTCTCCAGACTTGATTTGGAAGATCGGGACGACAACATTTCCTGCATCATCATAAATCGTACCCCAGATGTTCCCCCACCAATCATCAGCACTGATATCATCATTGTTATAGGTGATCAAATATTGTTGTGTCGCTGTAGAGAACTCGACGCAGGGGTAATTATAATCCATACTATCGGTGCCTATCGCTATCGTGATCGTGTTACCGATCTGTGTCAGAGAGCTATCAAAGAGTCCTGCTTTGATGCTGAACGGCCCGTTATCTGATGTGATCCCCTCCTCCCAAACAATCATGTACTGCGCATGAATCGGATCGAATGCGACCCATGGTTCGCATTGGGTGTTGGCTGCGGTGCAGATGTTTTTCTCGCCACCAACCGGGTTGCCACTGCTGTCATACAACCGTCCATAGATATTGTAATTGCTTTCTCCGTTTCGGGCGTCCTCCCAGACGACGCAGAACCGGTTGTTCACGGAATCGAATTGAACATTGACATCCGCTTGACAATCCGCTGCGCTGCAGACGGTAATGACGCTGCCAAGCGTTAACGAATCCCCGTTTCGTACGACTGTTCGTGCTTGGATATCCTCGGTCGTGGCACTTGGGTTTGCGACTGTATCATAATGCTCCCAGGCGACAAAGAATTTTCCGGCTCCATAGTCGATCGACGGGTTCTCATTTCGATAGTACATTGTGCTATCCTGATAGATTAAATTATCAAACACCACCCGGCTTCCATCAGAGTCATACATCGATGCTCTGATCTCCTGTTTGAACCCCCAGGTGTACGGTGGATAATACGCTTGTCCTTCCTCCCAGCAAACAAGGAAATCACCGTTGCCGAAGCTGACATCTGCATCCCAGGCACCCTCGACAGTCCCATGGTAGGAGATCTGTTCATCGTTAGGCCAATACTCATCCCAGACGGTGAACACCCCGTAGAAATCACTCTGGCTTGTCGCCGCTGGGTTCCCATAGAAGAGGTACATCTTGCTTGTCCCTATCGGCGCATAGGGAATCTTCACCCAGACGCTCGCGCTGCTTGCGTTATAATTCTCCATCCAATAATTGCACACCACATCCCCGCTGCCTTCATGCTTAAAACGCAGATCTCCATAGTCCGGTCGCATATCGGCATCATAGGGGATCACAAGATGAAGCGCGTAGTTATACAACGCCTCGCCAGCGTTGTTGGTGACGGTGATCTGTTTCATTCTGGTCCATGCCGGATCAGTCCATAACGGGTAGGTGTCTTTCATCGAAGCAACACCAGCGGTGATCTCGTAATTATATGACATCGAAGGATCAACCTGTGTTGCGTCAGTGAATAAATCCTCCCAGGTGTAGTAATTATCTTGAAGCAGGGGTAGAGGGGATGATATGATTCCTTTGGTATCACCCGGTGATACATTGTATTGAATCATCAGTGCTTGGGCTGCAGAAAACATCAACGATGCAACGAGAAACAAGACGACGACTAGCCTGCCAAATTTCTTATTATTTGTATTTTTTCCCATACTCATACACCTTTTTTTCTACCGTACCTAGGGCCATACCTGGTACCAGTTATAATTCAATAAGGCATCAAACGCAAGATCCCCACTCACCTCGATGACTGGCCAGATATGGAACCCGTTCGCCCAGTACCATTCAACGCAGATATACACGGCGAAATTTGATAGGGTGACATCCGCGCCCCACCGGTCGATACCGGATTCGTCCTTATAGATGAAGTCCAATCCGATTTCCTTCAGGTTCGGTTCGTTGGTCCCTTCATTGATCTTGAAATACCCAGGATCCTGTAGGCTTTCCCCTTGTTTCCATTTCCAGGTCATATCATAATGGAAGCTATCGCTCAGAATCACATAGCCGTTCAAATCAAGCCGTCCACTCACGTTATCAAGGTTTATGAAATCGATGCGCATGTCCGCGTTCTGTTGCAGATCAATCGTAAAACCACCGGATTCGCCAAGAGACCAGTCTCCGGTGAAACCAACGTTTTCCCCATCCAGAGCGATGGAGACTACAACATCATTTAAAGCGTTCAGGGAGCCGGAGAGTGCCAAACTATCAATTTGTGGCTGAGGACCGGTCGTGTTCAGCCCCCAGGCAGCCTCAAAATTCTGGGCTGAGACAGTACTCGCACCGATGGAGAGCGCATTACCGGTCGCTGAATTCCCAACTGAGAACATATTGCCTAGGATATCATGGGCGGTGTCAAATTTGAAGTATCCGTCCTGTGCTATCTTAAAATCTGTCTGTACATGCCCATCGCCGATACTGAAGACATCACTGAGGGTGAGAGTGTCGAAGACGAGGTTGAAATGGACCGGGTCTGGGTTCTGACTAGCGGATGACCGCTCCGCCCGGCCGTATCCCATGAGTTGATTCCACCAGAACGTCCCCGTGGCGTACGCGTTCGCGGGGATATCGGTGATCTGAACGAGGGGTACCGCAACGTTCGGAATGTAGAGATCCATCTCGTTGAAATTCGAGTCTGCTTGCCGCTGGACTTTCCCGTAGACATAGTTGTTGATATTGCTAAAGTTGTTAGCATCGACATACAGGGTGGCTTCCGCACTGACCCGCTGGCTGTTGATACTACCCGCAGGCACCCTCATCAGGACAAGGTTTGGGTCATCAGGGTCTGCTTTTGGGTAATACACGGTGATAGCACCAAGCGGACCGCTCTTTGTCAGATCAACATATCCATTTGCATCGATTCGTAACATGCTGCTGTTCTGGATGTTCAGGGTCGCCTTTGCCTCGAGTCTTCGGGAGCTGGGGATATTGTTTACTTGTAGGAACGGAACATCCTGATCATTTTGGTTTTTTAGTTTCGGATAGTACACGATGATTTCATCGATCGGGCTGCTCATGGTCACATCCGCGTATCCCCGGACGTTGACGTAGAAGAGCTCCCCCTGGACAAAGGTCACCTCAAAATCATCAAAGATCTTCCATTCATAGGAGAGACTCTCCGGTAGGCCGTTGATCCGTACCTTCTGGCTAAACCAGGGTGAATCGACGATGACAGCGACATTGAAGATCGCGTTTGCCTCATAGTCAAACCCATGGGGGTCCCTTCGAAGACCAAAGCTCATCCATTTACCGGACTGGGCCATGGTGCTATCAATTTTATCAAAAACAAGGGAGAGGCTGACGCCGTCTCCACCTCCGACATGGATATCGGAGGAATAGGTAATGGTTGTTTCACTGGTATGTTGACTATCCGTGTCAAAATTATAATAAATATAGCCACCCAGGGGGATGAATTGCGTCGTCATGGTGACAAATGGAGTAAATTGCACGGAGAACGCGATATCGTATTTGAGGTCGTTTGTGCTGCCGTTATAGGCGCGGAACCCGTATAACAACTCCAGGGGGTCCACCCCGCTCGGCTCTGTTTTCATGACCTGCTGGAAGATGGTAGGGCTAAAGATGTTATCTTTGGCAAACGCAAATCTCTTTTCGGCATACTGTGGTATTCTCTGGCCGGGGAGCGTCCGATAGCCGACTCCAACAGAGATGTAATCGTTATCAGCGGCTAGTGTGTAGGGATTCTGGGTGAATTGATCCTGCAACGGCTCCTCCTGAGCTTTGAGGATGTTCCGATTCAGGAGGCTGGATAGGAGCATATGGCCGATCTGGGTGATGTGTTGTATTTTTTGTTTTAAGATATTCAGGAACATCAGGATTGGTTTGAGTGGCTGTGAACTCTGTTGTTGGTTGGGATGCAGTTGATTGCTGTAGGATGAGAAGTCATTGTCCTGGCTATAGGCATTGACCAGCCCCCAGTTCACATGGATCTCAGACCAAACTTCCATTCCTGCATAGAGGTCAGACGGACCGTTGTTGATCTGTCGGACTTTCACCATATCCTCCAGGGATTTATACTCTACATTCGTTTTGGTATTCAGGATGCTTTCCCAGTAGAAACCAAAGGATACTTTGATATCGTCCTCAGGGTCGTTATCGACGTTGAAAAAGACGTCTTCGCTGTAATAGGGGTGTTTAAGGAATTTTTGTTTGAAATCGTTGATGGAGATATCGAGTTGTTTTTCAAATGCGTTCCCGTTGTATTGAATTAAAATCCACCATTCGAAGAGCGTACTTGCAGGTTTTATCCATGGTGCGGTTATGGTACTGTCAATGGTTTCTTGGCCAGTTGTATAAGGATTTTCCTGCATGTTGAGGTACGAGTACACTGATTCTTTTACTTGATCCATGGTCGTTGAGGATGTTTTCACGACCGGGGTAAGGTTTTGTGAAGCAACCCCTATGTTGTTTTGGTCAAAATTATTGGTTAATGAAGCACCAAATCCTGACATGCTAATACATGTCAATATAATTAGAACTACCACTAACAGTTTTTTCATATGGCATATCACCTCTTCCTAATTATCGCATATACCCTTTTTCTGCCCTCTATAATATTAGTAGCATATACTATATAAAATTTATTGTCTCCTTTTTAACTATTTCATTCATTTTTATCGTAAGTCATAAGAAACGTTCAGGAACCCCAACACGGCAAGTGAGGGAAAGAAAAGATCGTCACCACAACATTTTCATAGTCTCAAATGATGTGCGATATCAACGGGGAAACATTATAAGAAATACTGGAGAGACAAGGACCATGGGGAAAACAATCATCCAAAAAATTTTCGAGGCTCATTCGAACACCACCGCAGCCATCAATGAAATCATCAATGTAACCATCGACATCCGGATCGCCCGTGATTTCGGTGGGGCTAACGTCGTCAGACACCTTGAGGAAAACCATCTTCCTATCCACGACCCGAAGCACACGTTCTTCACCTTTGACTGCAACCCAGGTGGGTGTGATCAAAAATACGCGGAGAACCAGCAACTCTGCCGCGTGTTCGCACGAAAACATGGGATAAAAATCTATGATATCAACAGCGGGATCGGAACCCATCTTGCTTTTGATGAAGGACTTGTTTTTCCAGGCGACACCTTCGTGTCAACCGATTCCCATGCGAACATCCTTGGTGCCCTTGGGGCTTTTGGTCAGGGCATGGGCGACATCGATGTCGCTTATGCGTTTGCCTATGGAAAAATCTGGTTCAAGGTACCTCCCACCATAAAAATTGTTCTCAAGGGGACCCCAGCAAAAACCACGACCCCAAAAGACATCGTATTGAAAATCAACAAAGAACTCGGGGCAAACGGATTGCTAGGGTACGCTGCCGAGGTCTACGGTCCCTACGTGGATTCCTTATCGCTTGACGGCCGGGTTACCATCGCATCCATGGCAACAGAGATGGGCGGGATCATTATTTTATTCCCAACAAACGAAAAAATCATGGACTATTATAGAAACACGTTTGGGATCACGATTAAACCAATCCATGCAGACCCTGATGCGCAATATACCCGCACGATCGAACTTGACATCTCAGATCTTCCACCACAGATAGCACGCCCGGGTCACTCTGAGGACGTCGTCAGTGTCTCAGAGGTCAGCGGCATCCCCGTTGATTCTGGGTTCATCGGTTCGTGCACCAATGGTCGGCTTGAGGATATGCGCGCAGCGGCAGCGATCCTGAGAGATAAGACCATCGCGCCAGGCAGAATCCTTAAAATCGTGCCCGCCACCGACATGATCTGGAACAGTTGCCTCAAAGAAGGACTGCTAAAGATATTCAAAGACGCAGGGGCACTGGTCGGTTCTGCAGGCTGCGCAGGCTGCGCTGCTGGCCAGATCGGTCAAACCGGAAAAGGAGAGGTGACGATCTCCTCAGGGAACCGGAACTTTACCGGGAAACAAGGGAAAGGAGATATTTATTTAGCATCCCCGCAGACCGTCGCCGCATCCCTTCTCGCCGGCTACATCACAACAATTGATGCGATCCCAAAAAAACCAATCCCCGTGAAAGTCGAAACAACATCAGTAAAAACGATCCCTCAGCAGAAAAAAGAACAAATGGTTTCCCCGCTTGTGGTCGAAGGGAGAGCATGGGTCATCCAAAAAGACAACATCGACACCGATATGATTTATCACAACCGTCATCTTACAATCACCAACCCGTCAGAAATGGGACCCTACACGTTTGGGAACCTCAAAGGATACGAACAGTTCGCAAAAGACGCACAGAAAGGAAACATCGTCGTCGTCGGTAAGAATTTCGGATGCGGCAGCTCCCGGCAGCAGGCGGTCGACTGTTTTAAGGCTCTTGGGATCAGTTTGATTATCGCAGAATCCTTTGGCGCTATCTACGAACGAAACGCAATCAACAGCGGAATGCCGATCCTTATCGCAGAGGGTATTACAAAAAAACTACATGACAAAGACCTGCTCTCTGTTGATTTTAGCACCGGTCAGATCACCGATAAAACACAAAGAAAAAGTTTTACCGTAAAACCGTTTTCAGAGGCTCAAAAAGAAATCTATCTTCGTGGTGGACTACTTGGAGGCTAAAAAAATGAACATGACGTTTGCAGAAAAAATCCTTGCGAAATATGCTGGTGAAAAACAGGTCCAGCCAGGTCAAATCGTGACCGTAAAACCAGATCATCTGCTGATGCATGATAACGCAGCACCAATCATCTCGAAAATCCAACCAGAGCTGAAAGAATACGGAGTCTACAGCAAAGACCTCCCGGTCATCGTCCTGGACCATGTCATCCCCGCGGCCGCTGAAAAAAACGCGCTGCAACATAAACAGATCCGCGAGTTTGTCAAGACCTATAAGATACCCCATTTCTTTGATGTCGGGTACGGGGTCTGTCATCAGATCATCATAGAAAAAGGATTAGCCTTACCCGGGACTCTTCTGCTGGGCAGCGATTCCCATACCTGCTCCTATGGTGCGGTTGGTGCGTTCTCCTCAGGGATCGACCGAACCGAGGCAGCAGCATTGTTACTCACCGGGGAGACCTGGTTGAAGGTCCCCCAAAGCATAAAAATAACAGTGAACAAAAAGCTCCAGCGTCTTGTGACTGCGAAGGATGTGATTCTGTCGATCATCGGTGATGTCTCTGCATCAGGTGCTGATTATTGCTCTGTCGAGTTCCATGGGGCTGTTTCACAATTCTCCGTCGACGAACGATTCACCATCGCGAACATGGGGGTGGAGATGGGGGCAAAAAACGCCATGTTCCCGGTTGACGACGTCACCATACACTACCTCAGCTCAATTGGTGTTCCAAAAACAAAATACAAACCAGTGCACCCTGATGCAGCTGCGACCTATGAACGAGAGCTTACCTATGACCTTAGTACGATCGGACCGGTCGTCGCAGTACCCCATAGCGTCGATAACGTCAAACCAATTTCAGAGGTCGAAGGAATCGAAATCCAACAATGTCTCCTCGGAACGTGTACGAACGGGAGGATCTCTGATTTCAAGGCTGCTGCGAAAATTTTGAAAGGAAAAAAGGTCCATCCAACCGTCCGATTGTTACTGCTTCCTGCCTCACGAACCATTTATCTTGAGGCGATAAAAGAAGGGTACATCAAGACGTTGGTTGAGGCAGGAGGAACGGTCCTTCCACCAGGTTGCGGACCATGTCTGGGGGCGCATCAGGGCGTGCTCGCACCTGGTGAACGATGCCTCAGCACATCAAACCGGAACTTCAAGGGACGGATGGGATGCAAAGATGCAGAAATCTATCTTGCGAGCCCAGTGACCGTCGCGGTGTCAGCTCTTCACGGGAAAATCACCGATCCTAGGAAGGAGGCAAAAAAATGACGATCTGGAAGTACGGAGATAACATTAACACCGATATGCTCTTCCCCGGGAAGTACACCTATACCTGCAGTACCGCTGAAGAAATCAAACCACACCTCCTTGAGGATTTAGACCCTTTGTTCGCTAAAAACGTCAAAGAAGGAGATCTTATTTTCGCAGGCAAGAACTTTGGTTGTGGAAGCTCACGGGAACAACCGGTCCTGGGGCTCAAAGCAGTCGGCATCGCTGCGGTCATCGCAGAAAGTTTTGCGCGCATCTTCTATCGTTCCTCCATCAACCAGGGGTTGCTCCTCATTGAATGTCCTGAGGCGGTCAAAGCATACAAGAAAGGAGACGGAGTCTCCATTGATGTTCAAAAAGGGACTCTTTCAGTTGGGTCGAATACCTTTTCATTTCCAAAACTTCCCAAAGAAATCCTTGCAATCTGTGATGCTGGCGGTCTCCTGCCGTACACAAGACAGAAACTCAAGCAGAAGAAAAAACGATAACGTACTTGATTGAAAAGAGGAAAAAAAAGGGGTAAAAACGTTCTTCTTCGTTATTAATCATCATCGTAGATGTCTAACGTTTCGAAGAACTCCGGGGTAAAGTAATACCCACAGGCTGTTTTTTCGATGAGTCCTTTTCGTACGCATCGATCAAAAAGATCATCCTGAACGGTCACGACCTCGTCATACATGGTTTTGTTCTTTGTTTTGGTTTTTTTTGTTTTGGTTTTCTTGTTCACCATCTCGCTCATATCCTGCTATTGTCATTTAATAGCATGATATCTGTTGCCAGTGAACATATTTAAACGTAGCCTGTGAAAACGACAAAACGAAAGAATATCCCAGAAAAAAATCAAGGAGTATCGGTAATCACAAGCTCCCGCACAGGGACGCCATCACTCCAGTATCCCATAAACCGCTGCTCGGTGGTATTTCCAAGACAGTACTCTTGTTCGATACCATAGAACGCGTAATCAGTCAACGCGTCAAACAATTTCCAGGTACTGTAATAATCCATTGCATCGACCAACGAGCTCTTGGGGATACACATAGGAGCGAGATGATCTGCGACAAGCGCAGGTGACCCATGTCGATCCGTCCGCTGAATGATAAAATCCTTCCGATTTAGAGGTATTTGATCAGCCGTGGTAAAAATCGTTTTGCCTGAATCGTTCCCAACGATTGTGTCGTTCTCCCCGACGACCACCAACAACAGCGTGGAGGCTGGGATAGTATGAAAATCCTTCATCATCGTGTCAAGACGGATAAATGGTTGCACTGGCATGACCGCTTTTGGGTTCGGAAGACCTTCATCTGCTGCAAGAGCAGCCATCTCAGCGGTGATACCACCACCCAGGGAATGACCAACGATTGCGAATTTATCAAGATCAGGCATGACATGTTTCCCGTTTTGAAGGAGAGCAATCGCTCGTTGTACAGCATAGATCGCATTGTGGGTCGCAGAACGGGTTCCAATCATGAAAGTCAATTGGTACCGAGGATACACAATGATATTACCGCGTTTTACCAGATGGACTATCCATTCTTTATAATATATCGGAAAGAACGCACTCCATCCATGATTGAACACAATGAGAGGAGCGGATGATGGGACTGGATCACTTGGCTCGAAAATCCAAAACTCACGAACACCACATCCATATCGCGATTGTCGCACACCAGCATGAGAGTAATTCGAACCGCCTGGACCATCTGATGGCTGTTGCGGTGGTGTTGGTGGTTCTTGCATACCGTATGTGATATCATCATTAACGATGGCTTGACAGGGTGATCCCATAAACAGTGTACCAAAAAGAACGCAAGCGACGAAGCAGGTGACAATTTGCACTGAAAGGATTTTTTTCATTTGAAAACCCCAAGTTCCCATAAGAATTGAAAGGGAGAAAACAGAATATAAATTTATCGTTGAAACCGTGTTTTCCAAAAAAAAGAAGGTGTATGTAAGGTGAAGATGGGGAGGCCGGGAGGAGGTGGTGAGGAGAGATGGGAAAAATAGGGATCGCCCCCCATCATCAAACCTTAAACTTATATTGATTTAGTTAGTATATAAATTTTGTTATAATATTATCATAAGGAGGATTTCTCTCGAAATACCCATATGAAACTTCCCTCATCTGAAAGGAAAAGAAAGATAAGAACGAAAGAATTCTACAGGAGAAAAACCGGTTCCATTCCCTTCGTAGATGTTTTTTGTTCTATCTGTTGTCTATATCCCAGAGAAAAACACCAATTCATCAGCGTAAAACCCCCAGATAATAGGGAAAAACAACAACGTCCCCCTCCCCCCATGATTATAACTAAAGTAAATACAATCAATTTATTGTTTTATCTCCTGTATCTTTTTCAATTCCGTCACATTACGATACAGACCAAGCGTGCCAATGATCTTCCCGCTTGGATCATTCCAAGCGACTTTTGTCACCGAATACCAATGCTCAGAACCGTCTTTCTCAATAATCCGTTCAATACAATCAATCATCGATGTCCCCGTCTGTAGGAGCTGGATGTCCTCTTCAAAAGTTTTTTGTGCTTCTTCCGCTGGGAGAAAATCAAAATCTGTCTTGCCTATCATCATCTCAGGCTGAACCATAAACCGTTTTGTCATCGCTTTATTCACACACACGAACCGATGCTGACTATCCTTAAAACACACCGCATCAGGGATCACATCTAGCAGTGTCTGTAACATCGCATGATTTTTCGCACACTCGTCCTCCGTATGCTTCCATTCAGTTACATCACTTGACAATCCTATCGTCCCAATGATCTCTCCTTCATCGTTATATCGTGGGTATTTCGTGACGAACAGATAACGCTCGATACCATCACCAAGGGTCACTCGCTCAAACTTATTGACAATCGCTTGCCCAGAACGCATGATTGCATCTTCATCATCATGGATCCTTTGTGCCTGTTCTTTTGAAAGGAAGTCAAAATCGGTTTTCCCTCTTACCTCCTCTGGAGTGATATTCCCATAGACAGCATTTGTTTTATTGACCAAAATAAACCGATGTTGATCATCTTTAAAGGAGACTGAATCTGAAAGAGTATTCAGCAAGGTCTTGAATAATTCATGCTCCTGTCGTTGTTTCTGTTCGGATTCTTTCCTTGCAGTGGTATCACGGACAATCAACACAAAATTATCAACTTCGTTATCCTTTTTTACTAAGAAAAACGAGCTAATCTCTACCTCTAAGACTCGGCCTTGGCGATTCTTTACCTCCGTTGTATAGCTCGCTGCGACTTTTTCTGAGAGGAGTTGTTCAAACTGTTGAATCACCACGGGGAGAGACCGTGCTGTTAACAGATCCATGTTGAACAGATTTTTATTTAGAACAGAGGATTTCATCACATCAAGGATCTCGCACATGCGTGTATTGATGTCAAGGATATCACCATGGGCATCAAGAACAAAGATCCCATCGGTCGTATATTCAAACAACCCATGATATTTTTTTTCACTCTCCTTCAATCGCTTTTCCTGGTTTTTCCGCTCTGTGATATCCCAGAGTAACACGAACATCATCAGAGACCCATCCATCCGGAAAATCGAGATATTGACATCCACTGGGAAATGACTCCCGTTTTTACAGACCGTCTCTGATTCAAACGTCAGGCACCCACGGGCAGCAAGCTCATCACGACATTGTTTCCAATCGACATCTTTCGAGAGGACGTCTTGTAATGTCAAACGGAGAAGTTCACTCCAATCATACCCGAGAAATTCATAGGATTTTTGGTTTGCTTCTTGGATTTGTCCCTCAAAACTGGTCAGAAACGCTGCAGCATTGATCCGTTCGAACAATGTATGATAGCGATCATCGGATGGAGTGATTGTTGGTTTCTCATCTATAACATTTTCTTTTATTTCTTGCATTCCCATCACTTGATAAGCATCCTATTTTTTTTTGAATCTGTTCGTTCAATAAACAAATCTCCTGTTTGTATTTAAATTTGTGTTTTATTTGACAACAATCCGAACAGCATTTTGTTGTGGCGTTACCTCAAAATCTACAGAGAAAAATTGTTTGATGAGCCACATATTGGTCTGAGTATGGTTACTGATTTCTCTGATGAGACAGGTTGATGGTTTCGGTGCGAGCGCAAGGTAGGGGAGTATCTGGTCAATTGCATAGCAATCAAGAGTCGCTCCACTACTAATCTCCTGGATCAGATGATTTGCCGCGGTTTCTCCAACTGCTTCAGCGGAGAGGGTTTTTTCACCAAGT
Source organism: Methanobacteriota archaeon (assembly GCA_017885605.1). Lineage (GTDB taxonomy): Archaea > Thermoplasmatota > E2 > DHVEG-1 > DHVEG-1 > SM1-50. Next base: position 3,095 of record JAFNFT010000075.1, on the reverse strand, counting down.
ACAACTGACCCAAGAATTGTTTGATCTGATTCCGACCAGAGGGTAATTCCTGTGCCAGTCGATGACGAGGGCGCTGTCTCGATTTGGATGGAGGAACGAAGATTCCGTTTCATCGCGGTCTTTATCGCAGCATGTTTCATACGCGTGCTGATATGATCTGGAAGGTTCGCGCGATGGATAATACCAGACATTTCTGTAAAGCTCTGTGGTTCCTGTGCAGAGAACGGAATAAGTTTTTCAACGGGGTGAATCGTCAGTGTCGCCTCTCCACCACCGGTCGGGTAGTACCCGCGTCTGAGCAATTGGGTGTCCGTCCTGATGCCGATTTTTGATATCAAGGGAAGGAACACATGGGCAAAATAATCCCATGATGGCGCCCATCGCACATCGGTTCCTCCTCGTAGGATGATGGTGAGTGGTGCTGAGGCGTGAAACGCACTGAGCAAACATGCCTGGAACACCAGTGTCATGCTCCCTGCAGTCCCAATATCAAAGGTATAGACCCCTGGTTTGACGTCATGAGGAGTGAACTTTAGGTTTGTCGAATGAACGGAAAGGCCTTCTACCTCTGCATCGCAGATGGTTCGTATACAAGAGAGTGCGGTATAATGCTGCGGTCGTAACCCGGGAATCGGACGTCCTGCCCTTATATCGGTAATCTCGATTGGTTGCTTGGTGAGAACCGATAACGCAACCGCGGTACGGACAATCTGTCCACCACCTTCACCGTAGGATCCATCTATCATCAGCACGTTTTTCAACTCTTTTCGCGAGAGAGCAGATCTAACAGTAATTCCAAAGTAGCAGTACAAGTGCTTTCTTTATTGGCAAGACGATCCCTGGAGAAGAGAAATCGCTTGACGACGACGCTGTCCTTCGTTGCTATGGCAATGAACACCAATCCAACTGGTTTGTCTTTAGTACCACCGGTCGGTCCTGCAATCCCAGTTGTCGCAAGACCATAGTCGACCGATGCCCGTTGTCGTATAGCTTGCGCCATCAACTCCGCTACCTGTTTACTTACAGCACCATATTTTTTTAATACTTCTTCAGGAACCCCCAGGACATCTTGTTTTGCCTTGTTACTATAGGAAATTACACCCTGATCAAAATACTCAGAACTCCCAGAAACATTTGTCAATGTGTGTGCAAGAAGACCACCGGTACATGATTCCGCAGTCGCGACAGTCACCTGATGTTTTTTCAATTCATCAGAGACTTTATTAACGAGCTTAATATCTACCAACGAGCACACCTTATCAGAGGTAAACTCATTTGGATGATATAAGGTTTCACAAACGTGAAAAAGTTATATAGGATAATTCTTATCCCGGACCCATTACACTCGACCTAATAGTTAGCCCCGTAGTGTAGTGGTCAATCATTCTGGCCTTTCAAGGTCAGTGACAGAGGTTCGAATCCTCTCGGGGCTATTTCGATTAATAACCTGCTCCTGTGGTGTAGCGGCCAATCATGAGGCCCTTTCGAGGCTTCGACTCGGGTTCGAATCCCGACAGGAGCACTATTTCCAGGAATTAAAAACCTATTATCATTTAGTCATGAAATTATCTAATTTTTATATCCAGGGGTTCAAATCCCTTCCCCTGCATTTTTTCCTTTTTTACAGGAGAAAAACATAGTTTTTATAACGAAGTATAAATTTTAGTCTGAAAAAAGAGATTTGAACCCATAATTAAAGGTCAATCGGTGCTTAAATCCCTAGTAGGTATTGAACTCTAGCTCGGTAGCCCTCCAGCGGCTATTGCCAACAATTAGCACGGTTATTTAAAATTAAATCTACCTGTTGCACTTTGAACTATTTTTTCTTCTGTTGGGAACCCCGAAAAATCTCAATTTTTTTATGACCGTAAGTGAAACTTCTTAGGATTCTCAGAAGTCACCACATACACATCTATTGATCCCGATTCCCTCAAGATGTGATTCATGATATCATCTTTGAATAATCGTTTATACCAAGGATGCCATGTTTTTCCCACAACAATCTTTCCGATTCTATTTTCCCGTGCATAATCAAGGATTGAATGCGGTACAATTTCACCTTTAAGTCTCACAGCTTTTGCTCCAAGTGACCTGGCAAGGTCCATGTTGTCATTCAGACGTTGTGATTCCTCAATTGTTCGTGTCCTTTCATTGTCCCTCGAAGACTCGACAGAAACTACATCCCAATCGGTATTAAGCTCTCCTGCTAACCGCGCACCTTTCCGAATTAACGAGGATGCATTTTTAGAATTCGAACTAACAGCCACTAATACACGCTCCTTTGGAACCTCACCACGAGATCCCTCAGGCAGAGTGGCTTCTCTTTTTGCGGCTTTTGCACCAACACTCTTTGCTACTTCACGCAAAGAGAGTTCGCGAAGCGCAGTGAGCTTCCGCAATTGGAAGAAATTATGAAGCGCCGTTGCAATCCTTTCTCGCGGGTAAATTTTACCTTCTTCAAGTCTGGTTAAAAGCTCATCAACAGGTAGATCCACATCAACGATTTCGTCAGCGAGTGTATCAAGGAATCTATCAGGAACCGTTTCAGTCACACGTACTTTCGTTGTCCGCGCAATATCGTCATTAAGGCTGTCAATATGCTGGACGTTCATGGTAGTCATAACGTTGATACCCATCGCCAGACATTCTTCAACATCCTGCCATCGTTTCGCATTATGACCACCAGGTGCATTCGTATGTGCGAGTTCATCAATCAAAACTAACTCAGGGAGAAGCACAAGTACTGCATCCATGTCCATATCAAAGAGCTCATGTCCTTTGTAGTTTACTTTCCGTGGTGGGATTTGTGCGAGTCCTTCGAGGAGTATTTCCGTGTCATTTCGGCCATGAGTGTCAACGATACCTACGACAACATCAACGCCTTTCTGTTTTAATTGGTGTGCCTCCTGAAGCATCCGATAGGTTTTACCGACACCTGGTGCAAAACCGAGGAATATTTTCAGATTTCCTCGTCCTTCCCGTCGAATAAGGTCGAGAAATGACTCGGGGCGAGGACGCGTATCTTTTTTTAATTCACGCATATTGTACCGCTCAATAAGGCTTGAAATACATAGTCGTTCAACACTATATTAATC
>JAFNFT010000074.1 GCA_017885605.1 Methanobacteriota archaeon | reverse complement strand
AGCCGTTTCTAAGGATATGTTTTTAAAGTGTGTGGTGTTTTGATAGTAACAGAGAATAAGAAAATGCAGAAACAGAAATCAAATGATATGTGCAAGTGTTGTAATATTCCGATGAAACAACATAATGAAGGCACCGATATACGGTTCTGGTTCTGTCCGGTGTGCGGCTATAAGCAGTATGTTACGAAGTTTGATAAAGAAGGTTCAAGAAACTAGGACATATAATAGAGAGTTATTCAATGGACAACGCTGAATGACTTGCCCCCGCTGTGGCGGAACGGGCAAAGAACCATGGGTTAGAATCGTGTCAATGCTTCTGTTTCTAAGGATAGGTTTTAATGAAGAAATAGCTACAAGCCTACGGAGTGGAGGTAAAAGGCATTATGAATGAAGAAGACCTAAAAACTATAGTAATTCGTGACCTTCATGCAAAAGGAATTAATGTGATAAATTTTAAAAGCGGAACTTTCAACTTAATGGTTGAAGGCAGTCACTCGATTATACTCGAATTGAAGATGATAACAGATGGTGGAAAGAGAGGGTTTATAGAAGCAGAGGAAGAAAACAAGAAAGGATTTACCTTTACGGAAGATCAAATGCATGAAATTCTAAAAACGAAGTTTCCTATCTATGTTCTTGCCAATGATGGACACGACTATTATCTGTTTGACCCAAAATGGGTGAAATTTCAAGTTGAAGACTTGAAGGGGCATAACAGGACAATAATAAATGAATCTCGGTGGAATGATACGGAGTGGAATGTTGTTTCACCAACAACATTCGACGTAGCAATCAACAATATAGTAAAAATTGTAAGCCACTGGTAAAAGATTATGAAAACCGTGTCAATGCTTGACCTTTTTCTTCTCTAAAGTCAGGGGTAAAAGTCAAAATGTGTAATAGTGTTTAAGAAATGGAATGAACATTCGAAGAAGTGATTATAAGAAAGAAAAAAAGAACCCTCTGAAGACAGTCCAACGAAAAAGAAGAAAACCATGACAAACTGGGAATATACAATTTTTAGTGTTAAAACAAATGTTGAAGTGTGGTCAGTTAGTGCCGAATGGATAAAAAAATTAAATGATTTGGGTAAAGATGGTTGGGAATTAGTTACAGTCATACCTTTGACTTCTGCAGGTTCTATTAAAGGGAAACAATTTATCCTAAAAAGAAAAATGATGGAAAATAGTATATAGAATGCCTGTTTTTCTTCTGTAAAGTCAGGTTTTGCATCGAGAAATAGGGTTCTAAGTATAGAGTGAATGTAAGGCTCCGGAGCAAGGGAGGAAAAAGTTAAATGGAAATAAAAAAAATTTTTCTCCGGAGTCAACAACTCCCGAATTAACGATTGTTAATAAACTTTGTGTGATGCAAGTTAGTTAGTGTGATGCAACTTAGTTAAATTACGTAGTTAAAATTTCTCACAAAAAATCATTGAGTCTTAAAACCGCATCAATGCTTCTTTTTCTAAGGATATGTTTTTAAAGAAGGGATTATTGCAAAACTTACACGAGGAAACGAAAAATGGATACAAAGAAATTTATGCGAGCAAGTGTTGTAGTAGCTGTTTTATTAATCATCATTGCATTTATCTGTTTTTTCGAAGGGATTTCTGCTGGAGTGTTTCTTTTTGTACTTGCTTTTATTTTAGAAATGATTGTAATAATTATGTGGACTCTCCATTACTTCAGAAAAACTTAGATAGAGTCAATGAAACAAACCCACAGAGAAGGAAAGTCTCAAAGTGAATCATTAAACAATTTAAAAATAAGATATGTAAAAGGTGAGATTATAAAAGAACAATACAATGAAATGAAGAAAGATTTAGAAAAATAAATAAAGTATATGAAAAAGCAAACCGTAATCATAGGAATTCTTGCCCTGCTATTGACTACTTGGTTAAGCGGTTGTCAATCACAAGGTATAGGAGTCAATAAAATAAGTGGAGAACCGGACAATAGTATAAACATGACCGAACAACAAATGAATAATTTTCCTCATTTAAAAGAAGCAATACTCACCAATGAAGGAATAGAAACTCCTCAGGAAGAAATGAATCGATTAAGAGGTATCTTAGATTTTTTTGACACAGAGATCATACAATATCAGAATGAATACTATGAAGTAGGATTTTTTGCTGCTGATTAACACAAAACATGAGTCTTAAAACCGTATCAAAGATTGACCGATGATAGTAACTATAGGTATCATTTTTGTGTAAGAAAAACAAGATTTCATAAAAAAGCAAATCAAAATATGGAACCGTTAATGCTCCTTAAAATAAAAATACGCGTTTTCAATGCTTCCATGGCGGTTCATGAGGTTAAAGACGGTGTCATAAGCGATGACGTTCCCGTTCATTAAGAAATAGACAGAGTTTGCAACATGTTCGACAAGCTGGGTCGAATGAGTCGCAAGGACTGTTGCTCCTTTTCTTTTTTTAATAAAATCTTGTATTGTTCGTGATGCGAGCGGATCTAGGCCGTAGACCGGTTCGTCAAGGAGAAGGTTTTGTGGTTGGTGCATGATCGCAGAAAGCAAGGAGATTTTTTGCTTCATACCCTTAGAATATCCACCGAGTTCATAATCCAAAGAAGTATCAATCCCAATCATCTGAGAAAGATCAGTGATGATACGTTCAGCATCTGGGAGTTTCCGTAATGAGGCAATGTAAAAAAGGAATTCCCGTCCGGTGATGCGGTCATACAGCTCAGGCATTTCAGGGAGATACCCCAGTCGTTGTCGTGCGAGAAGTGACTGCGCCACAATCGAATACGAATCAATCGTCACATTACCGGAGTCATAGGGTAAAATCCCTGCGATGATCTTAAGAAGCGTGCTTTTTCCTGCACCGTTTTCCCCCATGATCGCGATGACATTCACATCTTCGAACTGTAACGATACGTTATTGAGTGCAGTAATTTTCCCATACCGTTTGGTGAGATTCTGAACTGAAATCATTGTACGGGTTGTGAGAAAGAAAAAGGGGTTAATAAGACATCTGATGCGTGTGTGTCAAACCTGTGTTGTTTTCTCTGAGACTGATTTTTTCATATTCACGATGATGAGACCACCAATGACAAGTACTCCGCCTAGGATAAACAACCAAGTGACTGGTTCCTGAAAAAGAAAATAACTGATGATCGTCGAGAGAACAGGGATAAAATACAGAAACACGCTGATCTCCGAAGCGGTTTTTATCTCTAAGGCGACATACCACAGGATATATCCGACCACGGTTGGTAATAATGCTAAAAAGAGAACCGCACCCCATCCAGTCCAGGATAATGTTGTTGCTTCTGTTATTAATGATGAGGAGAGAAAAGGTAACAGACCAAGAGACCCGAAGAGAAAGGCATAAACGGTGAGAGAAAAGGCTGAGTATCGTTCTAAGAGTTTTTTCCCCGCAATGGTGTACCCAGCACCGACAATAGCGGAGACTAGTACCGCTAATGCAGCAGAAAGATACGACACTTCAAAGGGGTTTCCTGTAGTACCAGTCAGGGAGATGATGATCACACCAGAGAGCGACAGCGTAATACCGATGACGATTTTTTTCGTCGTTTTTTCCTTTAAAATGAGGGTCGCGAAAATAACGGTAAACACGGGGATCGTCGCGATAATCAGACTTGCAACAGAAGGAGAGATATACATTTCACCGTAGTTCAACCCAAGATGATACACCACCAGGCCNNAGGATGGTAAGATTGACCGGACTGAGCTCTTCTAATCCGATTTTTATAAAGGGAAACGCAAACGCCCAGAATATAATAGGAAGCAGGATTATCAAATAAAAAAATTTATGTGAAAATGATTTTTTTGTATCGTCGGATGGTGTCATGAATTGTGGAGGACAAAAGAAATCAGTTATTTAAAGGCATGGAGAATCTTACCAATGCTCATAATGAACTATTTCATCAAGGGTTTTTCTTTTCTTTGCTTTGAGAAGTGTTTTCGTGATTTGTTCGGTGATCCCTCTTTTGTCCACTGGGTACCCCAAGGGAGTGAGTGCGACAATGCGTATCCGTTTCGGAACCTCAAGCAGTTCTTTTACTTTCTCCTCATTATAACCCGCGATCCAACAGGTTCCTAATCCAATATCGGTTGCGGCAAGAATTAAATGATCAAACGCTATCGAGACATCCGCCATATAATACTCTTGAGAATTGTTCGATCCACTATCGGCAGGATCCGCGCAAGCAACAAGAAGAACCGGGGCGGTCCTCAGCCAGCGGTTAATCACACTTGTTTTTGCAATTTGTTCAATGGTCTCCTTATTTTTTATGACAATGAATCGCCAGCATTGTTTATTCACCCAGGATAGCGCAAGCCGCGCGCATTCGAAGATATAGTTGATTTTCTCATCCTCGACTTGTTTCTCACTGTATTCACGTACGCTGTTCCTGGCTTTGATCACATCGATAAACTCCATTATTGCACCTCAGGTGGTTTTNNTATGCTGAAAACATATGTGATATGGTGGCATAGTAAATTCATCGATGAGATCAGCAGGGATACAACAACGATTGCTGAGATCGTTGATAAGACACGTAAAACAATGAAGCATCTGCAGAAGTTACAGAAATTGGAGGCGACAGGGAAAATCACAGTAAAGCCAACCGGATCACTGAACCCGATCTACTTAGAAATCGCTGATCCTTCTGTTGAGTCTGAGGTGGCGAGAAATCCGTTGGTTGAAACGTTGTACGAATGAATGAATGATTTTTAAAAAAAAGAAGAGACCAGCGAAGAGCTGGTTACCAAGAGGTTGTGTCTCTCGATTTTTATGAGTTAAGATGTTGTTATTGATTGAGTAGATTGCTTCCGGTTGATCGACGTTGGAGGATCCGAGAAAGCAGTGAGCCCCCAAACCCTATCTTATCAGCGTTGACATTTCCGATGAAGGTGAATGATCCGATTGCGAATTTATGGAACGGACCAATCCTAGTCAGTGTCGTCGGCCCGATGAGAATACCACCTGTGCAATGCTTGAAGTGGATGTTTCCTTTCCGCATCTGCAACGGACCAACGGTCTTATAGTGTGCTCGAAGCGCGTAGAACGAGACACTGAATCGTGACTGCTGAACATTGTAGAACAGTCCTACCACCGTGGTATGCAACACAAACCGTGATGCAATCGCCATCCCTGCAATTATCCAGGGGAGAGGATGAAATCTCCATTTTGTGATGGTGATATTCGCACTGGCGTTATTACCTTCACTATCATGGGCAATTACTGTTATGGTGCGTTTTAGTGAAAGAGCACTATTGAATTGGATGATCGGTTGCCAAAGATAGCTAATTGTATTTCCAGTTACGTTTGTTAGGTTTGCAATCGGCTTTCCATCTGCATAGATTTCTACTCTATCGATAGCTGCATTCGAAGTGACATTTGCTTCAATCGTAATCTTCCCATAGACAATCGTTTTATTTCCTGATAAGTCCATTTTTTCTGCATCATTGAAGTAAAATTTGTTTTCCAATGGTTTCGTAATTATAACGTTTATTGCTTGTGACTGTTTTGTGGTAAAGGTGTACCATTTTCTTGTATACAAATTACTGCCGGTAGGATCAGTCGCATTCACCCACACCTTGTAAGTTTTTGAATACGCAAGACCTAAAAGAGACAGTGATTTCGTTCCATTGGATGCACCAGTTTTATTAGTTTTTTGTCCGTTGCTGCATTGAATCGTCCAAGAGAAGAGATCCCCGTCATGATCATTGATCGGGATACTCCAGGTAAGACTCAAAAGATTATTGATAGATCCATTTGCTGGAGAAGGTGTTCCGAACACGGGTGGAGTGTTCACATTTGTTTCTGTCGTAAACTCCCACTGTGGCCCAATGCTTGTTTCACTGTGATTATCCCATGCGATGATCTGCCAGTAATATTTTATGGTATAATTCATAATCCCTGGGTCATAGCTTGTTTTAGATTGATTTGTTACTATTTTTTTAGGTGGGCTTGTGGTCCCAAAATACACATCATACTTCAGGGTATCATTATCAGGGTCACTACAGTTCCAGCTTAAATCAGCAGAGATAGAAACACCTGTTGAACGATTTGCTGGATCAGGGGTGTTAGGTTTATTCGGTGGAGCTAGCGGCTCCGCTCCCGTACGTGGCATAAACGGGATAGCGAGCGTTGAGGTCACCAGGGCAACGGTCAGAACAAAGACCGTACTTATGCGCATTAAGGAATAATTATTCATTTTTCTATTATTCATGGTCATCTTATTTCCTCCAAGCATATTTTTGGATGGTATACATAATACTTGCTATATATATATAAATTTCTATAAAAAACCAACANNATTGTCACCATCTACCTTATTCTCAGAAGACGATATCTCTACCTTCGACTCGGGATGCGAAACATACGCATCGACACGTATTTCTTTGGCGCCCTGCTCGGCCCGATCCTGATTGTTCTTTTCGGCATTCTCAACTTCTCACAGATCCTCACCGGGCTTGGAGGCGTCGGAAGCCTGAACCCCCTTGGGATTTTAGTGCTGTTTCTTTCCATGGTCTTTCTGAGCATTTTTTTGGATATCACAGGTTTTTTCGAATACTGCGCCCGGGTCGCCCTCAAATATGCGAGTGGAAACGGACGTCGACTCTATTTTTCCTTATACCTGACGGTTTCCCTTCTCACCATCTTCACCTCAAACGACATCATTATCCTGACATTCACACCCTTCATCTACTACTTCTCAAAAAACGCAGGGATCGACCCAAAACCCTACCTCATCGCAGAATTCTTCGCAGCAAACACCTGGAGCATGATGTTATACATCGGAAATCCGACCAACATCGTACTTGCCGCAGCCTTCAACCTTCGATTCGACGAGTACACCAAATGGATGCTGCTCCCCTCGTTAGCAGCAGGTTTCATCAACATGATCCTCCTCTATACTATTTTCAAGAAAAAAATAAACCAACCACTCAAACAGATAGAGACAATAAACCCTCGCACCGCGATCACCGATCCAACAAGCATGATCCTTGGGCTCTCCATGCTCGCGGGTTGCATCATTTGTCTCGCAATCGCCCCGTACATCGGAGTAGAAATGTGGATCATCTCATTAGGATTCGGACTTGCGCTCCTCCTTCTGCTCATTCTACGAGATACCCTAGTTGCTATCACGAAAGAACATCTGAATAAAAAATATTTCACGGTCGAGACTACCATCAAAAAAATGCCTTTGAGCATCATCCCTTTTATTCTTTCCTTGTTCATCACTATAGAAGCGCTCAGGATATACGGAATCACCAACGACATTGGCGTTTTCTTCAACAACCTCTGCGGAACGTCCACGACCATCACGACCTTCGTCTATGGCATCTCCTCCGCTTTGACAGCAAACATCCTCAATAACATCCCGATGACGGTAGCTTTTGTTCCAATCGCAGCTGCTGCATCCCAGACAACCCTTCTTCCCGCAGTCCTTGCTACCACCATCGGTTCTAACCTCGGGGCTAACATCACACCCATCGGGGCACTCGCTGGTATCATGTGGATGAGCATCCTGCGTGATAAAGATGTGAAACTCACCTTCAAAGAATTTGTCACCTACGGTCTTCTCGTCACTCCAGTCACCTTGCTTGCCTGCCTTGGGATCCTTGCCGCAGAGTTCCTATTCTTTTTATAAGAAACGGAACAGACCTAAAACCATATACCACAGAAGAAGATTACCCTCCCAACCATGGACCCCATACTACAAGTGCATAACCTGAGTAAATCCATCGCAGGAAAACAACTTTTTGAAAACACAACGTTTGAGATCTACCCGGAGGACTGCATCGGACTATTGGGACCAAACGGCTGTGGAAAAACAACACTCTTCAATATCCTTCTTGGAAAAGAACGACCAACCAGTGGAGATGTACAAAAAAAAGACGGACTGAAGATCCGCTCTCTTGAACAAGACCCGATGCATCGATCGGACATCACCATAAACGACTTCTTTACAAGAACTGCACAAACAGAGATTATGCAACAACAAATCAAGAACTTAGAACACCAATTAGAGGACCCGGCCGTCTACGAATCAACTCGTCATCAAGAGATACTCGATGAGCTCAGAACGTTACAGACGCAGATGAGTAAGACAAGCGGAAGCGCACAACTCGAGGGAGCACGCGAGCGTCTCAAAGAACTAGGAATCACGGGAATTTCCGCTGACACGCAGATGAAAAATTTCTCCGGTGGAGAACGTCAAAAAATCGCGCTCGCATCAATTCTCATCCAACCACAAAACTGCGATCTGTTCCTTTTTGACGAGCCAACCAATCACCTGGACATTGAAACAATCGAATGGCTTGAACAAAAAATCGCTGATATCCCCAGCGCTGTTGTCATTATTTCTCATGACCGATACCTGCTTAATGATCTCGTCGACAGGGTCTTTGAATTTCATGGCTCACACCTTGAGCTATATGACGCATCCTATGAAGAGTACGAAGAACAAAAAAATATCAGGGAGCATATCAAAAAACAGGAATACCAGAAAGCATCTGTTGAAATGAAACGACAGCTTGCAGCGATCAAAAAAATCACCAGAAGAAACCGGTACAACATACAAATCAATAGTCGCATGAAACAAATCGAGAAACTCAAACATGTGGAAAACCCGATCCTGAAAAACTATCTCCTCAGATTCCATTTTAAAACCCTTTTGAAATCAGGGAAAAACATCGCGGACGGTGTAGGTCTCTCAAAATATTTCGGGGAAAAAAGAATCCTCTCGAACGTGAATTTTGAGATTCTTGCTGGACAAAAAATCGGTCTGATAGGACCAAACGGATGCGGGAAAACAACCTTCCTAAAAATGCTAATGAAACAGGAGTCTTATAGTCAAGGGAAACTTTCACTAAGCCAGGGAGCCAAATGGGGGTACTTCGACCAAGGACATCTGTCGCTGAATGTAGAAAACACGCTTCTTGAGGAAATCCTCAGAGATCATATCGGTTTAGCAGAGGAAGACGCAAAAGCACTCCTTGGTCAGTTCAATTTCAAAGGAACAACCATCCATAATAAAGTGAGCCAACTCTCTGGAGGGGAACGTGCGCGTCTCGCCTTCCTCCGACTCATCATGGAACCGTATAATCTCCTGCTGTTAGACGAGCCGACAAACCATATGGATATTGAATCAAAAGCCGCGATTGAAACCGCTCTCAACTCCTTTACAGGTACCGTTATCGTCGTCTCCCATGATCGACATTTCCTCGATACCGTAACTGACACGATTTTTTTCATGGCCGATGCTGATATCAAAAGCTACACCGGTAATTATTCGATGTTTCGTCAACAACGACTCAAAGAGCGTTCAGAGTACACCCACACGGACCTAGCGTATCTCTCCTCAGGACTTACCAAGTATGTTGTGACGAAAAGTTTCACCATCTGGACAATTAAAAAGAAACATACTATGGGTGATGAGATTCTTATCGGGGACCACAACCGCAACGTGTATGAATGGGCGATCAAAGGTGGACTCCTTAAAGAAATTTAAGATTTAAACAAAATGTTTTTCATAATTTTAGAAATATCTTTATATTATAATACAAAAGAAGATTTATATATGATTATAGTGTTATCCCCTGTGTTCAAAGGGGAATAAAACCCCTGATGAACACGATTGTCTGGGAGGACAATGCCGAAGCAAATGTCTGAAAAGACCTTCAGCAATCTTCTTGACTACTACATCGCTTGCCTCGAACAAGAAGATCTGCTGTCCGTCACCTTCAACGTCTCCTCGCAAAATACCTCGTTCTTGTCCACCCTCTTCCAAACGGAAGTGTTGTTTCACACCAACAACAAACAGGTGATGGTCAAGAACTCAGAAGGTGTTAAAAGGTTTTTTCAGACCTCTTTGCTTCGGCAAAAAAACAAAACATTGTTCTATGGATACCCTGTCGTGATCGGCCCTCAAGGGACAATAAGCCCTCTGTTTTTCACTGAACTACAGTACGAGCTAAAAGATGATGTTCTTGTCTTAAACAACAACACATCTCAACAAAAACTTAATCATCATATTCTATCACAACAGAGCTTTTCTGCTGAGGAAATTAAAAACATCCAACATGAAATAGAAGGAGACACCTTTTTTTCCGCACTTGAGTCAATATGCAAAATGCTTCATTTTACGAGCGCCGAATGTACACCAACCCTAGATGAAAAACCATTCAAACGTACCATCACACAAAAACTCATTAACAAAGCAATCCTGTACTTCGGAGAACGAACCGATATCACATACAACTTAATCGTAGAACTCGCACAGTTAAAAAAGAAACCACTAGACGAACTAGCATCAACGTCACTGCTCCTTTTGCTTACCGGTGATTATCAACTTAAAAAAACTAATCAAGATGACCAACCTCTTTTAGAGATCTTCTCATTGAATCCCGCTCAAAAAAACGCAATACAAAAATCTCTGCATAACCCTTTAACGGTCATCACTGGACCACCAGGAACCGGAAAATCCCAGGTCGTACTCAACATTATCGCCAATGCCGTCTATCACAATAAAACCGTTCTCTTCGCCAGTAAAAACAACAAAGCTGTTGATGTCGTCATTGAAAAATTAAACACGATATTACCCTACAAACTCATCGTCCGGATGGGCCATCAGGCGCATAGAAGAAACGCTAGAGCAGGACTCGAACAACTCTTAAAGCAACACATTCAGAAGATCGCATTACAAGAAAAAACTCGTAGAGACTTGTGGACGGTCACCACTCAAATCGAACTCATTCAGAATCAAATTTTCAGCCTCGCAAGCCTCAATGAATCATTAGAAAAAACTCAGACTATCCTTGATTTATTCCATACACAACATCCAGACGACCTAATCTTACATGAGAAGTATTCGCGTCTCGATATGATTGATCCCCTGATGTTACAAGATGATCTTCGAAAATTTTTTAGTTCTCATATTATTTTAAAACAGTTGAATCCAAAACGATACCAACGAAAACAGGAACACTGCTTCAGAAAACATTATGATCTTCTTCCATCCCCCCTCAAGACCTATCTTCAGAATACGATAACGAATAAACAAACAACTAAAGAAACCGCGTTACAATGGATTTTGGCATGGAAAAAGGAAGAATTGGCTCTCGATGAAATCCAACAGATAAAAAAAACATTGTTCACCATACCTCCGTACACTGAACTCAAAAGCAAACAAGTAATGTTGCAGAAGGATTACATCGCTCTCTCACAAGCGTTATTACAACATCATTGGGTAAACAAATTCGTAGAAGCAAAAGAGAATGACAAACAGGATATTCAGACGTATTTTTCTATATCTGAACAACTTGAATCATGGAAGGGAGATGAAGCTGTGTTCCGACCACTTCACACTCAACGAGCGCGAGTGTTTCAAAAAATTCTTAAATTTTTACCGGTGTGGGTCGTTACAAATCTGTCCGCAAAACAAAGCTTCCCCCTCAAGAATAATATCTTTGATCTCTTGATAATCGATGAAGCATCACAATGTGATATTGCCTCAGCATTACCACTTTTCTACCGCGCAAAACACATCGTCATTATCGGAGACCCCTATCAACTCAAACACATATCACTGCTCACAGAAACTCAAGATCGGTCACTTGCGACCACATATCATATCCGCGAAGAACTCTACACCAATTTTTCGTACACAAAACATTCTCTGTATGATTTCGCCGAACAGATTATCCATACACACAGCGAACAACCGTTATTACTGAATGAACATTACCGATGTCATCCAGACATCGTTTCGTTTTCGAACGAGTATTATTACGGACGAAAACTCACCATAGCGACCGATGAAACAAAACTATTGCACCATCCCTCGTTCCACACAAGGATCCTCTGGTATCATGTAAAAGGAAAAACCATTCATACAAAAAGCCCCTATAACGAGGAAGAAGCAGAAAGAGTCGTGGAAGAAATACTCAAAATCCTCGAAGTTGTTTCTTCCGTACATGCTTCGATAGGGGTCGTTACTCTTTTTCGAGCGCAGACCGAGATGATTATTGAAAAACTCAACAAATTCCAAGATCTCTTTGAAACAGACGTTACCATCGGCACAGCTCATCGATTCCAAGGAGACGAAAAAGATATCATTGTTTTTTCACCAGCAGTTTCTCAGGGAGTAAAACCTGGAACCCTGCATTGGATACAGACGACAAGTCAATTGTTAAACGTTGCTGTCACACGAGCACGTAGCTTATTCATTATAATCGGTGATCAGGAACTGTGTCGACATACGACAGGCCCCCTTAAGAATCTGTGTGATTACGTTGAAAGTATGAACACGCAACCGTTTAAAACGAACTCCTCAACAAAACAGATTTTTTACAATGAGGCAAAACAAAATGGCATTCCGATCATTACCAATTATTCGATGAAAGGAAATACGCCTTATACGCTTGATTTCGCTTTATTCGTGAACGGAAATCGATATGCCATCGAAATAAGAGATAAACAAACCAAAATAAACAGAACACAATTACAATCAGATGGATGGAAAATCAGACAGTTCTCAGAACAAGATATCCAATACAACCTTTCTGAAACAATAGAAGAACTCAAACGCCTATGTTAACCTAAAAAGCATAAAATTTTCAATCAATATTTATATACCATGACCGATATACAATTAGTATCAAAGGGGAAAAAAAATAATGTTTGAATTTCGTCAAATGCAAAAAATATCAGTACTTGTGGTAATTGGACTGTTCCTTGGAGCAGGTCTTATCCCGATCATGAACGGCGCTCAAATAACCGGAAATAAAAACCAGGGTATAACCATTGATATCGCTACAAGAGTCGCTACCGCAAAATTATTTGAACTAAACAAGATAAATTTTTTCATAGCAGAGTCAAAACAAATAACCAATGAACAAGGAGAACCGTTATTCTACGTGTTTGATTTAAACCCTTCAGGGTACCTCATCGTTACTGGATCCTATGATCTTCCTCCAGTCATCGCGTACTCGTTTACCAGCAATTTCCAAACTAACATAGATGGAAATCCGCTCTTTGATTTGCTATATGCGGATTTAACGCTTCGACTTCAATATATTCAACTTGTAGCAGAGAAAACACTTGAAGAGCGTCACCTCCAATGGGACTCATATATCAAAGGAACTCCTCTTTCAACGGGGAAATTTGAGCAATGGCCTCCAGAAGGATCAACCCCGACAGAAGGATGGATATTAACCAATTGGCATCAGAACGCACCCTACAATAATTTCTGCCCACTTGATCTGGCTCATGGAGGCGCGCGAAGCGTCGCTGGATGCCCAGCGGTCACAATGGCACAGATATTAAACTATCATAATACAACGATGAATGTTGTTATTGATGATAGTGATGACTATTATCACGCATATGGTGGGAACAATTATTGGATTGACAATAACTATGTGCAATATAGTTTCAAATCATTTCCACAACTAAATACGTATCTTTCAACACTTCAATCACATTATGAGAATCAGATACCACCCACGAACGATGACAAGGCAGCAATTACCTTCGCGTGCGGGGTTGCGGCGACCCAAGTGTATGGTGCAAGTGGTTCAGGGACGTTTGGTGTAAACCAAGCCTACGAAGCGTATCAGCGATTCAATTGCACAACCATCTCCTTACTAAATGAAAGCGATTCCGATATGTATCAGAGATTATCCAGTAATATGAAAGATGCTCTCCCCGCTCACCTTGCCATAGTTAATGAAGGATGGACATCAGGACATAACGTTGTCGTTGATGGATACAATACCAATAATTATTATCACGTGAATTTCGGATGGGGTGGATCCTATAATGGTTGGTATCTAATCCCAGATGAACTTCCCTACAGTCTAACGGTAATTGAAGGTGTAATTGTTGATATCCTAGATGATGATTTAACCTGTGAAGGAACACTCGAATGGATAAATGTAACACCAAACGAAATAGTGACAGATAGTTTCACGGTCAGTAACATTGGTGATGCGGGTTCAAATCTTAACTGGGTGGTTAGCCAATGGCCATCATGGGGAACGTGGACGTTCACACCATCAAAAGGAAAAGATCTGAGGCCTGAAGACGGACCAGTTCTTATCACGGCGAATGTCGTTGTACCTAACCAAGAATATCAAAACTTCACAGGGGAAATCAGAGTTGAAAACATTAAAAATAGCAGCGATTTTTCGACGATTCCAGTTACTCTTAATACAGGAAAAAAAATCCATGAAAAATTATTTTGCAATGGTTCTCTTAGCTGGGTCGATATTAAACCTGAATCGACTGTTACGGGCAGTTTTACTGTGGAAAATGTTGGCGTTGCTTTATCAAACCTCAGCTGGAAAATTATCGATTGGCCAGACTGGGGTATTTGGACATTTACCCCATTAGAAGGAAAAAATCTCACACCAGAAAATGGATCGATTACAATCAATGTGAGTGTAATTGCACCGGAAAAGAGAAAAAGCGAATTCTCTGGACAAATCACTATCGTTAATAGTGAAAATAATAGCGATTACGATACGATACCCGTCACTCTTGTAACACCATATCAGTTCCATCTGACGATACTAGACATTCTCCAAGCGCTGCTAGAAAGATTCCCTAATGCGTTTCCCATGTTGCGCCTTCTTCTCAACAGCTAAATCATTCATTTTTACAAACAAAAATCACCATTAAACTGTACATGCAACCAGAATATTTAATAAAGAACATATCGTTTAAAGAGACCCATGGTGAACGCGAGAGGCTCTAGGTTGCACACAAGGGAGCGGATATGAAGTTTTTATTGATCTATCCACCCTCAGAAACATTTTTTATACAAACCTCCCGCGTGTTCTACGGACTATCACCCCCACTTGGTCTGTTGTATATCGCAACAATGCTTCAAAACGACGGAGACACGGTAACGATCCTTGATTTTTCAGCAGAACCTTTTAATGAAAAGAGACTCATGACCACATTACATCAGTCAGATGCTGTTGGTATATCTGTACTGAGCCCCTCGTTGAATGCGGTAAAAAAGTTAATTCAATTGATAAAACAACAAGAATCCGATATCCCTATCATCATAGGTGGTCCACACTGTACTCTCCTTCCAGAGAAAGCATTGGAAGAAACACAAGCAACTGTATGCGTACAAGGGGACAGTGAGATGATTCTTACTGACCTCAAAAAAGCATTCAATAGAGAAAAAGATTTTTCTGAGATACCAGGGGTCCATTATCAGAGTAGCAACGGCATCAAGCACGGACCTCCACCGCAACTGATCAAAAATCTCGATACCATCCCATTTCCCGCCCGTCATCTCGTGAAACACTACACCTATGGTCGCGAATACAATCCTCATCTGAAAGCAGGTGAATTCACCTCAATAATCACTAGCAGAGGATGCCCCTATACCTGCCGATTTTGCTCCCGAGGCTCGATTAACATGCAACGCTATCGAACACGCTCTACAGAAAATATTATCGCAGAGCTCAAAGAAATCCAACAGCAAAGCTACCACCACGTGGTCTTCTCAGATGATTGTTTCCCTGCAAACAAAAAACAAGCTGCTGCATTATTCGATGCGATCATCAATGAGAATCTTGAATTGAAATTTTCAGTCACAGCAACACGAGTCGACCTAGCAGACAAAGAACTGTATAAAAAAATGAGACAGGCTGGTGTCACCCATATTCAATTCGGTTTAGAGTCTGGCAATCAGGATGTCCTTGATTTCTATCATAAAAACACAACCGTTGAAACCATACGAAAAGCAGTCCAGTTAAGCAATGACACCGGGTTTTTTACCATCGGTTCGTTTATTTTTGGTGCACCTTTCGAGACAACAGAACATTTCGACAGAACACTACTCTTAGCTAAATCACTCCCTCTTGATTCAGTCTCATTTCTCCCATTACGGTATATGGTCGGATCTGAACTATGGAATCAAGCGACCTCAGAAGGAAAAATCAATGAAAACGAATACCTTATTCCTGCGGATAAAGACCGAGGATTAGGGAATTATACCAAGGAAGAACTTCTAAGGTATTGCATAAAGGCACAACGTTCTTTTTATGGGCGACCATCATTTTTCATAAAGCTTCTTAAAAAATCCCTTCACAATGATGATCTCACCTACGTGCAATCATACCTTTCCATACTATCCTCTGCTGTAAGAGGAAGGTTCAAGTGAAATAGTATCTTGGTGTTTTTTCGAAATATTAAAAGACAGGATGTTGTTCTTTTTCCTAGTATGAAGATACGACGTGCGCAAAAAAAAGATGCTAAGGCGATCACCGCACAGAATATAGCGCTTGCTGAAGAATCCGAACATATCCTTCTCAACCATGAGACGACCCTTGCAGGTGTGACCGCTTTGCTGTCAGATAAAAGGAAAGGTTTTTATCTTGTCGCAGAGGATAACAAGACGATCGTTGGACAAGTGATGATCACCGTAGAATGGAGCGACTGGAGGAACAAACCAATCTGGTGGGTTCAAAGTGTGTATGTACAAAAACCATGGCGGAAGCATGGAGTGTTCACCCAATTATTAGATGAAGTAAAAGAAATAGCACGTCAACAAGGGGTGGTATTTCTACGACTCTATGCTCATCAGAAGAACACATCTGCTCTCCAGGTGTACGAAAGAATGGGATGGCGCCAAGATCCCTATGTAGTATATCATCTCTCCTTGTAGGTTCCAAAAAACTTTTATCTTTGTCGTCGTCCTCGTAGGAAGACTCCTGCGAGAAAGAGTATGATGACTATCGCTAAGAAGGATGAACTCGAAAGCCTGGGAGCGTCTTTCGTCTGCGAGGAAAAATTTTCATTGATGGTTTCCTGTGGATAGTTTTCCCAGAGTTCATCGATGATAAAAGTATTCATAACATCAAACGTAATCGATGAATCATCGTCATCGCTTTTAGTAAATTGAACATACACCTCCAAAGGGCTGAATCCATTCACCCACGATGTGTCCGCTTTCACCCGCATCTTCCAAACATATGTCCAGGATTGATCAGACTGAGTTGGTCCCCAGTGTTCAAGAAGTTGCTCCATTGTCGATGGACCGGTGATTACTTCGTACACTGGTGTACCAAATTCATGGAGTTTGAGGTAGACGACTCTCAGATTGGTTTTTACGCGTACAATGATTTTTATCTCGAAGGATTCACCACGCTTTAACATCGGATGAGCAGTAGCATTCTCCCAGTCTCCATCTACCATTCGGAACCGCGCATGCACCGACCCATAGGTGCATTCGCCTGCACGATGAATTGGGGCTGCAGAGATGAGAAAGAGAAGGCTAATGAAAAAGGCCATACCAAAGGATTTAATCATACGGATCATCCCTCATCAAAACCAGAGGTATGCTCATCAAACCAGTTTTCCTGAATATCCCCTAGCATCATTCCCCATGGGGGAACAAGCCCAAACGCGACCGTCGTAAAACCAAAGGCGAGACGGGTGTTTTGTCCGAGCGTGATATTCCCAGCAGAGATGACTTGTAATTCCCGTACATACGATTGAGGCTCATGTCCTAATAAGGGGTTAAAGATCGTCTCATCACTAGTATCAATGATTTTGAATTGCGGATATTCTCCTTGTACATCAACGACCCAGAGATTCATCGTCAACACCCAAGGAGTGATGGGAGACGGAGGTAAGATGGGAAGACCGGTTGGCCCGAATACGCAACGATTACGGATCTTCAATGTCCAGAGCTCTTCGTTGTCCCATGGTGTTCTCTCAAAGGGATTGAGATAATTAGGGTACTGATCCACCGCGAGACGAATGGTCTCATTCCACAGCAATACTTCTTTATGATCGTATCGAGAGAGATTCATATCATACCCAAATGGGATTGTGAATTGATTTCGAAGCGCATCTGATGCATCATCTAATGTTTCCGTGATATTCTGTGTCGTAAAACCAGCAGAGTCGGGTATTGCTACTTCTATTGCATATGTCATCTGACGAGAGATCTCAGAAAAAACAGTCTCCGTCGTATTCTCTATGAAACGGACGTACCATTCACGGATATTGTATACTGATTTTTTTCCGACGCTGCGAAACTGTGGACCGGGATGATATTGAGAAAAATCAAGGTATTCGGAGATGTTTTGGGTATATTTTGCGAGAAGATCATTTTTTGCGCTCTCAACAAGCAGGACGGGGCTTGGGTAATGCTCTGCATCGATACTTGGGTCAAGGGTGATGTGCCGTACCGAGTCGAATATCTCTTCAAGTGCACTCCAAGCCTCATCCAGAACCCATTCTTCATAGATCCCTGGAACTGTAGCATTAAGATCACTGGTTCCTGTATTGTTCCGTGTTGTGATTAACTCCTGTTTTTCTAGCCCTGAATCGTTATACATTGCACGATAGGTGTTCACGGTATCTTCGAGATTCTGATCATTGAGTGTCTCATTGAGATAGAGGACATCGATGATATCATCCTGAGATGCTTGGTAAGACGCCCAATGCTGAAGGATGCTTTGAAGACTTACGGCTTCGACGAGCAGATCGGTTCTGTTATTCCATACGGTGATCTGCATAGTCGTACCATTGACAGAGTACTCCTCGAGCCGCCACCAGGTATGGTTTCTTTCGTATGAGACATTATAATGCTCCTCATATACTGCGCACCCTGGTGTGACCTGTCCTTTTTGTGGTTTTATCTCTTGTTTTGAGACCGGGAGAATGGAGGTAGCATTCCATGGTGAGTTTCCCCCATCAATCCAGCCGTCCCCAGAATCCCCCCACAGTTCGAAAACTATAGAGCGATCGAGGACCTTTGTCGACATCGTGTCATGATACAGTTCAGAGATGATTGCTTCCAGGAGATGAAGGGTTGTTGTATTCATACTGAGATGCTTCGTGACCCCTATGAGGTAAAAGGATTGATTCGCTTGATGTTGTATCACTTCATTTATCCTGGTTTGTACATCACCGTCGAATAGGATGATTTCGTCGTCAAATTCTCCGTCTTCGTTCTCGAAGTGGAAGGTGGCGCTGCTGATAGTATAAAGGATTCGTTCCGCGATTTCTGAGAGATTAAAGGAAGGAGATATATCGATGGATTCATTGACTGGTGATCCTGCATCGGCATTCGCACTGCCTTTCGTAAGGTTTTCAGCCTCAACAGGATATCCTTCGCCCTCCATCTCATCATTAAAGGTTGTGAGAGCATCTGAAGGTGTTTGCTTCAGAGTTTGTTTTATTTCTCGTGCTAGGTCAACAAGGCCGAGGGGATCAACACTGCCAAACACCAAACTTTGTTCGAGTAGCAACCCGCTGTTGAGGATCACGGAAAGATGACGGTTGTCCATCACATTCAATGGTCTTCCACAACGGTAATGTTTGAATCCCCTTGCAAGAGAATACAGATTTGATAACACCGTTGTGTACGTCCATAATGATGAAAACGTGCCATTAATTGTCCTATTATACTCGTTCATCAGACATTCAAGAAGTGGATATCGTGAGGTGAGAATCGAAGAGATAAGAACGGTCCGAGTCGTGAGAAGATCCCAATCGTACGCCTTCAATTGTCGTATCTCAATGTGCAATGGGAGTGAGACGACCAGGTACGTGGAATAATTCATGGTTCCAAGCGGTCCAATCGTAGGAATCGAAAATCTTTCCAGCTGCATCGTACAGGGTTGAAGGCTGATGTTTTCTGTTGTGAGAATCAGGGTTTCGTTCTGAAGCATTACGTTAATAGCATAATGACCATCGGAGAACATATTATAGAGGTAGTGACCCGTGAGGTACACATTCAGTTCCTCTTTGATGATGGCTTTCACACGATACTGGTTTATTTCTTGGCTGGTTCCCAGTGGAGAGGTTATGACAGGGTGTTTCCCGATTTCCTTTAACGCTTTCATTCCTGCAAGGTTCAATGCGTTTGTGAGATCAGCTTCAAAATAATACAGTAGATTTTCTATTTCACTTACGTCAAGGGAACGGGCTATCTCTTTGGATTTCTCCAGCTCCAATCGGGAGATGTACACAGTAGTGACACTGCTTCCAAACAGGAGGAAGATACCAATGATGGAGAAAGGAATACGAGCAGACTGCTCAGATAAAAAATTTCGTCGGATTATTCTCTCACCACCCAGATGGTCAACATCACGTCAGCTTTATTCAGAGAGATACAGTCAAACAATAAATCGATGAGCATCTCTGAAAAATTCATGATTGTGTCGATGACATCAAAGAGAGTATTTACAAAAATCTCAAGTAATGTATCGATATACTCTTGTATAAGCAGAATAATTCGCTCTTTGATTGCGGACTCACAGGCATCAAATGCTTCATCCAACGTACCAAACGATCCATTAAACATACCACCAAGTGTTGCGTTTAACATCATGAGAATTGTTTGTGATAGCGGATTTTTCACACTTGAATTCAGATCGCTAAAGAGTCGATCGATTGTTCGAATCGAAGCCCCAAATGATTCGTTCAACGCTTTATCAAGGAACTGACCGGTCATGTTTTTTATTTTCTCAAAACCATATTGGAGGGTCGTATGGACGATCCCAGGAAACACAGTCACGTTTGTTTCATTGGTGATCCCATCGATAAGAAATCCATATACCAGGTCACTTAGATTCTCCTTTGTCGCTCTGGTTGCATTCTCCCTTGTGTCGTACGGTGGTTGCTTGTTGGTATAATTCTCAAAAACAATGGTTATATTTGCAATCGCTGGGATTGTTGACCTGCCTAGCCCAACATCGTTGTCGAAGAGTTGATGTTTCAACCAATGTTTCGTAAAGATTATGGTATGATTACCAATAGAAAAGACTGGGGTGTACGGCATCATAAAGAAGCTTTGGGCAACATAACAATCTTTTGTTGGTGGACGCTCACCGATGCAGAATTCACCTCCGAAGGGTACTCCTCTGAGCGGGTGCCACCATGCGGAAAGATTATATCGATACTTTTCACCAAGAAGTGAGGAGAAAAATCGTTCGGTTTCATTGCTCAGTTGTTGTTCAAAATCACCAACGAAGATGTTCAGCTGGTTGGTCCCGACAAAAGAAAAAGGAAGTTTGAACTGGCAGCCGAGGTATTCAGCAAGGAGTGTCGCATAGGTCTTATGACGTTGTTCATGCGCAAGCAACCAGTGGGTAATAGACCCATACAGACCATCAGAAGCATTATCGATTCCGATGCGTCCAGCGATTTCATCGATGAGATTACCACAAAACCTATACTCAAAAGAATCCGCACGTGTCACAAGGAAAGTATGTAAGGTCTCATCAACCATTTCTTCACGGTGTTTGTCCACAGAGCTTTTCAGTGCGATATCTGTTCGTAACACGGGGAGAAGAATCACTCCTGCAAGAGACACCATGATGATAAAAAATACAGCGTCATACATCAAAGATATACCAAACAGATTATCAAAGAAAAGTCTGTGTTTCATCACGATCCCTTCCAGAGCATAATGGTCAGTGTTCCAGGGATCGTTTGTGCCTCGTTCAGATAGATACCTATCTCTTTTGACACTGCGATACGATTGAGAGGGTTTGAACTTAAAGATTCAGAGAAATCCCAGATTTGATCGTTCCAGTGAAGCTGTAATTGAAAACGGAACCCAGACTTCATATACTGCTCACAGTAATTTTGTAAGGATCTGGTGTCATTTTGCAGGAGATGCAAATCAATAAGACCACCCCGCTTTATGAAATAACAATCAGGATTCGTCAGTTTTTGTAACAGTCCATCTGCTGTCTGATAACTTTGCAACTGATCGATACGATCTGCATAGGCGATGTAGGTATGGGTTAAGAGGACGACGAACAGTGCGAATCCTATCATCACAACAGATAGTGCAGGAAGGACCGTGAATTCCTCTGAGACAGCTTGTTCATTTTTTAAAAAATATCGTTTTTGTATTGAATATTTCATTAAGTATTCCCCCAGACTTTTTTGTTGAATATCGAATATTAAATACAATGTATCATATATAAAAATTATGTTTTTTTTATTATGATGCTCAGAGGATATTTTCCTTAGAATAATAGGGTGCTGGTTAATTATGAGAAACCTCCGGTAGGGTTACCGGAGGTTTCCTGTGCCTCTATGTCGTCAAATCGGATCATGATTCACCGATTTTCTTTTAATAGAGGTACTGTTCGAAAGCTGTAAATGGATTAAAAATTTTCTTCTTCTTTGTTTGTTTTATTGATTATTTTCTTTATTTTTGTTTTCAATTTGTCGTTTTGTCAGGATAGGTTTATATAGGATGAATGACAAAGGATAACATGCCTAGAGGCGGTTTGGCGGCATTTGGTGCCGTCCTGGCTGTCTTGTTCGGAGCCGCGTGGTATTTGGTGCCTCGCTGGGCTCTCCTCTGGGTGTTTTTCGATATCTTTTTTTAAGCATCGTTATAGTGGTAAACGGTCCAAGAACCATAGGTTTGTTCTTAACATTCGTTAAGTTTAAATATCTTCAAAGCCTACATTACCATAATTAGGGGGAATAATAAATACCATACAAAAAATTCAGAAAAACTATTGTTTTATCCTTGATCATATGTAGTATGATGATCTCAGTTGTCCCATCATCGATCCCGGGACAACAAAACGCAGATGTAAATCAGACCAAATACCAAAGGACATTTACACTAACTTTTTCAAAAAACGATTTTTCATTCGACACTCAAAATGGATACGATACAGTTCATTTATATGAAGGGGGGCTCACTACAGAAATAGGAAAACCTATGCTGCCTGTGAAAAACATACAAATCGCACTCCCCGAGGATATGAAAATCACCAGTGTTCATATCAATGAACTCAAGCAACAAACCATAGACGGATCATTTCTCCTTTATCCTATGCAACCATCACTGCGAAGCAGTCAAACAGAAAATGAGAACCAATTCGTCCAACCGGATACGAAAACCTACCAATCAAATCAAATCTATCCAACGCAGTATATAGAAATAACAGGACAAAATGATCTCGCAGGTCAAAGCATTGCTGAAATAACCATCTACCCACTCCACTATGTTCCAGCGCAAAAGAAACTCACGACGATCACCTCAATAACGTTCACCATTGAAGGATCGAACGGGTATATCTGTGGTGATTATCTCTCAAGAAAAATATCAGACAGCGGATTAGAACTGTATCAACACATGGTCCAAAACATGGTGATCAACCCAGAAGATGTCGTACTCCGGACTACCCAGAATCCGCAATCAGCGGGTGTTGATCCTGGTGATTATGACTATGTCATCATTACCCAAGATAGCTGGGTGAGTGCATTCCAGCCACTCGCAGACTGGAAAACAAAAAAAGGCATCCCGGCCACTATTGTCACTACCAATTGGATTTATAACAACGGTGGGTACAGCGGGTCCGATGTCGCTAAAATCCGTGCATTTGTCCAGGATGTCTATACGAATTGGGGCACTATGTTCGTCCTGCTTGGGGGAGATGTCGATGTCGTCCCCTGCCATTATAAAACATTTTCACAAGTTGACCCAGACCCAGTCCCAAACGATGCGTACTACGCTGATTTTGATGCTGATTGGGTCTGCGAAGTTAATGTCGGTCGCGCATCAGTCACCGGCATAGGGAGCGGCACTGGCAAGATAGGGAATTTTATCAATAAAATATTCACGTACGAAAAAAACCCGTCGTTAACTGATTTTGCTAAGAACGCAGGGTTGTATGGTTTTGACCTTGACGGTAGCACCCCTGCAGAACAATGCAAGATTAATATTGATGATTCCTACATTCCCTCAAGTTGGACGATGACAAACGTGTACGATAGCTATAGTGGAGATCATAGAACAAATGTGATTGCGTCTCTCAACGCTGGGCAGAATCTCATGAATCATGCGGATCATTCTGGATCAGATTTTATGGGAACCGGGTATGTGAACCATGACATTGGTTTAGGGAATTCCGATATGGATGAGTTGACAAATGGAAATGAACAAGGAATCTTATATTCCATGGGTTGTGACCCTGCTGCGTATGACTCATCGAATTGTATCGGTGAACACTTCGTCCAAAACAGCAATGGTGGCGGAGTCGCCTTTATCGGGAACTCACGATATGGCTGGTATTATGTTGGATCAACCAATACCCTTTCCATGGGATATGATATCGAATTCTTCAAAGCAATCTTCCAAGACAATCTCTATCAACTTGGGGCTGCGTTCTCCCATCATAAAAACGATGGAGTAGATTCCTCCCAGGTATCGAAATATTGCTTTACAGAACTGACACTGCTTGGCGATCCTGAACTTCCCATCTGGAAAGAAAACCCAATCAGCATGACCGTGACCCATCCAACGGCAGCGCCAGTTGGTGGTTCATCGTTTACCGTCTCAGTAAACTCAGGGGGAAGCCCTGTCAATCAAGCATTGGTCTGTCTATGGAAAGGCACCGACGTCTATCTCACGGGAACAACCAATAGCGCAGGTCAAGTCACCTTTAGCATCGCACCATCTAGCCCAGGAACCATGTATGTCACGGTGACAAAACAGAATTATCTCCCCTATGAAGGATCTACAATGATACAAGATGGAACGAATAGCCCACCGCAGAAACCGATAACACCAACAGGACCAGCGAACGGTGGAATCAACATTGAATATACCTATACGACCAGCACGACAGACCCTGATCAAGATCAGGTGTGGTATCAATGGCAATTCGGATCATATACCACCAATTGGTTCGGCCCGTACTCATCAGGGACACAGACACAAACACAATATACTTGGACGATCCCAGGGACCTATGAAGTAAAAGTAAAAGCAAAAGACCAAAATGAGTATGAAAGCGAATGGTCCACTCCTCTGTTTGTCACGATTACCGATTTGAAACCGCTTCTGACTATTGGGACGGTGAAAGGAGGATTATTTGCCATCACCTCAGAACTGAACAATGTCGGTGAAGGGAGAGCGACAAACGTCGTCTGGACAATTACTGTTGATGGGAATTTTATCCTATCCGGACAAACACTATCAGGGACAATGTCATCCCTTGATGTGAACTCCAGTGCAACAATCGAAAACTCACCAATACTTGGTTTTGGGAATGCGATTATCACAGTGAAGGCGAAAGCAGATGGTGTCTCTGAAGTCATAAAAACAGTAGATGGGTTCATCTTCTTCATCTACATCGTTATTTAAAGAACAGAATTTTCCTCTGTTTTCTTCTTTACAAAAAAATAACTGTATTTTTGAGATTGGTTTTGTCGGTAACTATAAAAACATCATTGATATCATCGAGCCGGAGAGGTATTCTATGGAACAAAAACTGTATCGATATCGATGGGTAACCGTCAGCATATTTTGGTTTGTGATCTTCACCTATGGGGCAAACTGGTTTGCGTTATCCCCAATGTTGAAAACCTTTGAAACACAATTTAGTGTCCCTGACTGGGAAGCGCACCTGTTAATCTCCCTTATTGGAATGTTTGTGATTTTCTTCGCCTGGCCTGCTGGTTCATTAATTGATAAAAAAGGACCAAAGCTGTCAATATCTATTGGCGCGCTGTTCATGGCACTTGGTTTTGGTATTCGACCGTGGCTGTTGAACAGCTTTGAATCACTTTTATTAAGCAGTGTTATTGCAGGAATAGGACTGGCATGGATCCTAGTGGCTCTTGCACCACAGATGTTCCGATGGTTCCCTTCGAAACACGCAGGTCTTCCTATTGGCATTGGCGCATCTGGATTGTTTATTGGTTTTGGAACAGGCTCTCTCTTGATGCCTCTTCTTACACCTGATAAAAGTACTGCGCAGGTTTTTAATGGTTTTCTAATCTTTGGAATTCTTGCGGTGATAGCATTCTTCCTCTGGCTTATCATTGCAAAAGATCATCCTGCGACACCACCTGAAGAACGTGTCAAAGTAGAAAAAATGAAGTTTGCTCAAGGTATGAAACAGGTGTTTAGCTCAAGGAACGCGTACTTCTACCCATTAATCGGGTTCCTCATTGTTGGAATTACACTGGTAATCTCTGCATTTATCCATGCGCTCTATCCATCGAAAGAAGGAGGATACATTGCTGGAGTTCTCCTTTATGGGTGTGCAATTGGTGCTTTTATTGCCCCGTTCATGGCGAAGAAATATGGGGTGAAAAAAGTGACGCTTATCGCAGTAGGAGGATCTATCCTCTTCTGGCTCATCCTGTTTGGCCTCTATCAATTAGACATAACCTGGCTCCTACTTGTGCTTGTTGCTTTCATCTTCGGTGCTTGCTTCCAAGCATCCTGGCCTTTAGCTCTTTACAGTCAAGAAACCGAAAAAGGAGTCACTGACGCAAACGTAGGTATCGCAGCAAGCCTCTACATCTCCATCAGTAACATCGGCGCAGCGGTACTCCCAGTTATCTTTCCGATTCTCTTCCCAACACAGATTGCGACTTTCATTGCGNNATGGTTATCGCTCGATAACCCTCTTAGCCTTTCCTGTACTCCGAGGAATCGTCCTTGGTGGGATCGCATGAACCGGGACATGCAAATTTAAAATCCGGTAAATCTCACCTTCCGCTCTTTTTTCAAAATCATCAAGATGACCTTCTCTAAAGCGACTTTCTGAGGGCTCAACCTCAACAGAGAGAGAATAACTATCCCCCTGTTGGGTTTTCACGATTTGGTAATTATCGCTCACCCCAGCAACCTGCATCAATGCTGCTTCTATTTGAGAAGGAAATACGATTACTCCTTTGACCTTCATCATATCATCGCTTCGACCTTTAATGCGTGATTGAATAGGCAAGGTTCGTCCGCATTCACAGATTTCGTCGCTGATGGAAGCAAGGTCTTTTGTTCGAAATCGTATGGCAGGGAATGCTTCTTTCGTCAACGTAGTAAACATGAGTTCTCCTTCCGCACCAGGCTCGAGTGTTTCGCCGGTTTGCGGGTCAATAACCTCGGGGTAAAAGTGGTCAGCGTTAATATGTAATTTTTTATATTCACATTCTGAGACAACACCTGGGCCGATAAGCTCAGTTAATCCATAATGTTCATGAGCGACGATTCCCCATCGTTTCTCAACGTTTTTACGCATCTCTTCACTCCAGGCTTCCGCACCAAACACTCCGAGACGAAGTGAAAAATCCTTCGTAGGTATAAGTCCTTTTTCCTCAGCAACTTCCGCAATATGCAACGAATACGATGGTGTACAAGCAAGTGTAGTCGCTCCAAAATCCCTCATGACATCGATCTGACGCTCCGTGTTCCCTGAGGAAATAGTGATGACCATCGCACCAATTTTTTGTGCGCCTTTTTCAAATCCATGTGCCCCGGTAAACAGGCCATATCCGTACGCGTTTTGCATGACATCATTTTTACGAAGACCGTTAGCCCACAACGATCGCGCCATAACTTCAGCCCAAAGCTCAACATCGTTTCTCGTATACGGACCTACCACAGGTTTCCCTGTGGTTCCTGATGACGCATGCACCTCAATAATCTCATCAAGTTCAGTGCACACAAGACCGAATGGATAATATGCCCGTAAATCCTGCTTCGTAAGAAACGGGATTTTCTCGATATCCTTCAAGGTTCTAATCGTATCAGGTTTTATCTTTGCTTCATCAAATTTCTTCTTGTAATATTTGTTTTTTGTATACACGCGATGGACAAGTTCTTTTAATCGTTTCAACTGCAACTCTTTTAATTTTGATGAAGGCATTGATTCGTTCTTGGAATCCCACATTTTTTCAGCCATAAACAGTTTTCCTTTAGCCTCCCGAATAAGGTTTTTGAATATAATGCTTATGAAATGTTTGTAAAGCAAGAATTTTTATTGATAGGAGATATTCCAAAAACTATTCATGGAGGCTTCGTGTCATGAATGTGTTGGTACTTGGTTGTGGAATGATGGGGCGTGCAGTTGCGTATGATCTCAGTGTGTTTTCAGGCTTTGAAAAGATCATCATTGGTGATAAAGACACCCAAACACGTATCTCAGCTAAAGGCTTTCTCAAGGGAACAAACGTCAATATGATATCTGTAAACGCTGATAAATCCAATGAGATCAAGAAGCAGTTTCAAAAAGTTGATGTTGTTATATCTGCTCTCCCGTATCGATTCAACTTTAAGCTTGCAAAGATGGCAATACAAACGAAAACACATTTTATTGACCTTGGCGGGAATAACACGATCGTTGAAAACGAACGAAGTCTCTTTTCAGCAGCAAAAAAGAGTGACGTGACGATAATCCCTGATTCAGGGTTAGCACCAGGCCTTGTATCGATTATTACTAGAGATATCGTTGATCACATGGACACCGTCAACTCTGTTAAATTGCGTGTTGGAGGATTACCACGCCATCCACAACCACCATTGAATTATCAGATCGTGTTTTCCCCCTATGGGCTTATCAATGAATATGTAGAAGATGCAATCATCCTTGATCACGGGAAGATCTTTGAGAAGAAATCAATGACAGAGGTGGAATCTCTTAAATTCCCGAAACCCTTTGGACGGATGGAAGCGTTTCTTACCTCAGGCGGATGCTCGACGCTCCCTTATACTTATAATACTATGATTACATATCTTGATTATAAGACGATACGATACCCAGGTCATTGTGAGAAAATCAAAACGTTTCTTGACCTCGGGCTGGCTGATGCAACAAAGATGAACTTTGGGGGTCATCCTGTTGCTCCTCGAGATGTTTTCGCATCACTGCTTACAAAAAATGTTCCTACAACAGGAGAAGATGTGGTGCTGTTAAAAGTTCTCAGTCAAGGAACAAAGGATGGAAAGAAGAGGTCTCGGGAATACTTGATGATTGATTATTATGATACAAAACATAATATCACAGCGATGATGCGGACGACCGGGTATCCTGTTTCAATCACCGCGCAGATGATCGAGAATGGGATTACCCAGGAACGAGGCGTGTTCTGTCCTGAGGAAATCATTCCACCGACTCTTTTTTTCAGGGAACTGAAGAAACGAGATATCAAGCTTTCTATATCTGACAGAAGCGTTTCGTCATGAAGAAAAAAGAGTTTTTAGATGCAAAGGAAAACGCGTTGACGTCCCTACAGGATGCTTACATCAAAGGCAAGGTAGACGAAGGCGTACTCCCACTACTTGACCAGATAAACAGGGTACAAGGCTTCTATACCACAAGCAGTTGCGCTGGAAGGATCGTCTTACTAGAGATACCGCAGATTGGTGACAAGCGCGCTGCATGCTTCCTTGGAATCTGGCATCGAACCATTGAACCCAAAGAACTGCAAGCGGCTGCAACGAAAGCGACAACGGGTTTTCTCTGGTTACTTGCGCAAGCCCCGATTCTTCATATAGGTGCTGAAACACTCCAGCATGCAGACATGATGTTAAAAACCGCGATAGCATGTGGATTTAAAAATTCAGCAGTAAAATCACTAGAGAAAAAAATCATAATCGAGATCTGCAGTACTGAGCGGCTTGATGCTCCTATAGGGAGAGATGGCTGTCTTTATTGTGATGAAAAATACCTGTCTTTGCTCGTTGAAATCTCAAATGAGGTCATAGAACGCTCCCAGGTAAAAATAGGGCGTTTTGCCAAAAAACTAGTAAATATTGGGGATTTTCT
Organism: Methanobacteriota archaeon; assembly: GCA_017885605.1. Classification (GTDB taxonomy): domain Archaea; phylum Thermoplasmatota; class E2; order DHVEG-1; family DHVEG-1; genus SM1-50. The sequence continues at coordinate 25 of JAFNFT010000074.1, read as the reverse complement.
ATGAAAATCAACAAAAGATTTATAT
>JAFNFT010000073.1:43789-48617 GCA_017885605.1 Methanobacteriota archaeon | reverse complement strand
CAGGGAACGCCTAGCTCCCCGGTCTATTCTACACCTTTCGCCATTGTCTACCAGGAACGACGGCTAAGCTGTCGGTAGTAGTTAAACATTTGCACGAACAGGATCACCAAGCCCACCGCTAAAAACGCAACATCACGCATAACCGCAATTAATGCGTTAGTAAGTTCATAATTGTCACCATAGACCTTACCTGCATTGAGCGCATCAAGAAAAAGAAGATAAATGAACACAGCGATGATGATGAAAATAACCACATTTATGTAAAACGACCATTTGTTCCAAGTTTTTTTATCAATCGGAAGAATAGGGCTCTCACTCATACACACCGACCTACAATAAGCATGAGCAGATGGATATAAGAATATTATGATTCTGTCAGCTGTTAAAAAAAATCAGTTAATTTCGTGTTTTTTACTTTATCACTCACAAACGTAGAGTCAATAGATTTCTCCACAAGAGCGATACGTTGACGTGCATAGATCGGAAGGTTGTATTTCTCAGCAATCTCCTTTGAGATATTAAGATATTTCTTCACAGACATCTCATGGACGGTCAGGGTTAACTTCCCATTGCATTTCGTGCACATGCCCTGAAGAGGGATCCTCCGATAGGTCGTGTTACATAAGGGACAACGTACAGACTGTTTACTGAAAGCGCGAAGATTCCCAAGGATATCTGGAAGGAAATGACGTTCGATGACTTTGTAGGCGACATCCGCCTCATCGACCGCACGGATCTTCGCAGCAAGACTCAACTGCACGTTCATCTTCTCCATCATACTCTTCAACGTCTTATACAACGATTCCTTTGGCCCTTCCGAGATGTTATCGGTATCGTGAGTAAATCCGAACTGTTCGTATTGAAGTTCGGTGCCGAGCCGTGATGCGACCAACCCCATCTTTGACTCAAGGTTCTTCGAATGCTCATGACGTAAGGTCGCCTCGTAGAATTCCAAGGGATATCGGGAGAGGGTATCGAGGTTATGTGCTTCTTTATCGACCTCGGACGGGTCGAGTCGTGTTGTTAATATCAAGGGTAAATCCATTTTCCCTCCCCGTTTATCTGGGATGTAGGCATGGGAGAAATTCAGCAACGCATCCATGAGCAGCATGAGGCCATCTTCGTCGCCGTCGCAGTTGCGTCTTTTTGTTGCATGGAAGAAGGGGTGCATAAAGCATACCTGTGCTGATGTGAATCCGATGATACGACCGAGTGCTCCTGCGGAGGTATGTGGCGCAAGTCCAACAACGAGATGCCCGATTATATCCTGGTTTTTCTTTACCTTATAGAATCGGTTAACACCATAAAACTTCGTCAATAAATCATCAATAAACTTGGAAACCTGAACAAAGTATTCAGCACAAGCATCTGCTATGATGACGTCCTGGACTTTCAGTTCGCAGATCTGCTGTTCGTTGAGAAGCTCGTTTCCCAGGTAATCTTTGGTGTACCCAAGCTCCTTAAGTCGTTTCAAGGGGACGCCGATCTCCTTTGGTTTGAAATGGGTGAGTGGTGCATCGGTCATATCGAATCGGATGGTCCCGTCTTTGAACACGTACACATTATGTTTTGCCCGGAGGATCCCTTTCTCGAGTGGCTCTGGGGTTTTATGTTTCGAGATCGTACCGATGACTCCTTTGATGGTCTCAGGGAGCAAGTGTTCTTTGACGTTCTTCTGTGCACGTTCTAATTCCTCAGAAAGATTGATGTGTTGTTTCTCCACTTTTCCTTCGATGACTTCTGTATGAGTACCGCAGGTGCAGATTAGGTGGAACGTGATTGCGTTGCATTTCGGGCATCGTCGTTTTCCTACTTCTACTTCGATGGTGACGTTCTCCGCTGCGTTTTTCACGAGACGTTGGTTTCCCCCGTAATCTCCGAGTGGGAAGAGGACGTGTGGTGGTGGTCGCATTTTCCGGGGTGATGCTTTTTCGGGTCGGCCCATCCGTGCGCCGATGCGGAATGGTGCACGAGGTCGGATTGGTACTCCCGCGAGTGCTGAAACAAAGGAGAGTGTAGTTTCTCCCTCTGAGGGGTTCCTCCTCCCTCGATCTGTTGTGATAATGGTTCCTTCTTTGAGGTCAAGGCCGCAGCAGCGGATCAAGGGGTAGGCATAGTGGTCGAGTCGTAGTGTTCCTTCTCGTTGGGTATGCAGTGCCCCTAGTTCGATGAGGATGTTTTTTATTTCCAGGTTACTTGGAAGTATCAGTGTTCCTTGTTCTTCTGGAAAGATTTTTCCGTTTTCTTTGATAAAGTGTATGAGTTTAACGGAATCGTTGACTGGGAGATCGTGCCAGAAGAGGTTACAGCTGGGATGTAGGGGGATGTGGTAGCGTTCTGAGAGAAGGAACGCATCGGTTGGTGTGGGATGGCGCAGGTCGATGTGCCTGCCGAGGTCTTCATCGATTTTCTGTTGAAGTGTTTGCTCTGCAGCGGTGATTTCCGAAGGGGTGTTGTGTAGGGGTAAGCATCCAACCGTGGTTTGGAGCTCTTGTACCCACCATTCGTAGACGTAGGATGCGTCTGGGAGGTAGGAGTTGTTTTCGATGAATTCTCCAAAGGGAATTAGGATTTCCCCAAGGTCAATGATTTTTTTTACGTCATTGCGGATGTTCTTGACGTCGTTGATTTGAACTAGATCTCCATTCTGAAGCAGCACGATGGGGCCTTCGATTTGGTCGCAGGGTGTACCGATGGTTCCTTTTCCTGGTCGTTCGGTTTTCATCTGAGTACCGACCGTGATAAAACTATCTAAAAGAAACATGGTGGCGGGGTTGATCGCGGTTGAGGCAAGACCAGCGGTGCGTGCCCGTCCGTATCTGAGGCGAAATCCTCCTTTCCTGGAGGGATAACAGAGAACTGGTCTGCCTGCGATGACTTCGCTGATGTATTTGTATGACGGGGGGATCATCGGGATTTCCCCGTTTTCTTTGGTAGGTTCAACTCCTTTGTTGACGAAGGGCTCGAGGAACTCCCATCCAGGGAGCTTCATTTTTTTGATGTGTTTGTTGATTTTTGGTGCTTTGAGGCAGAGACCTTCTGCGATGACTAGGCAGGCGCCCCCGCGTAATCGGTTGGTTCCGACTCTTGGAAGGTCTCGGTATCCTGCGACTTCTTCATCTTCGGTTCCTTCGCCGTTGATGCAGATCGGGCAGTTTCTCATGATTAGGTCGATTTCATCAACTGAGGGGAGGTATTGCAGGTGTTGTACTCGTTTGTATAAAGGTATTTCTTCTTTGAGTCGTTCGATTTCTCCTTGTGTGGCGATGTAGCGACCAATGCCAAGGTCGCGGCGTACGACATCCGCGATCAGAACACTCATGGCTTGACCGGTTCCTCCTGCGCTTCGTATGGGTCCTGAGAAGTACAGGTCGACGTAGTTGGTGCCGTCGTTGTTTCGTCCGACTCGTACTTCTGCGATTCCTTCGAGCGGGGCGACCAGGACTCCTTCAGTGAGGATGGCCAGACCTGTTCGTATTGCCTGGTCGAGTGCTTGTTCTATGGAATCGAAACGGTAGGTTTTCCGGTCCGCGATCATCCGGGCTATCTCAAGGGATACGAGTTCTCTGTTACCGATTTTTTGTGTGGCTTGTCTGATTTTTGGTGCGATTCCTTCTGGTCCGACGAGTTGTTCGACACGAGCAGCTAGATCAAGTGCTTGCGGGATTTCAACGGTGAGCTCAGGGTCGCATCCTTTTTTCCGTGCAACATTCGCGAGATGATAGCAGACGTCGATATCCTGCTGAAGCTGTTGAAAATATGCGCGCATAGCCGGACTTGCAGCGATCTCTCTGGACGTCTCCCCATCCATAATTCTCATGTCCTGAAAATAAACAAATTCTACATGGTAGTGACTCACTTAAAGGTTTGTGCTCTTGTGGGATAAAAGAGATTGTTTTTTCTTTCTTTTTGGTTAGGCGGATGTTTTGCTGAAATCCATGGCGGTGGCATTGCCGGTTTTGAGATCGACGAGGGGGAGTTTTGCTGAATCAGGGACGAAATTCATCATCTTCTGGTAGGATGTCTGTGACTGCCAGCTGGAGGCATTGATGAGAATAACGCCTCGGTAGTTGTCGATAGATGAGGTGTGGACGTGGCCGGTGACGAAGATATCTGGGACCTCGTTGATGAGCATGTAATCCTCATGTTCGGGGGCAAGGGGTGTGTACCCGCCGTAGGTAGGCGCGAGGTGTCGTTTCTTCAGCATGATTTTCATGACCTCGGTTGGTTGGTTGTAGTTCAGGGATTGGATGTTTGTGGAGTAATCAAGCAGGCTTTGTCCATGGTAGGAGAGGATATTGACTCCATGCAGCGAGAAGTACGACGGGTTTCCGATGAAAATGAATTCTTTTCCTGTGAAGAGGTCTCGTATTTCTTTTTCAAACGCGGGTTGTGGTTCTGCTGGGCGTACTGCATCATGGTTCCCTGGTTGGAGAAGAATCGTGATATGGTCAGGAATATATTGAAACTGCTTCGAAAGTGCTTGATATTGGTCATAGATGTTGCTGATGGAGAGTTCTTTTTCCTGATTTGGGTAGATTCCGATCCCGTCAACGAGATCACCAGGGAGCACAAGGTATTTCAGTTTACTTGCAACGTCTCTCTGACGGGAGTTTCCCAGGTCTCCGTTGATCCAGCGGAGAAACGCGTTCCATTCAGCGTCCATGAACATCTTGCTGCCCATGTGGATATCAGAGAGGAACGCAACACAGAGGGGGGATTCTATTCGTTTGCGGTCTTGATGCATTTTTATATCTGGGTAAATGATGTTTTGAACAATGATAAGGTCTTTATTTTTGCTGATTTTTCCAACCACCCCGATGACCTC
>JAFNFT010000073.1:0-43752 GCA_017885605.1 Methanobacteriota archaeon | reverse complement strand
TGCACATCGACCATGGTTTTTTTTATACGATTGATGGGGATAAACTGAGAGATTTCTCGTCTCTGGGTGGTAAGAATCTTTCGTATCGCTTGGTATCGATCTCTGAATAAACTGACGAAATCCTGGGTGGTACCCTCACTGGTTCGTTTTCCCGTGATATCGTTGATGATGCGTACTTCGGAGTCGTAGTCTCTCGCGAGTGGTTTCCAGCTTTTGACTGTTTTTATATCAAGGGGTTGGAGTGATTTTTTCTCTTCTGGTTGTGTTTCTTCTTCGTCGGTGTCCTCTTCGTCTTCTTCTTCGTTGATTTCTTTTGGGAAGCTTGGTTTGTTGTATATTTTTGAGAGCATCTTTTTTTGGAATTCCTTTTCGATGGTTTTTTCGATGGGTGGTGACGGTAGCTCTGGTGTTTGTATTGGTGGTGGTATCATCATTGGTGTTTCGGTGAGTTGCTGGGTTGATACTTCGATGTTCTTGATGGTATCGAGTGCGAGGAACAAGGGGTATTCTCTGAGGTTTTTGATGAGGAATGCAGCGAAATCATCTGGGTGTTCTTTTGAGAAAATATAGGTGAGCGCGTCGGGGAGGACGAACGTCCCATGATCTGAGAAGAGTTTGAGGATAGATTGCATTGTCTCGCCCATAAAAATATTTCAATAATCGGTATATGTCATGTTGTTTTTAGTGTTGTGGTTGTATTGTGATCTTGGTTGCGCTGTTCCCTATCGTTTTGGGTTATTCATGGGATTGAAAGCTTTAATAGATTGAAGTCATTAGGTGTGTGGTATGACGCAGATTTCTTTAGCGAAACAGGGGAAGACTACTGCGCAGATGAAGCAGGTAGCGAAATCTGAGAAGATGGCCGCAGAAGTGATCCGGAAAGAAATTGCTGCTGGTCGTATCGTGATTCCGTGTAATCCGGTTCATGCACCGTTGCCTCTTGGGATTGGGAACGGGTTGCGGGTGAAGGTGAACGCGAATATTGGGACGTCTCGTGAGTATTGCAATTTGAAAGAGGAGGTGGAGAAGGCAAACGTCGCGGTCGCTTCTGGTGCGCACGCGGTGATGGATTTATCGACAGGTGGGGATCTTGATGCGATTCGTCGTCGGTTGCTAAAAACAGTGTCTGTTCCTTTTGGGACGGTCCCGATTTATCAGGCGGGGATCGAGGCGATTGAGAAGCGTGGTTCGATTGTTGATATGACTGCAGATGATATGTTCTCGATGGTGGAGCAGCAGGCGAAGCAGGGTGTTGATTTCGCAGTCGTCCATGTTGGTATCACGAAGGTGAGTGTGGAGCGTCTCCGGAAACAAAAACGGGTTATTCCCATGGTCTCTCGGGGTGGGTCGTTTCATATGGCATGGATTCTTCACCATGGCTTGGAGAATCCTTTTTATGAGGATTTCGAGTCTTTGTTGGAGATCGCGAAACGGTATGATGTGACGCTTTCGCTTGGTGACGGGATGCGGTCTGGTGCGCTTGCTGATTCGAATGATCGAGCAAAATTCCAGGAGTTGCTCATTATTGGTGAGCTAGTAGAAAAGGCACGGAAGGCTGGTGTGCAAACGATGGTAGAAGGGCCCGGTCATATGCCCTTATCCGATATCCAAGCGAACATCCAGGTGATGAAGACGGTGACGAACAAAGCTCCCTACTTTGTGCTTGGTCCCTTGGTGACCGACATCGCCCCTGGGTATGATCATTTTGTTGGGGGTATTGGTGGGGCGTTTGCTGGGTTCTGTGGTGCTGATTTTCTGTGTTATGTGACGCCGGCAGAGCATCTGTGTCTGCCCGATAAACAAGATGTCCGTGATGGAGTGGTTGCGACGCGGATTGCTGCACATGCTGCTGATCTCGCTCGAGGACTCGACAGGGATGTTGATGCCTCATTTAGTGCCGCACGGGAGAACCTTGACTGGGAGAAGATGTTCAAGCTTTGTATCGATCCAGCGAGAGCAAAGGAGTATCGGGCGAAACGATCACCATCCGAGGATACGAACGCGTGTTCCATGTGCGGGAACCTCTGTGCACTGGAGCTAGTGAAAAAATATCTGAAAAACAAGTGAACAATGAGATTGCGTAGAATTGTGGAAATCTATTTTTTTTTCTGTTTACTTGTAACTTTGTTACCTTAATTTTTTTTGTGGTACCTTCAATTATGGACTGAGTTTTTTAGTTATTAACGAAACGGATTTAAATTAAAAAATAAAAAAAGAATAGGGGAAAGTTGTAGTCTTAGGCGTTTATTGGATTTATGTTTTTGGGAAAACGACCAGTGGTCCGATCTTAATTGCTTTGAAATGATCGTAGCTATCTGGGAGGTTTTCTGGACGCGCTGTAATGTCTATATTGATTATACCAAATCCCAAGAAGTACAATTTACTTCGAATGGTCGCTGAAGACCCCACCAAGATATTCTCTATTGTTCCATTTCCAACTGTCTTGTTGAAAATTCTGAAAATTTGGAAGGGACCCCATGAGACATTCATCGTCCAGTCCACGTAGGTCGCATTGTATTGTCCTCCATTTATGATGTTGGCTTTTATTCCAATTGACATTGCTTCAACTTCGATATCTAATGTCGGTGGTGGAGTTAAGAATAATGTTACAGTTGTATAGTCAACGGAAATCACTGGTGGTGTAACCGAATAATCTTTTGCTGTTAAGCTTACGATATAGGTCCCAATATTGGTATAAAAATGGACAGGATTTACATTATACGGAAAGATGGAGGTATTGCCGTCACCGAAATCCCAAATCGTTGTCGGTGGTGGAATCATTGTCGAGTTATTAACACTCCCATGGAATCGTACACCTTGAGTAGGCCAGTAATCATACTGCCTAGGCCAATACCAATTGTAGGGGCCTCCTGCGTCGGCTTCAAGTCCCCCTATACCTTTAGCAATTACCTCAATATCATCGATACTAAACTCTTGTTCCTCTGCTGATTCTGTGGTATTACTATAATATTGGAAAGCGATTTTCACATCGTTTTCTCCTGCGAAAGCAGATAAGTCAATAGGCTTATAATTGGGATAAATTGAATCATACCATGTCCAGTCTTTAAAAGGAACTGGGGGGACGCCGAGAGTCATGTTATCAAAACTCCAGATCTTCATCCAGGTCGCTCCTCCATCTGTTGAAACACTTATATTAAATTCAACATAGCGCTTATACAACGTAACGTAAAAACAGGTATACCAGTGGAATGTCAGATTTATTTTTTCGTATGCACCGAAATTGAGGCTTGGGGTGATGAGCCATTCATCTTGGAGAGCTTCAGATTCACCGCGACGGATGGTGCCACAGTAAGGTTTGGATAAGGCGCTAGTAGAATCGATAAACCACGTTTGATCAGGGTTCGTTTGTTGAAGTTCCCAGTCCCCTGAATTGCCTGTGGGAGGCATGTTTCCATCAGTAAAATTTTCTTCTAAGAGAAGAACATCTCCCATTGACAATGTTTGAGACTCCGGGCTATTCTTCTGTGAGGCACCAATTGTGGTCATGGTTAATGCAGAAAAACTACAACAGATGAGAACGAAGACAATCACCAGCGTACTAATATTTTTCAAAATATTTTTTTTTCTTCCTCTTTCTTTTAAAATGGGTACTCCTCCCTTTGATAATTCTTGTGGATACAATATAGTTTGTCTGTATTTAAATCATTTCGTAGGAATTTAATTGTAACTTTTGTTACAATACTTTACTTTGAATTTTTTTCCGATCAAGAAGATGGCGTGCAGTGCAGATGTACAAAACTATTCATTTTTTTTAGAAACAAACCATATAAAAAGGAACAAAGTATTCTTGGGTGCGAATGACGGATGAGAAAGAATCTGATAAAAAAATGATCTTGCCGATTTTCATCATGGGGTGTTTTTTTGTCGTCATCGATGGGTTTGCGTTATTGATTAAAAACCTTTTTCAACCAACGTTTGAGGATGCGAGCGACCCGGTGAATGTTCTCTATATCTTCGTGATTATTATCGTGATGACCGTCATTATTCTGATCATCGCACGATATTGGAAGAAACAGGTGATCCAAGCTATCATTTTATTTGCGATTGGGTACACCGCATTTTTTATCTTTGTTCCTCTGTTCGGGTTCTTAGCTGAGATGCTTTCCATTGTTGTCTCGCTCATTATCGCAGTTGCTCTGGTTGTCGCACTCTATAAGTATCCTGAGTGGTACGTCATCGATCTGTGTGGGGTGATCGTCGGGGCAGGTGCTATCGCTATCTTTGGTATTTCCTTAAACATCTTGCTTGTCATCATCCTTCTTGTTGTCTTGGCGGTGTATGACGCGATATCGGTCTATCAGACAAAACACATGATCGATCTTGCTGATACTGTGATGGACCTCAAATTACCAGTCTTACTCGTGGTCCCAAAAATACGACGCTATTCGTTGATTAAAGAAACAAAGAGCCTGAAGGAGAAACTCAAAGAACATGAGGAGCGGGACGCGTTCTTCATAGGACTTGGGGATATCGTCATGCCAGGCATCCTCGTGGTTGCAACATACCATAACATCACAAATGGGTTACCGGTTGCCCTCTCGGTTCTAGGTGGTACCCTGATTGGTTTTCTGGTGCTCATGAGGTTTGTGATAAAAGGAAAACCACAGGCAGGGTTGCCGTTGCTCTGTAGCGGTGCGATCCTTGGATATCTCATCTCCAGTTACGTGTTTTTTGGATCCTTCGTGGGGCTTGGTTTTTAGTAATCGGTCTGGAAATGATTCTGCTCACACCAGATCTTCCTATCTAAATGGTTCAATGGTTTGTTGCACACCGGGCAGGTGATCTTCTCAAGGAAATGGTCAAGCCACATGTCTCGTACTTGTAGGACGTCTTCCTTTTCGATACGCTGTAGTATTTTTTTTTCCTCAGCGGTCTTCACCAGTTTTGTCAAATGAGAAAAATTAATCGTATCATCTTTTTTGATCTGCATGTAATCCAATGGCCTGATGCCCGTTGTCTGTGACTGTCTCTCCGCTCGGTTCCTAAGGAGGATTGCTGCGAGGATAACCCCACTTGCCAGTCCGCCAAGATGCGCGAAATGAGCGGTGCTATCCTGCACGGAGAACATCACGATGATGGTCTCAAAAACAGCGAAGAGGATGGTGGCGTAGATGACTTTGATGCGCATGATAAACATGATGCCGATGGGGACAGGCATCACAATCTCATCTCGTGGGTATGCGTAGGCAAACGCCCCCAGGATACCAAAAATCGCTCCAGAGGCACCAATAAGAGGAACCATTGAGTCGATGTTCAGCAGGGCATGTGTCAGAGCACCGCAGACGCCAGTGATGAGATAGATAATGAGGAATTTCTTCGGTCCTATCCGCTGTTCGAAGGCGACACCCATGAAAAAGAACACGAACAGGTTCCCAAGGATGTGTAAAAAGTCACTATGGACGAACATGGACGTAAATAATGTGTACACGTTCGGGAACATCTCTAAAGAAAGATAGATTGGTCGAAACCCTAGTTCGTTGATGATCTGAGTTCGAAAGAACAGACTAATGAGGAAGACAAAGAAGTTCGCGATAATAATCGCATAGGTAAGGGTAATCTTTTTGAGATACGCAACGACAATCGTCCCAATCATGATACCAATAGCAACAAGGGAAATCAATGATAGTGGAAGAAACACTAGGTCCATTTTCGTTTTCTCCAATCTCGTGCGATTACCACGAGAGTGATGCAAACTATTACGGCAATCAGCACGAGGTATTTATAATCTGCCCACGAGAAAACAGATGCTTTCGTTGTAGGGGGTTCCAGAGTCCAATCAGAGAGGAACACGGTCGCGTAATACGTCGCAACTTCTTGGTTCTTGACAAGGACTCCTGCCTCACGGTTCTTTCTAATCGACTGCTCATTCCAGTTGATACTTGAAATCAGGACGGTGGTGTTATCGATGATCATCCCCTTGTTGTGGATGGTGGTAAAGGGTGACCATTCGCTACTGATGAATTTTACTTTGACTCCGTAGGCTTCAAGATACTCCTTGGTTTCGTTGAGCATCGTGATAGTCTCTTCATAGCCTACATTGTAATCAAGGATGACCTGGACCAGGACGCCTTCTGATGATTTATTCACAAGATGTTCGACTAGCGGACTTGGTGCCTCACCCCAATCTTTGTAGATGTACAGCTGTTGGACATAGATGGTGGTTGTCGCAGCATCAATCGCATCAAGGAGAACCTGTTCACTGGTATCTGGAGAAAAAACAGGTGTGATAGTGCACGGTCCCGTGATGGTTTTTGCGTTGAACTGCGGAAGATACGAGCCAGTTGGAATTGCGTAATCCAGCGTAAAATCAGGGAAAAAAGTCATATTCATTGCTTCAATGGGATAGCTATCGGAATGGAGCGGGTTCCAATCCTCCTGAAACACTTGCCAGAAACTTGTCGCCACCTCATTGTTCCGAATGATAATGCCCCATTCTCTGTTGCCGAAGCTTGGGTTTTTTGGGACCCCGGTTTTCGCCCAGTTACAACTTTCAACGATCACAGTTTCATTATCGATGAGGAGATACTTCGCATGGTTGAACTGGTATCTAGCGTTCACATGATTCTCATAATTGCTCACGATGAAACGAATCTGTCCGCCATGAGCGGCAAGGTCACTAAGGATGAATGTCTCTCGGTCATCGATACCTCCGATGGGGGAGCCTTCCATGAATATACGGACCGTGACATTCCGCGAAAGCGCATCAAGGAGTTCTTGGTAGAGGAACGGGTTGGTGAATTCATACATATTCATATCAATCGAATGATGTGCGTTGCGTAGTGCACTTGATATCGTTTCATAACTGTTGTCCGGTGAGACGAAGACGGTTATCTCCCCGGTGCATGAAATTGTTCGAAGGGGGAAATCTGATTGTCCGATATGGTAGATACGCTGATGAGCCCAGTCTGTTGCTGAGTTGGTATCAACCGGTGTTCCATTGATGATGTTCCGTTTCAGGACACCTCCTTGTCCTGAGGAGGGAATCGATGGTCCTTCCCATCCTGAGGTGTACTCATCGGTGTCCCCATAGATGATTAGATCAACAAGACTTTGTGATGCACTGTATAACCCAACAAGGCCACCGGTGTTGCTGAAGCTGACCGTTCTGAAGGTCAGCAACTGAGCGACAGTTAATTGAGAGTCCACCGCATATTCAAAATCAGGCAGCATGGCGGTTTCCCATAAAAAAGCGGTTGCGTTTTTGGTAAGAAACCATGATGTCTGTGGCAGCATGAGGCTATGCTGTGGGAACAGTATTTTTGGTTGATCATCAGGTTCTTTCCACGGTTTGTCAGTCAGATACCAACCAGAGACATCAATCGACATGTTCGTGGGATTAAAGAGCCTGACGTATTCGGCATTGATGGTTGGGTGAGTATCATAATAGAGTTCGATAATGAGAATGGGCGGTGGGAGATCTCCGGTGTTTTCTTCAGATGTAACTTCTTCAGATGAGTCTTCTACCGGTTGTTCCTCTTGTATTGTTTGAATATTTTCGCAGCCTGGTGTTGGGGTGTCGCATTCAAAGAAATCATGGGAGGTATCATCCGTATCGGTTTCTTGATATCGCGCCAGTGTGTTTCCCTCTGAAACAATGGGGCTGGGGGCGCCAGGGACGTCTTCGTAGTCCTCCCCCCATTCGATCCCATCGATGAGATTACTGTCTACGTCGAGGAGGATGATTTTTTCTTGTTTGTTGTTCAACCCGTATCCGCAGAGGGTACTATCGTCTACAGATAATCTTATCGCGTCGTCCGGAATTGTGGAGGTATCATAGATGGTTGTTCCTTTATCAGTGAGAAGAGCGTAACCTCCTGGTGGTATGCTGGTAGTGCCATCACCATTCTCAGTATCTGCTTGGATGGTGTCTGTTTCTTTTTCGTCAGCAATCATCCATCCTGCGACATCAAAGGGTTCTAAGGTTGGGTTAAAAAGTTCAATCCATTCGTTCGTATTTTCATTATCCGTCGGATGGAACATCACTTCATTGATTAGAAGCGTTTCTACTGTTGTCGACTTCGCTGGTTGATGTGTCAGTGGCAATACAATACCCGAGAAGACACAAAAAACAATTAAAATGTCCACATAGTGTTTTTTTCGAATCATACAAATTTCTCCCAGACTTTTTTTTTGTTAAAGGGCGGGGAGGGATTTGAACCCTCGTAGGCGGATCTGCAGTCCGCCACATAGCCACTTTGTTACCCGCCCATGTTGCCGTGTTACCTGGCGAAAGACGAGTTATCTGGCGTGATTCACGCGTAGCCACTGAATTCGCCCCGGTGTTTTAACTGTTTTGGTCACACAACCTCGAGTAACCCATCCATCAAAGACGAGAAACAAAGAAGTTAGGCATTACATTTTCATTTTGTTTAATTGAAACAAAAAGAAAAAATCGGCTTGATAAATACCAAAAGTAAATTATTTATACATGAATTATATTATTATTTTTTATAGTGCATAAAGGAGGTATTTATCTATTAAAAATGTCTGGATCATCTTTTTTTGTTCGCTGATTTTGCTCAACGTTTTTACGGGACAGATTACAACTGGTTCTCTACAGCTTGGTCCTCCGACACCACCCCAACAACCTACAACAGGGCCCGGAGGATCAAATTACTCCCATGCAGAGGTTATCGTCCATAAGTACGGAGTAGGTGCTCTGCAGTATTGGCTCTTTGAGCCTATTGGTCCCAAACCAGCGACTGCCCCTTTAATTGTTTTTAATCATGGAATGTGGGCAGCGTTTCCGTTTTGGTACCAAACATGGATTAATCATATCGTGAGACGAGGCAATATCGTGGTGTATCCTAAATATCAAAATACGATCGTACGCGGAGCCAACCATTATTATCTCAATGCAATAACAGCGGTAAAAAATGCGATTACTGAATTAGAACAAGGAGATCATGTGAAACCAGAGCTTGATCATTTTGCTATCGTAGGGCATTCTTGTGGTGGTGGTATCACCCTTGATATGGCAGTTATGGCTGCATCTGAGGGATTACCAATACCAAAAGCAATTATGCCGGTACAAGCAGGATATCAGCAAACAAATATAAGTTTAATACCTAGTTCGACCCTGATGTTGGTCATATTTGGGGAAGATGATCCGCTCGCAGAGCTATGGAGGGAAAAAGAAATTTTTTATGGAACAGATAAGATACCCTTAGAAAATAAGGATTTCATAACTCAGGTTTCCGATAGGTATGGTAGACCTGATCTTATTGCTGATCATTCTGCTCCCCTTACTCCGACTATTCCGCTAGCAGGGTTTGGAAAAGTTGATGCGATGGATTATTATTCTACCTGGAAACTGTTCGACGCGCTGACCGATTATGCTTTTTATGGGATAAACAGGGAATATTGTTTTGGGAATACTTCAGAGCAGCGGTTCATGGGGTTCTGGAGTGATGGAACACCAGTGAAGGAGTTAAAAGTAACTGATTCTCCTTAAGTTGTCCTAGATATCAACAGCGCTCGTTTTAACATCGGCCTCGTCCGTTCTCTACCAGGAATCGTAGGTTTTAAAGGAATTAAAATATCATTTGGTGTCGGTAATTGACCTAAAACATAATTTTCTAAGGATATGTTTTTAAAGGAGAATATTGTTACAAATTTGTGATATTTAGGGAGTGAGAGGGTTATGGTAAAAAGTTCTAAAGAACAGAAACAGGAAGATGAAATGAAGATACTTGCAGAGCTTACGAAAAAATCTAACGAAAGTATTGGTACAATCGCGAAACATTGTGGCTTATCAAGACAAAAAGTATGGAGAAGCATCAAACAATTAGAAGAAAAACATATAATTTGGGGGTATACCGCGATTTTTGATGAAAAGAAAATAGGACTGACCCATTTTATATTGATGATAAAAAGAACCATAAAACAACCCGGAGAAACGACAGCTGATAAAATCATTTCAAGAAAAATAGAAGATCTTATCAAAAAATTAGGAATTGCTATTGAAAGCAGTTTTTATGTCCATGGTGAGTATGACTGGGTAATAACGTTTACTTCCATAGACGTTAAACATGCGAAACAGATTTATGATTCATTAATTACCTTGTACCCTGGTGTCATCGAGAAGATAACAATTATGGAAACATTGATGTTTATTCGAAAACAGTATATCCTGAATCCTGATAAAAAGAATTTGAGAGATTTCTTGTAAACCGTGTTAACTCTCTCTTAACAGAGTATTAAAAAGAGATTTTTTTGATTTTTTACTTGTTTTTTCATAGTATTTAAATCTATCATCATTTATGAGATAATAATTAGCATGGCAATAAGATCTACGTTCATTTTTAACTTATCCCAGGGATGTCATTGGGTTCTTGTGCGGGTCGCCAGTCAAAATTAAGGAACGGAATCCTTTTATGAATCATCATCCCACCGAACTGTCCTGGGATGATCTTTGGTAAGAGATGAGACCGATTCCAGTAGTTCTGTTGCCATTTTGAAAAAAAAGAACTAGTAAAAAACGCTTGTTGCTGATTTTCAAACAAGTTATTCTCCTGAACGACGGTGAACAACGTGAACATAAGATTAATCCCTATTGAATTATTTGTGATACTGTTCCTTTTTATATAATTTTTAAACAGTGCCGCTTGAAGCTCAATACCAGATCCTTCTCCATTCCCATCGATTGTATTCTGGGTTATTGTCACATTTCCTATGATGACGTTTACAATGCCATACGAACAATCCAGGATGGTATTCTTCGAAACAATGAGCGACTCAGAAGAGGTAATCAAAATACCGTATTCACATGATTTCACAGTATTTTCAGTAATATTGACAGACCAACAATCACTGATATAGATGCCATTGACGAACTCATTGTATTGTCGTTCAACGGTAAATTTCTTGAACACAGCGCTTGTATCGTCGATTCTTACTATCTCCGAGGTATTTCCTCCTATGACGAATGTTGTGTTTTGATCTTCTCCGCAGACAACAATTGATTTGTTAATCATGATACTTTCGTTATACCATCCACTATACACAAAGACCGTGTCTCCTTCAATAGCGTTGTCAATCGCATCCTGGATTTTTGTATAGTTCCCTGATCCACTGCCACCAACATACAACCAATTTCCTCCTGTTGTTGGTAGAGAAGATTTCTTTGCATCCTGCCCTGTCGCTGAAATGATGCAAGTTCCAAGAAACAAGAGAATGATTGCAACCGCCAAATATTTCTGTGTTACTCGTGTTCTGCTCAAGATTTTGTACCCCTTACTATAATTATATAAGACTCATCCTTTAAAAATATATCTTATGAAATGGGTAACAAGTGTTTACTATCATCTAAAAGTTGTGATAAAAATTATTGTTTCTGCAAGTTATTGTGAGTTTATCAGATAATCGTATGTATATCTATATATATCTTTCAACAAATTTGCGACCTATCCTTTCTATCGTCTCGCACCATTATAATCACCATTGTTCCGGTGAAATATAGTTACCAAAGGCACGTTGTGCATCGAGCAATCGGTTCTGCTGGTCCTTAAGAACCGTAAAGACGACTGCGGGTGTATCAAGGATCCTTGTGCGGAAGAGCGTCTCCATCCGCTGTATTTTTTCAATGTTCTCATTGACTCGTGTCGTAAATTGCTTGACGTACTCTTGTTTCTGATACTGCTTCTGAAGCACCTCTACAAACAACGCCTTCAGATCTGAGTAAAGAGGGATAGACCCTGTCGGTGTTAAGAGTGCATCAGCTTCATCATTCACTCGCAACTCCATCCATTTCAGCCAGATCGCTTTATCATTTTTCTCGTTCAACCAGGCGCCACTCCTGTCTTTGAGGAAGTAATTCACAGAAAAGATTCGTGGTGGAGCAGGGAGCCTGGCTCCAAAATCCAGGTTATTCTGAATATACTTTCCAATAGGAATAGAAAGAAAATCGATGTTGGACATAGGATTGAAAACCCGTACCCCCTCCTCGCCTAAGGTCGCCGCGGTCGTCTCAGACTCAAGACACGCACCTTTCATGACAATCCCATGCACCCAGTCGAATGATTCCTCGACGGGAACTGACGTTTCCGAGTCACGCCCTCCATAGATAACCCCATGGACTTCAACCCCGAGCGGATCATGGAGATGCGCATCAACGTTAGGGAGGATATCTAAACGAAACGTGAACCTGGCGTTCTTATGAGACGGAGGGATTATTTTTCCGCTATCATCGACCTTCCCATCGAACCAATCCCCGGAAAAATTCACCCCAGTCTTCGGTTGAAGCCCGGGTTTGCCCTTCCAATACACATCATTTTCCTCAGTAACAAGAATATTGGAGAAGATCTTCTCCGCAGGATGGGTCAAGGCGTCCCATTGCAACGGATCATTCGTATCGTTGATCCCTTCAATGATACCAAAAATCCCTGCCTCAACGTTGACCGCCCGTACCTTCCGATCAATCATGCGCAGGTACGCGATATCATCACCGATGATGGTTTCCCCATTCATCATCGCTGTCGAGGTTTTCCCACACATAGAAGGGAACGCCCCCGTGAAATAACTGATCCGTCCACCAGGTCCCGTAACACCCATCACAAGCATATGCTCCACAAGCCAACCTTCCTGCGCACAACGGTGAATCGCCAGACGCATCGCCAGTTTCTTCAGACCAAGACTGTTCCCACCATACTGGGTGTTCATACTATAGATGACATCATCTTTAAGATCGATATACACCCGTCTTTTCTCCCTGTTTTTACTCACAAGCAAACCAAGACCAGCCTCTTCGAGGGTTCCTTGGGAATGAACAAACTTGAAAAAACGTACGTTGTTCCCTTGTCTGAGGAACTCTTGATACCCTTGTCTGTACAGAAGATCCTCACTATGAGCAACATACGCAGAGTCAGTCAGTTGGATGCAAGGGATCGAGAACGGTGAATGGACTGGTCCCAGACAATAGAATTTGATGAAGAGCTCATGGCCAGCCATGATGTTGGTCATGATCTGAGATAATTCATTCAGACCTTCGTTGCGGTCCATGGTGTTTAGCTCAGGCCCCAGGCTTATTCCGGGGGGTAGGAGAAATTTGGTATGAGCATTGTCCCTGGCCTGGTCATGGTATCCATCGAAATGAATCGTATGGCCTTCCATGGCGAGTTTTTTTTCTTCATGGTTTCGTATCGCTGCTTCCCTGGTGTACTGCATATCCTCAAAAGAATCGGTGCTGACAAAGATGTTTTCTGGGTTGCAAATCTCAATAGAAGTGGTAATGAACTGATTGATCGATGGATTGTTCAGTCTCATTATTTTCTGATAATCATTCTGGGATAAACGGTCTTTAAGGAGAACAAGCGTGTCTTGTGTCACATATCTTCCCCCATTGTTCCTTTCACAAAAACACCTCATATTGATATCGTCTCTCAATATTTAAAAGAGGATGAAACGAAACAAATTGCTTGGCTTATTCAGCAGCCATACCAGTCTTTTTTTTCTCATGAGCGAGAAACGAAGATTTGTCTTTTCGGTACACCCTCCATTCGAAGGTGTAATACAGCACATTGAGTGCAGCGACGCTTATGATCAGCAGGACGTATTTGTCCATATGAATGGAGAATTCATACTCGTTCCAAAATGTGGTCATCACTAGACCACCGCCAAGCAAACCAAACATCCAGATCATCGTCATGATAGTAAAACCGATGTTGAGGAGAAATCGTTTCGTCTCCCCTTTTTTATAATACGAGCCAAGCTGGGCAAGAAGAACAATGGTGAGTGCTGCCGGGATCACCCAATAGATGCGTGTATATATCCGGTCTGAGGGAAGCTCTGGGTATTCCTGGAGGATCAGAAGAAGGGAACCGAGCGGAATGAGGAAGTACAAACAGAAAGCAAGCCATGCCTTTGGTGAGACGTAATGGTTCTTATGCGACATACTCTATATCGACCTCCTGGATGCGAAACACTGGAGTATTTCCTTCAAAACCGACGAGGAACGAGGCTGTGAATTCAAAGGCACCGTTGACGATAAGGAGCGGCGTGATAATCTGACAGGTGATATTTTTCAGCGTCTCAGAATATGATGTGATCGTGAGGTTAAAGACGAAACCATTCCCCGATGAAAAGTAAAACTCCGGGATGGAAAACAACGAAAAAATATCTGATAAGGTCGTGATTGATTTATTCTGAGTGATGTTGAAGAGAGTGCAAAGACCCTGTATTCCTGCCTGGATCGTCCTATTATCAGAGAGATTCAGAGGCGGCTGAGACCAGGGGATATCGATTGCTTCATTGGCGGTGAACTCCACCAACCCAAACATGTAGAGCGCGTCGATATCAAGCAGCAACTGCAGTGTCGTGTTCTTGTAGATGAGGCTGAACCAATCGAAAAATGAGATTGTATCAAGATTAATCGGTATCAGTAAATCAAAGGTGGTGTTGGTGCCTCGTAGCACGACTAAATCTTGTTTTTCATAGGAGAACAGCGGTGTCCGATCTTTTTTTACCAGCTGTGCTGAGATGTCGATGTTGCGGATATCGTAGGCGCCTTGATTTTTTACAGAAAAAGAGGTGCGAAACAGGATCTCTTTTTGCAGTGGGTCAATGGACCATTGGATTTCTTTTTCTGAAGGGAGCGTTACCGAGATGCCTTTTGTCGCAATGGTAAAAAGATTGCCGATGGTGAGGGATGCAACAAGACCAGCCATGATAAGAGCAACGACTCGAAAATAGGTGAGTTGTTGCCGGTTCATTACTCCTCGCCCTCTCCGATGGTTTGAATCTTTTGGTCGCAGGATTCTTTTAGGATTGTTTTTGTTTTCATGCCATTTATAGGATCGACGAAGTGTCTTTTCTTGTGTTTTTGTAGGAAGAAGATATTTGAAAGTACAATAAGAAATATCCAAGAGGAGGTTCTGTTTTTGCTGTGAAAAAAAGCAGACCGAGCGTGATTCAGCGTGTTTACCAAGTACACTAACCTCTCTGATAATTCTATGATACTATTTGTCAGTGCTTCTATTAACATATATCGAAGCATCTTTACAAAATGATAAAATGACAAAGATAAAAAATAGAGAATCTTTACTAACGAAAGAAAACGTTTTAGCTGAAAAAATTTAAAACGACTACGCAGCATGGCAGAAATCTTTTTTTTCATTAAAAATCCTTAAATACAATTCAATAGTTCTTCATTTTCAAAATGGGGGAGACTATGAGTGGGCTATTCGGTATCGTGAGCAATAACAACTGTATCTCAAGTTTGTACTATGGGACCGATTATCATACGCATCTAGGCACAGAATATGGTGGCATCGCTTTTATTGAGAAAAATGGAATGCCTGTAAAAAAGATTCATGACATAAAAAATTCACAGTTCAAATCGAAGTTCTATGAAGGATCCGACAAAATCAAAAGCCATTTGGGGATTGGAGTCATATCAGATAGGGATCCCCAGCCGTTAACATTTGAAAGCAAATTCGGTGCGTTTGCAATCTGCTGCGCTGGCCTGGTTGCCAATAAAGAATGTCTGGCTCAAGAGCTGATTGATCAAGGGATATCATTCAGTGAAATAGACCGTGGTGATATCAACACAACGGAACTGGTCGCTCATTTGATCAATCAAGGAAAGACGATCACCTATGGCATCGAACGGATGTACGATAGGATCATCGGGTCGATATCGTTGTTGCTCTTAACAAAGAAAGGTATCTATTGCGCCCGGGACCGTAACGGGGTGACGCCCCTTGCGATTGGGCAGAAAGCAGGAGAAGTGGCAGTCGCTAGTGAAACCTGCGCGTTTCCCAACCTAGGGTTCAGCATAAAGAAATATGTGGCACCCGGGGAAATCGTCTTCATCAGTAAGAATAGGATTGAGGAAAAAAAGAAGGGACGCCAGCGGAGTAAAATTTGTGCGTTCCTCTGGGTGTACACTGGGTTTCCTGCCTCATCATATGAAGGGATCAATGTTGAGAAAGTCCGTGAGAACTGCGGGATGTTTTTAGCAAAACGGGATTCTGTGAAAGCAGATCTTGTTTCAGGGATCCCCGACTCAGGAGTCGCCCATGCGATTGGATACGCCATCGAATCCGGGATGCCCTACCGCCGGGTGCTTATCAAATACACGCCAGGGTATGGTCGGAGTTACACGCCGCTCTCCCAGGATTTACGGGATCGTATCGCGTTGATGAAGTTAATCGCTAACGATGCGATCGCACAGGGAAATAAAATTGTACTCTGTGAAGATTCTATCGTCCGGGGGACCCAGTTGAAGAATTATACGGTCACGAAATTGATGCAGGCTGGTGCTAAAGAAGTTCATGTGCGACCAGCATGCCCTCCATTAATGTTCCCTTGCGTTTACAATTTATCCACTAGGACTCTCCAAGAGTTGGTCGCCCGGAGAGCTATCCGGGCGCTTGAGGGAAAGGATATCGAGGATGTCTCTGCGTATATAGACCCATCCTCCGAGAAATATAAGAAGATGGTGGAATGGATCGCTAAAGACCTTGGGATCACCTCATTGCAATATCAGCTGTTAGATGATATGGTACAAGCAATCGGGCTTCCTAAGGAACGCTTATGCCTGTATTGTTGGATCGGCAAAGGAGTGCAGAGAAGCCTGCAGTCATATCAAGACGCTAAAAATCAAGAGATCCTTGCGTGTCAGTAAGATTCCGACTGTGTTTGTTTAGAAAGAGAAAAAGAAAGAAGATATTGGTTTATTTTATCTTGGAAGAAACTTTAATAACAATCCATAACGTTTCAGGAATAAATAGCAAAACATCTCTCATGATAACCCAAAGAGGAGCAGCGATGGGAAACAAAGTAGCATACAGTCGTACACTTTTTCCTGTAGTCCTGCTCAGTTTGCTTGCTGTATTATCAGCACCGTCTCTTCAAGCGGTGGACTATTACGCGGACCTCACCATCACCGTCGATCTCTCCGGTTATGTGACCATCAATGGACTCACTAACTACCCTAACCTCACCATACAGAACACGGAGCAATATACCTCGAAACAGCAGAGCTACTGGCTTTTAAATATCACCAAACAGGAAACGTTCTCTGAATTCGTCTATCATCTAGCACTACCAAAAGGATCCTCGATTAGCTACATTAAATCATCTGGATCTATCCGCATTGAGGAAAACCTCGGCAGCCTCATCGTCAGAGGATTTGGGGAAAACGAATCGTTCTCGATACTTATCCAATACCAAATAGAAAAACAGGGGGATTCGATACTCCAAGATAATATCGTGTATCTCATCTTGCTTCCAGCAATCCTCCTTGTTACCCTCCTCATCCTGTTTTTGTTCTTCAAGGAGAAAAAAACCAAGGAACTACCACATCCTGCAGAAATACAAGAACCTCTTGGAGAACTGAAAGGGTTAAATCATCGACAGAAACAAATCATGCAGCTCTTGCATGAGCGAAACATCCCGTTGACACAAACCGACATCCAGAAAGAACTCCAGATACCAAAAGCATCCGTCTCTCGTAATATCCACGGATTAGAACGCAAAGGTCTGATCGAGAAAGAACAGATAGGAATGTCAAATCTCATTCGACTAAAAAAACAATAGAACTTTTTATGCTTGTCTCGGGTTGTTCCGCAGTGTTCCGGTGAAACTAGATACGCTGTTTCATCCAATACGTACCCACGAGCCATGCAGAAATGGCACACAAAAGGTGTTAATCACATGAAAAAAATAACGAATCTCTTACTGGTGCTGATGCTGATGGGATCTATCGCCTCATTGGCATTCGCAGTTGAGGCAGATGATGACAACCAAGGCAACCCAGCAGATGAAAATGAAACCAATGAACCGGTCAACGAAACAAATTCGTCCTATGGCCATCACTTCGATAACGAGACAGAACGTGAAATAGAAATCATGAACAACTCCCTTGGGACTCGAATCAGACTGCTCCAATTGGAAAAAGCGCTTCTGACAAACATTCTTAAAGGAGTCATGACAGTCCAGGTTCTCAAAGGACTCAATGTAACTACCACGAAACTGGAGGCAATCCTTACAAACCTCAGCGATGTCCTTGATGCAGTCAGAGCAGCAGACCCCGCTGCAAACGACTCGGTGCAGGTTTTCGTCCATCTGAAAAATGAATCAAGAAATCTCACGAAACAATTCCGGGATTCGCTCCGATTATTACTCGATAATGAGACCATCGCGAGTATAAAGGAACAACTCAGAAATATAACCAGCGATGAGCTTCAGAATTGCAGTATGAGACTGAGGCATTGGATGAGACAGTTCAACCAAAATCAACTCTATCGGTTATACGGCATCATTGGTGAGACTAATACGTCTCTTATCAACGACTATATTAACGGAAATATCAGTCTAGACTTGGTGAAACTGCAGCTTCACAAAATGGTCAATCAGATGACAAAAGAAAAACGACACATGGTTTTCTCTGAAGTCAAAGAGGAGAACATCAAGAAAAAAATACATGCACATACCGAGATGGAGAACATGCAGCACCATGGAAAAGGAAACGACCACGGAAATCGACCTTAGGAGTCTGGTACTATATGAGTAAAAAAATAATCTCTCTTCTTTTCCTTTTAATTCTTTTAATGTCAGTGGCCGTCTCTTATGCGTATTTCAGTCAACCATCAACAAGCGATAATCACCAAACTGATACGAATGGTGTTATCGATGATAACACCGTTTCATCAGAGATTGATGCAACGTTTCTTGAGGAGAGCCAAGGCGTAGAAATCGGGGACATGATTTAGGAACAAACGATTACCATCCTTCTTTTTTTTTCTTTTTTTTTAGTTTGTTTCAATGGAAACCTCGAATATGTATCAAGCAAAATTTAATAGTCACTCTGTTTATTGAAACCTCATGGAACGGACTGTTAAAAATATTTTCAAAAGCAAACCAACACTGGAAGGTGCTGGTGTGCGGCTTCATCGAGTATTTGGATATCATCAGGTTCCATTATTCGATCCATTTTTAATGCTTGATCATTTTGGTTCTAGAAATCCTGAGGATTATATCAAAGGATTCCCCTGGCATCCACATCGGGGTATTGAAACCGTCACCTACATGCTCACCGGTCAGGTAGAACATGGCGATAGCCTCGGGAATACCGGTGTCATCAACTCAGGAGACCTTCAATGGATGACCGCTGGCTCAGGGATCATCCATCAGGAAATGCCGAAATGCTATGATGGTCTCCTTGAAGGATTACAACTCTGGGTGAATCTTCCTGCTGAGAAGAAAATGACACAGCCTCGCTATCGGGGTATTATCGGTAACCAAATTCCAATGGTCCAGCATGAGGATGCAACACTAAAGGTCATCGCAGGAAAAATCGCAGATACCCAAGGGCCAGTGACTGATCTCATGGTCGATATCGAATATTTTGATATCACCCTATCTAAAGGTAAAGAATTTATCCGTACGACAAATAAAGATTCCACCGCTTTTCTCTATATCATCAGCGGCTCTGGTTCTATCCAGGAGACAACCATCGCATCTCATCATGGTGTTCTTCTCAGCGATGGTAATAGTGTTACGATTACTGCTGACGATATGCTACGGTTTTTATTCATCACTGGTCAACCTCTGAAGGAACCTGTCGCCTGGGGTGGCCCTATCGTGATGAATACAGAAGCAGAACTGCAACAGGCGTTCAAAGAATTGGACGAAGGGACGTTTGTGAAAACCAGCGGTTCGGTACCTGTTTCGACGAGTTACTATCGACCGTGAAAGACTTTTCAAGGTGGTTCTCTATGGTTTTTTCCCGGTTACTTTTATACTGACAAAAGAGCCACCAATTTTCTTGAATTCCTCCATGGTAATTCCTGCTTCTTCGATCACGGCTTGTGTTCGTGGTTTGTTGATGACCACATCAANNTCGACCGAATCCTTTATTTTTTCCGGAAGGTCTTTTAGCAGTACGATATCGGACACAGCAAGACGTCCACCGGACTTCAGCACGCGAAACGTTTCCTCAAACACCTTCTTCTTGTCGGGAGACAGATTGATCACGCAGTTAGAAATGACCACATCGACAGAGGCGTCTTCCACAGGGAGTTTTTCGATTTCACCACGACGGAACTCCACAGTAGTATACCCTGCTTTTTTTGCGTTCTCCCTGGCTTTGTGGAGCATCTCTGGCGTCATGTCGACACCGATGACCTTTCCTGTGGGTCCTACCTTGTTTGCAGCCAGAAAACAATCAAATCCTGCCCCGGAGCCAAGATCAAGGACGACTTCACCGGGTTGTAACGATGCAATGGCTGTTGGATTTCCGCAGCCAAGACCAAGGTTGGCTCCTTCCGGAACTGATTGTAATTGCTCTTCGGTATACCCGATGGTTTTGCTGATCTCCTCTGGTGAATTTGCTTTTCCACAGCAGACCTCGATTGATCCGCAGCAGGTTGTTTCTTGTTTTGCTATTTTCGCGTATCCTTCTTGTACTTTCTTTTTTATTTTTTTCTCTTCCATACTTTTTCACACCATTTCATTTTTTTAGAATATATCTTTCATGAGTGGGCCAAGTAGGCCTTTTACCATCGGTTCCATATCGCCGACTTTAATCAATGAGAGGCAACAGATTTTCCCATCCTTCTGCATAGCGACCACGGCAAGTTTATCACCCGCATTGATGTGTGCTTTTTCTCGGAGATCTTTCGGGAGCACCATCTGTCCTCTTTCGTCGACGCTGACGACGGATTCTACTTTGCAACACGTGAGTGGTTGGTTCTTTGAAGGAGTGCAGGTTTCTTTTTTGCTTTTCTTTTGCATGTTGTTTCCCTTGTCATCAGCTATAGCATTCAGAATATTTAAATTTTTCTGATAAATCAGAATATACTGAATATTCATTGGGTACTCTTTCACAGAGTTACTCCCATAAAAAACCACAACAATACATATGTAGGAGCAACCATATTTCCCGCTGTCCCATGAAAAAAGAAAACAAAACGAAATTTTCCAACGTCTACGAAGATACCAAACGAGCAGCAGCATACTCAAAACTCAAATTCGACAAAACCTATTATCTTGCCTACCGAGACCTCCCTAAAATAATCTCGCAGTATTCCTCTGGAAAAAACGCCCTTGATTTCGGCTGTGGCACCGGCCGGTCCACACGATTCCTCCAGACACTCGGATACAAAACCATGGGAATCGACATCTCAGAAGAGATGATTACCATCGCACGAAAACTCGACCCTGCAGGAGATTACCAGCGTATCGATGATGGCGATTTCAGCAGATTCTCCTCCTCATCCTTTGATCTTATCCTATCAGCATTCACCTTTGATAACATCCCAACCATGGACAAAAAAATCAGACTCTTCAACGGTCTTTCAACACTCTTAACACAAAACGGCACGATCATAAACCTCGTCTCATCACCAGAGATCTATACCCATGAATGGGCATCGTTCACCACAAAGGATTTCCCAGAGAACGCCAAAGCAAAAACCGGTGATATCGTCCGCATCATCACCACAGACATTGCAGATACACGCCCCTGTTATGACATCTTCTGGTCAGAGGAAGACTACACTACGGTCTATTCGAAGGCGAATCTGCGCATTATCAAAAAGTACAAACCATTAGCGACAGGAAATGAACCCTATCAATGGATAAATGAAATAAGGATAGCGCCTTGGACCATCTATGTCTTAAAAAAGAAGACATAGGTCTTATTTCCATCCATCAAATAAATCTACTTTCTATAATCCATACCCTGATTCTAAAAGCTCCGTTAACCGAGAGACGAAACGCACCAATGGACTCCCATCGACGACGCTATGATCTGCAGTGATAGTAATGTGAAGATACTCTCGGATCTGGATTGAGTCATCCACGACCCCTGGTTTCTTCGTAATACCCCCGATAATCACTAATGTCGCAAGCGGGCCACCCATCCCGATCGCCCAGCCTGGAAAACACCCTTTCATGCCTATCGCGGTGACCCCAACAGTCCCGAAATGCTTCTTTTTCGAAAACCCTCGGCGCCTGAGCACACGCACACCGAGTTTCTTCAACCATCCTGGTGCAGTAAGCGCCCAACGCTCGAACCCAGTCAGATCCTCCCCAAGCACCTCTGTCGATGGATCAATCACCTGATGCTGCACGGTGCGGATCTCTTTGGTTATCTCAGCAACGGTTTTTTCATTTGCCTTCCGAACGATGTACGCAAGCGGCCGCTGCTCACCACCGACATTCCGTTCTATTGGAATAGGGATATCGACATCCTCGAATGACACGATCTTTTTCCGACCCAAACGATACGAGTTCAACTGTTTATGCTCAGAGACGGCTTGACTGACGCATTTCACGATCCAGCCCGTGAAGGAAATATCCTGTTTTCCTTTCAACGCAGCAATCATCCCACGAGCCTTGGTCACATCAATCTCCAATAACGCATGGATAGTCAACCGTCGTTTCCCCTCCTGAGAAACAATGGTAATATCCTGACGTGCTTTCGAAAACGCTCCAACCTCGTACTTCCCGATCTTATCCATACGACCACACCATCGATACTTCTCCGATTCAAATACTTTTTCGCAGGAACTCTTATTACCATCCACATCTGTACACATCATTGTGTCTTCGAGAAAACAGCCACTCCTCATCATTGAACACTGCGAGCCAACACTCTCAGAATGGCTCATGCTTGAATACAAACACGCAGCAAAACTCTGGAATGGAAAACTTGTTTTCACCAGAGTGGCTGATCACAAAACCGCACAGATTTTACGAAACCTTGGATCTGTGAGAAAAGAAAACGCAAAAGACCTCTACTCGAATAAAAAATGTATTGTCCTTGACCCTCAAGCAAAAAAACCCTTGACACCAAAAGATTGCACAAGCATCGATGCCCTCATCGTTGGTGGACTGCTCGGCTACGAAAAACCACAAGGTCGGACAAAAACACTCATCAGTGCCTCTTCAGGGTTCCACACACGACACCTTGGGTCACTCCAGCTTTCCATCGATGGAGCGGTCTTCGTCATAAAAGCAATCTGCCTTGGCCTTAATCTTAAGGATATTGAAATCGCAAAAGAAATAGAAATCATCCATGACTCGATCCACTCAACTATCCTGCCGTTTGGATATCCTCTGATTGATGACGTCCCAATAATAACCCCTGGGCTTGTTCAATATCTCAATAAAAAATGATTTATTTTCTTGGATCTCATTATGCATTCCGTTTCGCTACCGTTTGAGTTAATCCAATCCCCGGGATACGAACATGTTTCTCCACTCGATCAACAATTTCAGAGAAGACAAACGTGAAGAGTAAATAAATCAGGGCAACGACTAGGAACGTCTCAAGATATCTCGATGAATGTGATGCGATATCCTTTGCTTGAAACGTCAGATCCCTTACTTGTATATACACGACGATTGAGGTATATTTTAAAAGATAAATGAGCTCATTCGACCACGCAGGAATTGAGATTCGTAGCGCCTGAGGAAGAATGACAGTTCGGATTGATTGCAGCCGGGTCATCCCAAGAGTACGGCCAGCTATCATCTGACTTGACGGTATCGCCTGAATCGATCCTCGTAGATACTCAGCCTGATATGCCGCGCTGTTCAAAGATAATCCTATCAATGCAGCGATTATCGGTGAGAAAATTATTCCAACAGCGGGAAGGCCATAATAAATAATGAATAACTGAACAAGAAGCGGTGTCCCCCGGAATATCTCGAGATAGACAATACAACCGTACGATATTGCTTTTTTTCCATAAACCCTGCCAAGAGCCAAGAGAAGACCAATGCAAAAACCAACCGATATCGAAAAAAACGTCAGTAGCAAAGTTACAGGTACTCCTTCTAGGATCTGAGGAAGCGATTGCATGAGAAATTCAACAAATCCAGTCTGTGCCGTCTTAATTCACTCCTTGCCGTATAAGCATGAAATCCTACCAAGAAATTCCCGAGTCCGCTCCTTATTTGCATTATTAAACATTTTTTCAGGAGAACCACTTTCAATGATATTTCCTCCTTCCATAAAGATGATCTCATCTGCAACGTTGCGTGCGAATCCCATTTCATGGGTTACGATAAGCATCGCGACTTTCCCGGCAAGACTCTTCATGACATCAAGGACATCACCGATAAGCTCAGGATCAAGAGCCGAGGTTGGTTCATCAAAAAGAATAATGACTGGGTCCATTGCCAGTGCCCGTGCAATACCTACTCGTTGCTTCTGTCCTCCTGAAAGTTGCGCGGGGTATTGACCAGCTTGTTTTTCCAGTCCTACGTTTTTTAATTCGTCAAATGCTCTTGCTTTTGCTTTTTCTTTCTCTATTTTTTTTACTTTTTCAAGTCCAATACTGACGTTTTGAAGTGCAGTTAGATGATTAAAGAGATTGAAATCCTGGAAGACAAATCCTATCTTCTGACGAATTCTATTCATATCAGTTGAAAGGTTTGTCAGTTCTTCACCATCGAGCCATACTTCCCCTTTATCGGGTGGATCTATCTGATTAATACATTTGAGAAGCGTGCTTTTTCCAGTCCCGCTAGTCCCGATAATAACCTTTGTTTCATCCTTGTCTACCGTAAATGATATACCTTTCAGCACCTCACATGAACCATAGGACTTATGGATTTCTTTTACTTCAAGCATATGCATAGTGTTCTATTCTCCTTTCTCATCGTACCGATGTTGCAGCATACCCGGAGATCCTGTATCTTTTTTCAAGATAATTCAACCCCCTGTTTATTGAAAATACAAGGATAAAATACAAGAATGCGATAAATAACAAGACATACAAAATCCCTTCAGGATTCATGGAATTGATTGCGTCTCCTCGCGCCATTAATTCAACCACCCCGATACTAAATGCTATGGATGAGTCCTTCAGAAGAATCGTAAATTCGTTCGACCACCCGGGAATGGAGAAGCGAAGAACCTGAGGTGTGATGATATAATAAATCGTCTTTAGCTTTGACATACCGAGTGACATCGCCGCGGTTTTTTGACCGTCAGGAACAGCACTAATTGCACTGCGAAAAATCTGGATTTGATACGCGGTACTATGCAAGACAAGCCCGATAACCGCAGCGTAAAATGCTTTGAGATGGATACCTTGTTGACTCAGACCGAAATAGATTAAAAAGAAAATCACCAGCAATGGTAAACCCCGAAACACCTTCTCATAAATATAAATAATGAATGGCAGGGGCTGCCGTCCATAGCAACGCCCCATTGCAAGGAGTATGCCGAACAGTGTTGCCAACGCGACGCTTATCAGCGTCAACAGGATAGTGACACCAAGACCTTCGAAAAGGAAGGGAAGATTGTTGATTAAATTGTTGATCCCCAAAAGGACCACATCATTCTTCTATTATCCAGCTCTGTTCAAAGTATTTTACTTTTAGATCAGCAAGATACTGAGATCCCTTCAATTGTTCCAGCCCTGCATTCAAGACATTAAGCAAAGTTGTGTTGCCTTGTTGGACAGCAAAACCGAATTGTTCGTTTGTCACAATCGTCATCGTGATGTTCTTCCCATTCTTCCCTTCGAAAAACTGAGCCACGGGTTTATCAAGGATTACTACCTGAACCCGATCATAGTCCAAATCAGTCACAGCACCAGTATACAGCACATATGGTTCGTACTGAGATTCATTGATGACTCCTGTATCAATCAGATTTTCTTGTATCCAGATTTCTCCAGTTGTATACCGTTGTGCTCCTATTTTTAGTATAGCTCCAAAATCATCGGTCGAATTAATTGTTAAATTAGGATTGTTATTTAAGTTGATTAAGACCGATTGGTTCGAGTCAAAATACGGGACGGTAAAATCCATCACTTCGCTTCTGGTTGTAGTGATTGTATATCCTGCAGCGATGATATCAATCGATTTACTTGTTAATGCGGTTTCAAGGGAGTCGAAATCCATATTTCTTATTTCTACCTCATATCCTGCATCAGTAAGGATTTTTGTGACAAGTTCAATATCATATCCAACAATGGTGTTATTCTGATAGAATTCAAAAGGTGGGAAAAACGCATTTGTCCCGACGATAATTTTCGTTCCTTTCTCTTCTGTACACCCCGAGATTAACACAACGGGGATAATGGTTAATATGACTAGCACTAGCGTCAATAGTTTCTTTTTATTTTCCATAATTTTTGCCTCTCCACAATGGAAGAACGTATAAATGAACCATTATTTAAATTTTTTATCTTTTGTTTGTCACTTATTCAGAAATCTAGTATCTTCGAATGTGTTCGCGATTCTGTCAGTGAAAGTAAAAATCCAAGGAATGCCAAGAAAATATCAGTGATTAAAAAACCGACGAGAGACAGTACCAGGATCTGTTCTGCAGTGACTGCAAAAAGTGTCGTGAAAATAAGAATGGCGGTAAACTCCCGTGTCCCAAGACCCCCGAAGGTAATAGGGATGAAGCCTGCCACATTTGCAATCGGGTAGAGAGCAAGAAACGTTAGATAGGGGATTTGAAGACCCAATCCCAAAAGTATTAAGTATTCCTGTGAAAACACGATGACCCAGGTGATGATCCCGATAAGATAGGGGATGATCATGACCTTAAAACGCGGGAAATCACTGTAGAATGTATCAACAAATGCGTTCAGATGTGGTTTGACCTTTTTTGGGATAAGATACATGATGATGACTCTGAAGAATTTCTCCCCTCGCTTCTTACCTGAAAAATACAATACTGCCAGGCAGAACCCGACCATCCAGACGATGGTCACAGGAAGCAACTCAGGGATGGTTCCGACCACCAGGAATGCTCCGATGATGATCATCCCATAAATCGAGAACGAATGAACAAAGGTGTCAATGATGGTGTTGATGAAGAGCTTCCCAAAGGGCTCCCTGGTTTTTTCTTTGAGATAGGGGATACGCATCAACTGCCCGGAATACCCTGGGGTGAAACTCCCGTAGAAGATCCCAATCAGATAGATTTTCAGGGAATCGAGATATTTCATGGTGATTTTTTGTTCTTTTAGAATAATCTGCCATTCTACGTTTCTGATCACAAGCAAAGGGATCGTAAGAAGTAACGCATAGACGATATAGAGCGGGTCTATGGTGAGAAAAGCGGTGATGATTTTCTGCGGGTCGAGGGAATAGACGAGGTAGGCTAGGATACCAAGACCTATGAATGGGAGAACGAGTTTTAATTTACCTGCGAGGTTCTTCACCATGACACACAGGGGAACAATAATGGTACTTTTATGGTTTTTTCATCCCGTATCTGAAGGGCGGTAAAAGAAAAAATAATTTAAGATTGTGTTTCTGTGTTTTTCATTTGATGTTTGTACCACTATACTGCAGCAATACGTACAACAAATGGACCAAACACGAACCCCTTGCCGCTCCAGTCCTCCGCGTATTTGACATGGACCTCAATTGAGATTTTACCGAGCCCAAAAATAGTTTGTTCTGGTTGAACGGTCAACGTGTCTCCAACACCAAGGGACGCAAACGAATCCACTGAGGAGATATTGACCCGTCCAAGCAGCCCGCCACGAACAGAAATACTCCAGGGGATGTTGCTTACTGGTATCTCCCCGTCATTAGCAATTGACGCTTGTATAACCCCTCTGCCACCAACAACATCGCTAATGCGAAGCTGTGGCTTCTGCCAGGATGAATTTTGGAATGTGACCGCTGGGTCTCCAAACAGGTTCGTCTCATAATAGACCCATCGCATGCAGGACCGCTGGATCAGGAACAGGTTATCTTCTTTGGAGTCATGGTTCGCCCGACCAATTTCCCTGATGTTCTCTCCGAACACCGCGTCCCAGAACTGCCGATGATATCGTTGGGAGTCACCATCCGTGCTATAGGACCAGAAGAACCCGTACCGGGCGTTCCAGATTCCAGCGAACGCGCCTTGGGTGTTTTTTACGGTGAAATACTCAGCGATGCAATCGGTACCTTCCGGGTTATCAAAACCACCGGACATGCATCCCTGCGAATAGACGAAACAAAAATTATGATCATTGGTCAGAGCATTGGCATCCCCATTGGACATCCTCATGTTATAATCATAATACGCGTGTCCATCATGGTTAATCAGATGAACACCGTTGTTGATCCGGTCGATTATTTCCTGTTTTGGCCATCCAGTTCCCCAAGGGTTCTGCGGGTCAAAACCAGGATAGAGCTCATCATAGAGCTTATCGATGTTATAGAGGCTCGCTGGTATACCGACCGTCGTAAAACCGTTTTCACTGGATCCGTTGATGAGCTGGTTTAACGTGGTCCCACCATACGAGGCGATCCCGTAATCACCGAGGTATTCTCCGGCAAAGGTGGCCTCACCAAGGTAGGTGTCCCCTGTTGGCAGCGAGAGATATTCAACGGTCTTCTGGACGAAATTATCCACCTCTTCTATGTTGTCCACACAGGCACGGCCGACGTAGACATCTGCGATCAGGTCGACATCACTGCCGTTTTCTCCATCGTGCGGTTCCCCCCAGTTCTCATCACCATCGGAGTTGTACGGTCCGTCAAGACACGCGTAATACAGATCCGCTGGCATCAGGGTGTCATAGGGGGTGACGTTCTCATCCATTCCTTCCACATACAACATCTTCGCAGGAATGCTGTCAGTGTCGCCTCCTAACAGGACATAATTGATACCAAGAGTTGTATATGCTGTCTGGAGGTACGCCCGGATGTCCTCTGGTGTATCCCCACCGACATCAGACAAGGTCCGGATGATTGTTCTGGTCCCAGACGCATTATGTTGTTCGGCAAGGGGGGAGAAGCCATTCTTGAACGCATCGGTCGTCAGGATGAGGAGGTCGTATTGATCTGATAGCATTGTGTTTTGTACAGGTTTCTGATAGGAGACTTCCACGAGAGGGTTTTGTATTTTTGTAAGAAGCTCAGTCCGATCGTTAGGTAAATTCCTATACAATATATTCGTATGTGGTTCCTGTGCCAAGGTAACCGTCACCGTCATGGTAGGATAATAAAAGACATCCCCGGTCATTGGGATGTACTGAGCTGGAAAAAGCATCAGGACAAGGATAGAATACCCTCGGAACTGATACACACCAACCTCCGTATAGAGTTGGCCTGGGAACTCCTTAGAGGACTGATAGATCACCTGATCGGGTTGAGGTACTACAGCAGCTGCATGAGGGGTCAGTGGAACGGGTGTGCCACAAGGGACGATTGTGAACCCTGAACCAACAAATGTTTTATCACCGGTAATGGTAATCGAATCAACGTTGGTATCGGGGGGAAGCAGGAGGTACGCTCCTTTTGTTGGTAACAATGGCTCTCCGGGGTTTCCTGAACAAGGTGCTCCCTGAATGAGTAACTGGTCATACACATTCTCTCCAAGAGATATTTTTGATATCACGGGTGTTGGAAACGAATACGTCATAGCGATTGAATCAGGAACCTGTTCTGAGGCCGCTATGCTCGAAATTGAAAACAATGAAATAAATAAGAAAACCGAGGTACAAGCAACTTTACAAAAGCCTCCCGCGGTACTGTGTTTTTTCATCATCATATTTCTCTCTATTCCCTTTCTATTCTCTTTAGAATTTATATATTTATCCATCCCTTTTCTCTCGTTGTAATTCATTCAGAATGATCTCAGCGGTCCATTTCGCAGCGTTCCCAGAGACACTGGTACATTTATCGACATGAGCGCCTGCTTTCTCAAACGCCGCATACTCCTGCTTGTCAAGGAGATCATAGCTTCGTCCGAAGATCTTTTCTTGGACGCCACAACAGAGCGGTGAGCCGTACTCCCCGACGAATCTGTCATAGAGTTGTCTCGTATATTTAAAAACTAGTCGTTTTTTCTGTCCCTCGGTGAACTCCTGGTAAGTCCTACCGACAAGAGAGCTAATCGCAATCATCCCGCCAGCGAGTGCGCCGCAGGTTCCTTTTGATGATAACGCAGTACCACCGGAAAGACCTTGCGATGCTTTGAAAACAGTATCGTCTCCTATATTAAGAGTCTCTTTCAACGCAGCAAGCACACACTGCGGGCAACTCCCTAGACTTGCTTCATACTGAAACGCACGGTGATATACGTCCTCTAAAATGTCTTTCTGGGATGGCATATTGACTCCTAGAGCGCTATCCTGCATTTGTAGCGATGACTAAAGAACAAACCACGACGAACACCACCGCCATTTTCACAATAACTGACGACATTTTTTTCATATGTTTTTCCCCTTAATAAATACTTAACAGTCGTTAATTATTTATAGTTTTGTACCAACCAGCATCGTCCCTATAAAAACCTGGTTTTTCCCTAGATTAGGAAATCTTTATTAGTTCCTATGTTCTACTACTGTTGATTTCTATGGATGAGGACGTTGTTTTTATCAAAAGCGATGACGAAAAAAGCGTCACAAAGAAACCTGGGAAGCTC
This sequence comes from Methanobacteriota archaeon, assembly GCA_017885605.1. Taxonomy (GTDB): domain Archaea; phylum Thermoplasmatota; class E2; order DHVEG-1; family DHVEG-1; genus SM1-50. Next base: position 13,385 of record JAFNFT010000073.1, on the reverse strand, counting down.
TATAGATTAATGATAAAATCCCATAAAATGGAGGCGATCATTGCTGAAATCGATCCTCACACCGAATCAAAACTCTTCCAACATGACGGAGAAGAAATGCACCTTGTCGTTGAAGGTGAAATGGAATACACTGTCGGTGAGAAAACCTATAAACTCTCAGTTGGGGACATCCTGTGGCATAAATCGATGCTGGTCCATCAAGCGAAAAACACCAGTACGAAAAAAGTCGTGTACATCACCATAGGGACACCGCCAAGTTTCATGTCAAGTATGGTCTAGCTCATCGAAATACAGACAATCACCACTCAGGATCTTCTTTGTTTCTCCACTCGCTGTCCACAGAAGAAGAAATCCTGATTGGTCGACATCGAAGGCGGTCCCCTGCAGGGTTTCGGTCATTGTTTTCACCCTGACGTTTTTTCCAAGGGTATCAGAATGGGCTTTCCATTCGTCGATAATCTCCGCATAACCCTGCTTCTGGAAGATCTCATAGTAGTATTCAAACGACATAAAAAATGTTTTTAGGAATTCATGATAATCAACAGGATGATGTACTTCATCGAGTAATGATGTGGAACTCACCTGTATCTCAGCCGATAATCTCTTCAGGTCGACGGCAAGGTTTATCCCAATACCAACGACAATATAGTTGATTGTCAGTCCATCTCCTTCGGATTCAAGGAGGATTCCAGCGATTTTCCGCCCGTTCACCCGGACATCGTTTGGCCATTTGATGGTCGCATGAATCCCATAGGTATTGATGGTTTTCGTCACAGCGAGCGCTGCAACAAAAGGCAGAAGCGGTGTTTTCTCACATGAAACACCGGGTCGAAGAATCAACGAAAGATACACTCCGCCTTCTGGGGATTCCCAGCTTCGCTCAAAGCGTCCCCGTCCATGGCTCTGTGTTCTGGCAATCACAACAGTNNTCATCAAAAACAAACGATTTTTTTAGAAAATCGATATCAAGTTTTTTCAAGAACGCTTCAGTTTTTTTAACAAAGATTGACTCTTTCATACGTCATGTGAGGGTCGCTTATTTGTGCTGTGAGCCACTGTTCGAAGCCATGATTACTGCCTGGACTGCCGCCATCACGGCAGCGGTTTTCGGACCCGTCGATTGCGCTTTGGTCTCCTGCACATATTTCACGACCTGATCAAGGATGTTGTACCTAGGGATGAAACTTGTATCGTAGATCCCTAAGCGCCATTGCGGGTTATTCATGACCACTTGATGGAACGGGATGTTGTTACGCACGCCACTGATCTGGAATTCCCACAGTGCTCGTTTCATTCGCTCTATCGCCCGTGGTCGATCCTCTGCCCAGACAATGAGTTTAGCGATCATAGAATCATAAAACGGCGGGATAGTAAAACCAGGGTACACACCAGAATCCACACGAATGCCTGGGCCACTCGGTTCTGCATAACGAATGATCTTGGCAGGAGCCGGCATGAAATTATTCAAAGGGTCCTCTGCATTGATCCTACATTCAATCGCATGACCCCGTGGATGAATATCCTTCTGGTCATATTCAAGCTCCAAGCCTGAGGCGACACGCAGTTGTTCCCGTGCGAGATCCATACCAGTTGTTACCTCGGTGATAGGGTGTTCTACCTGAAGCCGCGTGTTCATCTCAAGGAAATAATAGTTCCCATCCTTGAACATGAACTCGCAGGTCCCTGCATTGTAATACCCAGCGGTTTTGGCAGCAAGCACTGCTTGCGTACCGATTTCTTTCCGTAATTCTGGTGTCAACGCACAGGATGGTGTCTCCTCAATGAGTTTCTGATGACGTCGTTGCACACTGCACTCTCGCTCAAAACAATGAATCAGATGACCTTTTTTATCACCAATCACCTGGTACTCGATATGACGCGGGTTATCGATGAATTTCTCGATAAAAACAGAATCATCACCAAACGAGTTCTTCGCAAGCTGTCGCACCGTCGCAAGAGCTTTTTCCATCTGCTGTTCATCATTGACCTGCACGATCCCGATTCCACCACCACCAGCAGAGGCTTTTAGCATTACTGGATACCCGACTTCATGGGCGATGTCTTTGGCTCGCTCATGGTCAGCAATCGCTTCGGTCACACCAGGGACGACACTAACTCCTGCCTGGATCATGGATTTCTTTGAATCAATTTTTGATCCCATCAGCTTCATCGCAGAAACCGGTGGACCAATGAACTCGATGTTGTTTTTTTTGCACATCTCTGCAAACTCAGAGTTCTCTGCCATGAACCCGTACCCAGGATGGATTCCTTCCGCACCAGATTTCAAAGCGACATCGATGATCTTCTGTTTATTCAGATAACTCTGGCTGGCAGGGCCTGGTCCGATGTTATACTTCTCGTCAGCGTACTTTACAAACAACGCGTGTTGATCTGCATCTGAGTACACTGCGACGGTAGCGATCCCAAACTCTTTGCACGCTCGCATGATACGAATCGCTATTTCTCCTCGGTTTGCAATCAGGACCTTATTCAGCATGATACATCACCATTTTTACAGAATCTGCATGAGAAGATCTCCGCTACTCACTGGAGCTCCTTCTTTACAAAAGATTTCCTTTACTTCCCCTTCGGTTTCGCATTTTATCTCTTGTTCCATCTTCATTGCTTCAATCGTTGCAATGATATCTCCTTTCTTGACTTTGTCGCCTTTTTTTACTTTTATTTTCAGGATGGTTCCTTGCATGCTTGATTTGATGCCACCTTCGATATCCTTTGGTTTTTCTGGGGTAGAACCTCCCGCCCCTGCAACAAGATACCCGCCTGAGGGAATGACCTTCACTTCATAGGGTTCTCCATCAACCTCGACTTGGAATTCTGTGGGGATTTGCACAGGTCCACCTCGTTTCTCTGGTGGCTGCGTCTCAAGCCAGAGTTGTTTTACTTCAGGGAAGGATTGTTTGACCATCGCTCTGGTCATTTGATGATCGATAGGCAGTGGGAGCGCATCTGAGGTAAACTCAGCGATCGCTTGACCTTTTAAGAACTTTAAACCGACCTGTGGATAGAGGATGTAGGTCATGATGTCTTCTTCTTTCTTTATCAGCGATCCACCGTCGATTTCCTTGAGTTCCTTCTTCTTCTGATCCCAGAGTGGTTCTAATAAGTCTGATGGCCGGCAGTCGATGACGTCTTCTTTCCATTTTGGTCCAAGGACCTTTTTCATGACCTCTGGTTTAATTTCCACTGGGGGTTTGCCGTACATTCCGCGGCAGTAATCCTTGGTTTCTTTTGGGATAACCTTATATCGTCCATGCAGTACATTCATGACTGCTTGAACCCCAACCACTTGGCTGGTTGGTGTCACCAGTGGTGGAAAACCAAGTTCTTCTCGCACCCGTGCGGTTTCATCGAGAATCTGACGGTATTTATCTCGCGCACCCTGCTCTTCAAGCTGGAAGATGAGATTGGAAAGCATCCCACCAGGGACTTGATGTAAGGTGACACTCGGGTCGACCTTCAACGCATCAAATCGATGAAGATGTCGGTACTTCTCCCAGACTTTGAGGAAATATGTCCGACATTCGATTAGCAACTCTAAATCATACTTTGTGTCCCATTCGGTTCCTTGGAGCGCGGCGACGACACTTTCTGTAGCAGGAGCAGCTGTCCCTCCTGAAATCGGCGATATCGATGTATCAAGGATATCAGCACCTGCTTCAACCGCTCGTTGGTATGCCATCCCGGTCATCCCGCTCGTGCAATGAGAGTGAAGATCCATGGGGAGGTTCACACCAGCCTCTTTGGCTCCTTTGATAATATCATACGCACGTTTTGGGGAGATCATCCCTGCCATGTCCTTGATGCAGACCGAGTCAGCACCCATCTTCTTCAGCTCAATGAATTTATCAACAAAGTAATCAACGGTATGAATCGGTGAAATCGTATAACTCAAACATGCTTGGACATGACCACCGTTTTCTTTGGCTGCCTGCATCGGTACTTTCATGTTGCGAAGATCGTTCAGCGCATCAAAGATACGGAAATAATCACATCCGTTTTTTTTCGCAAGGTAAATGAATTTTTTTACGACATCGTCAGGGAAATTCCAGTACGCAACAATGTTCATTGCCCGCTCCAGCATCTGCAGGGGTGTGTTTGGCATTGCTTTTTTCAGTTTGTTTAATCGTTCCCAAGGATCTTGATTGAGATATCTGATGCATACGTCATAGGTAGCACCGCCCCAGACCTCTAGTGAGAAAAACCCGACCTCGTCAAGTTTTTCTGCTATCGGCAGCATATCTTCTGTTCGCATTCGTGTCGCGAGTAATGATTGATGGCCATCTCGCAGAATCATTTCATGTAGTTGTACCATAGAGTATTCCCTCCAGTTCCCAACAGGTTTCTTATGGTCTATTGAGTGGATGATTTAAACGAGAAAGGGTATCCTGTGAACCTACTTAAGAATATCGGGGAGAAAACCATGACTTTGAAAACCAAGATATTTATGAGCAATCTCAATACTCTATCTTAAAGTATACAACAAAAATAGCACAGCAATCTATTTCTATACGATGTACTATGTAACACAAATTTATTTGGGGGTATGTCCATGAAGCACCAGATTATCCTCATACTTATGGGGTTTTTTCTTCTTAGCTCTACCTGTATTCCTGCGTCTGTTGGGATTCCAGCAGGGAGACTCTCAGAAGGAAACGTTTCACTTGAATATCGAAATGTCACGGTCTATGCGCCAGCGGTTTCTCAGTTAGGAACCGGGTATGTCGGTGTGATTTCAACCATCACGGTCACCGTCCAAGGAAATGGAAGCGGACGGGTGTTCGTCGATACACTTCCTCTCACAGATGTCGATATGCAAGGGTCAGCACGTCTTGCCGTGAAAGTAGCAAGTGCGTTAGTAAGCGCAGATACACGACCGCACCTCGATCCTCTCACATGTGACTATTTCTTTGTCGTTCGAACAACGTCTCCAATGATTGGTGGCCCCTCCGCAGGAGCGATGATGACCGTTGCGGTGATATCACTCTTAGAAAATTGGACACTTGACAACAGCACCGTGATGACAGGGATGATCAATCCTGATGGAAGCATCGGTCCCATCGGGGGAATCCCGTACAAAATAGATGCAGCCCATAGCGTGGGAGCAACACGATTTCTCATACCGAAAGGACAAACGACATACACAGAAATGGTCACCGAATATCAAAATATCAATGGGCTCCTCTGGCAGAACACCTATCCTGTCACTCGCAATGTGACTGAGTACGCCCAGACAAATTATGGCATGGAAGTATTCGAGGTTGAAGATATTAACGATGCACTCCTCTATTTCACCGGCTGGACGTTCCCCGTCAAGGAGTCCCCCGATAAAATCACCACAGAGGATTACATCGCTGCGATGAAACCCTTAGCAACAAGTCTCTTGGATGAGGCAGGGGAATCGTATCAAAACGCAAGCGATCTGTTTGATACCACGACGATACCAAATCGATACCCAAATTATTATCGAAATCAGGTGACTGATTTTCTTAACACAGCATCTGATCGTCTTATAGAATCGAGACACTGGTATGATGAAGAAGTGTATTACACGAGCACGAGTAAATCGTTCCAGTCCCTCATTGACTCCCGTTTTGTCACATATATCTGTCAATATTTTACCTCTGAGAACCAGGAAGAGTTAGTTCAATCTCTTAATAGACAAGCAATTCAAAACTATGAGAACAACACAAAGTTAGCAAAAAATGCCTCAATCCAGGGAATGGTAACGTTACAATGTGTTGGTTCAGCGCAACAACGGATCACTGAAGCAGCATCGTACCTTTCGACAGCAAACACGAGTTTTCAGAATACGGATTATTTCACAGCGTTATACAACATCGCCTACGCCCAGGAACGGATCGAAAGCGTCCGATGGTGGTTGAATATCTCCACACCCTTTCATGATTCTGGGGACATTAACGAAACAATGATATCTACTCTTGCGGAAGAATATCTGGATGATGCGCAACAAGCGATCGTGTACTCGGAAATCATCATTAACGAAATGGGAGAAACATCAGAGTATCTCAACGATGCAAAGGCTCTTCTCGAAACCGCTCGCAGTGAGCAAGAAGAAGGATATTCTGCTGCCGCATTGTTTGGCTCGTTTGAAGCACTCGTCAAAGCAAATCTTGCCTTAGAGATCGTTGACGGGGTCACCATGGATAAGGTAGAACGAGCCAGAGGGCAAGCAAGCGTCAGTATCACAGAAAGCAGAACCATAGGTATTGAACCAGTTCTCGCGGTGAGTTATTATGAATATGGACAGAGTCTTGCAAACGAATCATCGCTTGATACCGCGATCGTGTATTACAAATACGCTGATCTCATCGCCGGTGCGTTACGATTTACTACTCCCTATGGAGTTGAGTCCTCCCGCTATGTGGGTGCCCCTGATAAAAACCCTGTTGTATCGTGGTCTTTCGGGCCGACTCGGTACATCGGATTATTTGTCCTCTTCGCTTTGATCGGTGGAATCGCGGGGCTCGGATTTGGGATCTTACTCGCGGGATTGTTACGTCCAAAGAAACAAAAAGAGCAATTCTTCCCAAAGGAAACCGTCCCACGAAGCATCGAGGATTACTACAAAAAACAAAAATAAGACATCCCCATATACCTCGTTTTATGGATATCTCCGGAGAACTCATCAACGACTACATCCTTGTAAAAAAAGCAAGTGACATCGGAAGGCTGTATGACAAGAGTCATATTGGAACACTTCTTCCATCAAATATATTACGACTGAGTCTTCTTGAGGGTGTTTTTTTACTCGATGAAAAAAAAATGATTTTACACCAAAATAAAAAACAAATACAGTTTTCATCACTCTTGAAGCACGCTGTTCAACACATACCAGAGTTTGAGACAAAATACCTGGTGTATAAGGATTTACGAAATCGAGGGCACGCGATTACCCCGGTTGATGATGCTACGACTGTTTCCTTTCGTAAGGTGACACAGAAAAATGAGAATGCCAAATCGTGTGTCATTGCTGCGTATTCTGAACGGGACATCCTTGATATCGAGGTAACAAAACAATTGATTCACCACTATGCCACGAGGAACAATGCGTTATGGTTCGCCTTGGTTGACGAAGAAGGTGATCTCACCTATTATGATATATCAACTGTTACTCTCACAGGGAATATTTTTCAACAAAAGTACCCAAAAGGTGCTGGTGTGCTGTTAAAAAATCGTCTTATTGTCTTTGATAAAAAACTCTCTGATCAACTGCTTCAAAAAGAGTTTTTCGGTAAACCATTTGGAGAAACACTACAGTTGTCGTTTGTCGAGGGATTGTACCTTCTTGAGAAAAACGTCCTGGAGATTCAAACCACCGATGGCAAAAATCTTTCCGAGGAGAGATGCATTCGTCTGATGCAGATACTTCAGCCAGATATTGTTCAGCGGCTCATGGTGTTCAAGGACCTGAAACAGAGAGGACTTCTTGTGAAAACCGGTTTTAAATTTGGCGCCCATTTCCGTGCGTATTCAAAACATCCGGAGGCAACACATGCAGAGTATCTTATTCATGTCATCGAAAAAGGTTTTACGAGTATCTGGGCTGAGGTCAGTCGTGCTGTTCGTCTTGCGCATTCAGTGAATAAAGAATTTATTTTTGCTTGCATCGATGGGACGACTATTGACTACATTAGATTTGGGCGACTACGCCCATAAATTTTCATAATGTATTTATACTTCGTTAGCTATTCGACCAATTCCTTGTTTGAGGGAGGAGATTATTATGCTTCAGATCCGGTGGCATGGCCATTCCTGCTTCGAGATAAAAAACGATGTCACAATCGTAACTGATCCGCATGATGGAAGATCAATTGGGATACCAGCTCCCAATGTGACAGCGGATATTATTTTAGTGTCGCATAATCATTATGATCATAATAGCGTCAAATCCGTTGAAAAAGAGACTTCCAAGGTAGTCACCGATGAGCGGAAACGGACCATTGGTGACATTCAGATTATAGGCATCCCTGCGTTCCATGATGCTGCTCATGGAGAACGACGAGGGAGTATCATTCTGTACAAGTTCATCAGTGATGATGTCACGTTCTGTCATCTTGGTGACCTGGGTCATGAGCTTGATGAAAAAACGATTCAACAGATCGGTAAAGTCGATATCTTGTTTATCCCGGTCGGGGGTAACTATACTATTGACGCGGAGCAGGCATGGCGGGTGGTGCAAGCATTAAAACCAAAGATTACGATTCCGATGCATTATCGAATTGAAGGATTGTCCATCCCTGTTGCTGGGATTGATTCTTTTTTAGAGAAGAACAAATATAAGGTTCTAAAAGTTGGCAACGAAATCGACATTGAAAAAGACGAGTTGCCGAAAGAACCCGAGGTCTGGGTTTTCACGTTGTAGGATTTTTTTGAAAGACTTCTGTATTCACACAATTTGGCGGGATGCCCCCTTTTAGCCCAATCATCATGTTTTCTGCAGCCATGAGCGCCATTTTTGTGCGTGTCTCAATAGTTCCTGACCCGGTATGAGGTTGTAATACGACGTTCTTTAGTCTGTGTAGTTCTTCAGATATTTCTGGTTCTTTTTCATACACATCAAGACCAGCCCCAAAAATCCACTGCTCTGTCAATGCTCTGACTAAGGCTTTTTCATTGATGATTGGTCCCCGTGCGGTATTGATGAGAACCGCTGTTTTTTTCATCTGGTGAAGTTCTTTTTCATCAATGAGATGATGTGTTTGCTTCGTTAAAGGGACATGGATGGATATGAAATCTGATTCTTTGAGTAATGTTGTGAGTGTTACTTTTTTTGCTCCAAGCTCTCGTTCGAGTTGTTCGTTTGTCTGTTCATCCGTGTAGAGTACGTGCATATGAAATCCTTTGCTTTTTAGTGCGAACGTAGTGCCGATACGTCCGGTGCCAATCACCCCTAATGTTTTATGCGAAACATCCTGTCCGAGCATCAGCATGGGCGCCCAGCCTTTGAAGTTCCCTTCCCGAGTAAATGTATCTCCTTCAACGATACGTCTGGTGACCGAAAACAGTAACGCCCAGGCGAGTTCTGCGGTGGTTTCTGTTAGCACGCCAGGGGTGTTGCTCACCGGTATGCCTCGTTTGGTTGCGGCAGCGATATCAATATTGTCGTACCCCACTGCATACGAAGCAATCATCTTCAGATGTGGTTCCGCGTTGATGACATCGTTGTCGATCGGATCTGTCAGCAGACACAGAAGGCCATCTTTTCCTTTGAGTCCTTTGATGATTTCTTCTTTGGTAAGGATTCTGTCAAAGGGATTGACTTCAACACTAAATTCCTTTTTTAAGGCATCAAGTCCAGGTTCGGGTATCTTTCTAGTTACAAAAATCTTCATAGGATATCAGATGCTCTGTTCAGGATACGACGATTGTTATTTAGAGATTTCTAAAAACACGTCTGATGATATATATAAAAAAAAGAAAAGAAAGGTGTTTCGTGGGAAATACCAAAGGATCACTGTATTTTTTCTTTCAGGAGCTTATCGAATGAATAGAACCACAGATTTCCAATAGCATCTAAATTTGCTTCTTGGTTCAACACCCATTGCTGTGTCGTGATTATCCTTGGCTGAGCGAATATTTTTATCTCTCTGTAATTTGGGTTTTTCTCTTTATTTATTATTTTATAGACAGACCAATTCACTTTTATAGGGTCGATTGGTGAGTAATCCCCTATATAGTTTACAAATTGTTCGGTCAGGTTTGCATCATAGGTATAATCAGTGACCCTAAATTCACTTTTCACTAACGTTTCTCCTGTTCCTGCTTCATAGTATGGTTCTTCGATAAGGTTAGCATTATACTGGAAGTACCCAGTAAACATGTATCCCCAGTCGTTTTGATCATAGGGTGGGCCATTTTGACCGTCGGATAAATCAAACGTTTTTGGGCTGTTTGTGTAATAATAATTGAGTACACTATGATATTGACCCCATGTTTGCATATACTGTTTATTTGGTAAAATGTAGATTCCGTAGCTGATGTTATCGATTCCCCCAAAATGACAATTGTCAGCATCAACACTACAACTATGTGCCATTTCATGTAAGATGAGTGATCCGAGTTGAACCCGTTTCCCTCGTTGGGTTGGAATGGCGCCCCCGAGCATGAAATTAAAGGCATTCTGCAGTGGTTTAAACCGTGCGGATACATACGCCAGTTGTGTCGTGTCATAGACATTGTTTTTTGAAGGGTGTTGGAAACCGCCTCCGTGGCCGATGACCAAATATCGGAAAATACCTTTTCGTTCATCAGGAAAATAATTGTCATAGAACTGTAACATCATACCAGAGTCTTGAGATATTTTAGCGATATGTGGTAACTCCTGTCCCCCACCGTTTGGAGGGCTGTTTGGCCATCCATCATCAATGAAGAGTTTAATATTATGCTCAGCGAATCTCTCAATAAGTCCTTGCTTTGTTTCTTCAAAAAGAGGATGTGGTGGGTCAAAGAGTCCGCCGCTGCCCATATGATCGACTTCGTAATAAATATCCTGAATGAAGGGATTAGCAAACCATTTCGCCATCTGATACTCCTCAATATTACTCAGACCATCGAGGTCCGGATCTAGGTTCTTGTGATCATCCCAGGTGAAAGGATCATATCCCCATTTCCACTCCCATGCTGTTGGTATCCCATCACCATCGGGATCGAGTTTTGAGTCGTCCACGGTTGGATCTGTCCCAAGGATGTTCACTTCAGTCCAATAGGGGATAAAATCACCGTCGTAATCAATTTGATAGATGTTGAACCATATCTCAAAGGTCTCACCTAAATAATATCCATATCCATCATGATCTTTGAAATTATCCTTCCCTGACCATCGGCCAGTCCGAAAATCGTAGGTGACAGAAAAGGAGTCTCTTTCAACATTTTGAGTTTTCAGACCTAATAACCCGGATTTTATTTGTTCCATAATGGTGAGAGTAATGACTGATGTTTCTTGTTCTTCTGGCACATCCTTCATGATTTTGTTTTCCTCAAACATGGTATCCCATGTATTGAACATTACTTCAGTTGTCCTCCCATGCTGGGTAACATCTTTACTAACATATTCTAACCCATCTATGTTTGAGATGAAATAGAATGAAGGCTTATTTTCCCAAGACTTCCCTGGCTTCAATAATTTGTCAATAAGAGTTCGATCACGAATTCGTAATATTTCAAGGACAACTCCTTGATTTTCCAAAGGGCTAATCCGGTCGTCTATTGTAACAGAAGTCTGTTGAGGAGGAGTTACTTTCTTGGTCGCATAATATTCGAAATAGACATAAGTCCCAGAAACAAGTAAACAAGCAATAACAAGTAGCGAGACTCCTATTATTATTTTCTGTTTCCGTCTAACGTACATGAAGGCTGCCTCCGATATGGAGAAGGACTGTATTCTTATTAATAATATAGGTTACAATTTATATAAACTTATTGGTATTGAAAAGAAATTCTTATTATTATTTACAGAAGAAATATCTCTCCCCTGTAATTTTTCTTAATGGAGACACAAGGAGGTGATCAGTTCAAAGAGAATTCTATTTAATGGGGTATCGATTTTCTGTTCCGTTCCTATTCTCAGAAGCACTCCATTAATTGATTCGATCTCTGTTTTTTTCCCCTGTTGGATACTTTGAAGCATCGAGGAATCGTTCTCTGCGGTATCCCGGATGACTTCTTTTGTTTTCTCGATCATCTCCACCGGAGACACTATTATCCCTTTTAAGGATGCGATCCTACTTGATTCGGTACACACATACTCAACGGTCTTTTCTAACAGGGGATTTTCAAGCAAATATCCGTTTTTACAACCGAGAAATGCGGTTAATGGATTTATGCTAGAGTTAATAATTGCTTTTCTCCAGATTTCCCTTTTGATGTCGATGCTCATCTGGGTTTCTATTCCTGCTTGATTAAATATAGAAATGAGCATGTTCAGCCTCTCCGAGGGACGACCATCAAGTTCTCCGAGAATGGTTTTTCCCTTCCCTGTATGGATAATGGTACCAGGAGCTGAGAAGAGAGCACCATGGGTCGTCACACCCGCAAGAATATGTTTTTTTTCGATGTTTTGTTCGATTTTCTCTATATTGTCTAACCCGTTTTGAAGTGAGACAACCATGGTCTGATCATGGAGAAGGGGACGTACCTGGTTGCTTGCAGTCTCTGTATCATATGATTTCACAGTAAGAAGAATAAGGTCTGCTGACAGGAAAACCTCTTTTGTTGATTCTACCGCTGGGACATTGACCGTAAGATGAGTTTTTCCATTAATAGTCAAACCTTTTTGTTGGATACACTTGATGTGGGGTGCTCGCCCGACGAGTACAACCTTATTTTGTTTGGCGAGTAACGCACCAAACAGTGACCCAATAGCACCAGATCCAAAAACAACGATATTCATATGAGTATCCCTCTGTTTTTACATTGGTTCTCAATATCCTCTTGAGTCATCGCGAGAAGTGGAGTTAATATCGGGACAATACTATTTTTTTTAAGCTGGGCGATATCAGATACTGCCCAGGCAAGTTTCTCGAACGTATGATCAGTGACCAGTGCATCACAATTTTTTTCTGATACGATGCTGGATAACTGATGGTAGATGTCCTTTCTTGTTTGATCAATCGAGATTATTTCAGTATCAGCATACCAGTGAGCAAGAAAAGAACGGATCGCCTCTTCGTTGGATTGATTCATTGTCACGAAAATATTGTCACATCCTCTGCGCATCAGATACCATGCTGCAAGCAGCGAAGATGGGTGCGTCACCAGGGTAAGTACAGTTCCTTGGGTCCCCAATGGAAGACCTCCGGCTCCCTTGAGTTTTTCTGTAAAGAGGAATGCTTTCTTCTCTCGGATCTCAATAAAAAGCTCGAAATCAGGAGTGTTCAAATCTACTTTCGCATGGGTAGCATTTACAATATCATTTCCGATTTGTATTGCGACATCCTGGCTTGTGAACGGATGGGTCCCAAATCGTGTTGCCCGAATCGCGAAACTTTTTTGCTTGTTTAAAATATTCTTCGTAAGATGTTGAGCTATCGTGGACATGTCCTGGATCGCAGAGGTTGTTTGCATCGCTGGGCTGAATGATACAATACCAAAGATTCGAGGCAATATCTTGATGCTTGTGGATATCTCCGTCGTAGCAAGATAGATTCTTCCTCGTTCCGTTCTCACGACAACCGGGATGTTTTCTCTTGTGAAAGCATTTTTTATATTCCGAACAAGGATTGTTTCGAAATACTTACGTACATACGTGCTCTTCAGTGAAAGTTCACCATAGCGCAGGATGATCACATCGTAGTTCATCAGTTTTCAACATCAAACTGAAATACATTAACTTTTCACTGTCGAAA
>JAFNFT010000072.1 GCA_017885605.1 Methanobacteriota archaeon | reverse complement strand
ACACGTCTTGTTCACCGAACGGTCGCTGGCAGCGCAATTCAATGGCGCTACTGCCTGTGTGAATCGCGGTGAACACCCAGGTGTCCAAGCCGAAATCACCAAGCAACCCAGAGCTACCCCAGGTGAACTGGTCGGTCTTGGAGAGGATGTTTTCGTTATTGTGAATGATTTCCCAGACGTACCCACCATCACCATAATCTGGTAAGGTGAGATTCACGGTATCCCCTAGTTTTAGAGACACGATCGTATTATTATCCATCTCGGTCAGAGAGAAGATCTTTTGTGTCTGCGGGTTTTTTTGTTTTTGAGAGCTGAGATTGACTCCAATCACAGTCCCTGCTGTTATCACAGCGATGGCCACTAGCCCAATTATTAACATACTTTTTTTTGCTTTCATAATTCATCAAAGAGGGTTATGGGCGTTGACCCTATATAAACTGTCAGAAAACGTTTGGGAAATCCCATACAAAAGAATCTGTGCATAAGGAGAGAAGAGCCTTGGATATATGTTTAAAAAATTCAGCCTATGCGAATGTACAAAAACCGGTATTTTCGTTTTCGGCAAACGTAAAAAAAATCATTGATTTTTGGTTGAATGGAGGAATCATCGGAACTTGGATTTTATATTTTCTTTTTTCGTTCATAGGTACGATTAGGGGATTATGAGGGTTAGAGGAAATCTATCTGAGGGTGTTCATCTGCCAGCGATTTCTTCCAGATGGTCGATACAGGGGTGGTTTGGTTGTTTGCATTATTAACCTTCTATGGACTGCTCGCATTGACCCATTTGTTCATTCAGATTAATCTGAGTCATCGGGATTATCTGAACTCTATTCATCATCACCGTCGGTTTCAATCAAAGGAGATCAAGAACCTCCGAACCGCTGATTATTTCAAATTCTCAGTTGCGATTATCATCCCATGTTATAACGAAGGTGTTGAGGATCTTGAAAACTGTGTTCGCTCCGCACTCGATCAGGATTACCCCTTTCCGTATCAGGTAATCCTGGTCGATGACGGAAGTAAAGAGAAAGCAGCAGTCCAAAACGTCAGAGAGAAGTTCGCAAGCTATGATCATCTGGTCATCCATGAGTTCCCATACAACAAAGGCAAGCGACATGCGCAAAAATTCGGGTTCGATGTTGTGGGTGACTCCGTTGATATCGTCATCACCATCGATAGTGATACGATCCTTGCCCGTGACAGCGTGAAATATATCGTGCAACCGTTCGACGACCCAAAGGTTGGCGCAGCGACCGGGAATGTACGGGCGATTAAGAAAAACCTGTTATCCCGGTTGATTGACGCCCGATATTGGACCGCGTTTAATCAGGAGCGATCCGCGCAGAGTCTGTTTGGGACCGTACTGTGCTGCTCAGGACCGCTTGCAGCGTACCGCAACAGTCTCATCCAGCAGGTGAAGGAAGCATATGTCACCGAGCGGTTTTTTGGTACGATCTGCACCTACGGTGATGACCGCCATCTGACGAACCTTATTTTGGAACAAGGTTATACCGTGAAGTTCGAACGGAAAGCAAAAGCTGAGACACAGGTCCCGCAACATCTGAAACCATGGCTGCGACAACAAACCCGATGGAACCGGAGTTTCTACCGGGAGTTGTTCTGGACGATACAACGCATCATCCTGAAACGACGGAACACACAGGTGTATATGCTCTATGACCTTTGCATGCAGACGGTTCTTCCGATTCTGCTTATCCCCTCGTTAATATTTGTTAGTTATCGCTCCATCGTTGAAAGCCCGGTGTATCTTTTCGGATATCTCATGATCCTAGTTGGGATAGCGATCCTGCGAGGAGCCTATGCGTTCCTCCGTACCCGCGATCGGGTCTTCTTCCTCTTTCCCTTGTATGCATTTTGCCATATTTTCCTACTTATCCCTGTGAGGGTGTATGCATTATGTACGATAAGAACAACAAAATGGGGCACACGCTAGATATCACCATACGAGCAAGCATCCTGCTCATCTGCCTAGGCTACATCGTACTTGCGTTTCCAGGGTACGCACCACTCCCTGAGCTGACCGCACAAGTAAACGCGCAGGTGCTCAACACCGCTGGGGTCCATGCGATATCATTGGAACGNNGAATGCAGCGGACTTCTTGTGTACCTAATGTTCTTGATCGGGATCGCGGTGGTTCCCTATTTCAGTGTTTATAATCGATTGTTCGCCCTGTTGTTCCTACCGATTCTGTTCATGGGAAACGCGCTGCGAATCCTGTTCGGGATTCTTATCGGCTATCGGTTTTCCGTAGACGCATCTGAGTTTTTCCATGCGACATTTGGCCAGGTCTTGATTTTCTTCTGGGTGCTTGTGTGTTTCATTCTCTGGTTAAAACTAACAAGAAATTTCCCAAAGGAAGAATAGGAGGTAAAAAAAATATGAAACGAACAATGAAAGGAGGATTACTCCTTAGTATGCTGTTGATCTTCGGCATCATCGTCCCTTTAGTTGGGGCAGATCCTATCCCACAGACACACCTGTTCCTGAGTCTGGATACGACATGGGAGCATGCCAGCCCCGGTGATGTCTTTGTGGTACGAGCAGACGTGAAAAATATCGGGGACAATCCAGCGTTTCTGATACAGGCGCGGTTACAAGACATCCCTGATGATTGGATTGTTCAGCCACAGAGTTTCCCATGGATCTTGGTTCTCGAGCCAGGGCAGACAAAACCTTTGTTCTTCATTGTCGAACGTGGACAGACCGATGCGACGATCTATGCAGAAGCAGAGGCATACAACGCACCAATGGTGATCTCCGACCGGATCCCCATCCCAGTTGGTACCGGGATAATTGTCGCACTGTCGCTCATTGGTGGAGTCCTGTTTTACCGTGAAGCAACAATACGAAAAAAACATACGAGATAATAAAAAACAGCGGTCAACTTTTCCCCTCAAATCTGATTGATCAATTACTATTTACAGGAGAATTATCAAAGTAACTAATAAAAAAAAGATACAGACTTCAGTCTCTCGAGAAAATCTTGTGACAGGTACAGAACCTCTTCGAGTTTATTTTACGAATATTTATATAGAAAGCGCGTATTGTTATTTCATAGGTAGTTGAAAAATAAGGGGAAAAACTATGTTTAAAAATACAATATGGTTGAAGTTGTGTCTCGTGTTGATGACCACTGTTCTTGTCATCACACCCGCAAGTGCTTTTACGAATGGAACAAAAACATCTCAACAGACAGTCCATTCACTGAATCAAACGACGCTCAGCACTCCATTACAGGAACCTCCGAGTTCCTTTGACTTGCGAAATGTAGATGGTGTGAACTATGTCACCTCAGTAAAATCTCAAACAGATGGGACGTGTTGGACCCATGGGACCATGGCCGCGCTTGAGGGCAATCTGCTGATGACAGGGAACTGGAATGCAACCGGGCATACCGAAGAACCGAATCTCGCTGAATACCATCTTGATTGGTGGAACGGATTTAATACCTTTAAAAACGATGATTTCCCTGGTAGTGGTCTTCAGGTTCATAATGGAGGAGATTATCTCATCGCCTCTGCATACATTACCCGCGGCGAGGGTGCAGTATATTGTGCAGCTGCGAATGATGGATCAGAGGAAGATGCCGCCTGGTACTATACGACACCAGCTCGTTATGATAGCTCGTATGAAATCTTTTATCCCAATGACATCGAATGGTTCGTCGCAGGATCAGACCTCAGTAATATTGATACCATTAAAGAAACCCTTATGACGAATGGGGTCATGGGAACTTGTCTTGATTACGACGGTGGTTTCATCCATAACTACGGCAGTTACTACGCCTTCTATCAACCACCGACATCCTCTGCGGACCCAAATCATGCAGTCGCGATTGTCGGCTGGGACGATAACAAGATAACCCAAGCTCCTGGGCCAGGTGCATGGTTATGCAAGAACAGCTGGGGTTCAGGGTGGGGGCCTCAAGGTGGGTACTTCTGGATTTCCTATTATGATAAATGGTGCGGTCAACACCCGGAGATGGGTGCGGTGTCCTTCCAGGATGTGCAACTCACACCATATAACACCACGCATTTCTACGATTATCATGGATGGCGAGATACCCTTACCGATGTGTCTGAAGCGTTCAACGCGTTTATGGTAAACGGGAACGAGACACTTCAGGCAGTAAGCTTTTACACTACGAACGACTCGGTGCAGTACCAGGTAAAGGTGTATGATCGTTTCGAAGGAGGCACCTTGTTAGATGAACGTGCCACTGCATCCGGGACAATCAACTACAAAGGGTATCATACGATTTCCCTTGCTGATCCTGTCGGATTCACCACAGGTGATATGTTCTATATCTATGTGAAAGTCTTCTCTGGTGGACAGGCCATCGACCGTACCTCTGAAGTCCCGGTGCTCTTAGGCGGGCAGCAGAGGACGATTGTGAAATCGATTGCACATGCTGGTGAGAGTTATTATTGGGACGGAGCCGCGTGGGTCGATCTGTACGATTATGTGTTCACTGACCCATCATGGGATCAGACCGCGAACTTCTGCATCAAGGGGTTCACCGCCGGTGAATGGATACCGCCCTTAGTGCCTGATCTGAAATGCGAAGGAAGCCTTAGCTGGACCAAGGTAAAACCAGGTGCGACGGTCATGGGGAACTTTACGATACAAAACATCGGGGATCCGACCTCTGAGCTTGAGTGGACGATCAGCGAATGGCCAGACTGGGGTGAGTGGACGTTTTCACCAGCGAGTGGCTCAGGTCTCACACCGGAGGATGGAGCAATCACGGTGCTTGTCCATGTTGTCGCTCCTTCAGAAAAAAAGGAGTTCAATGGGACTGTGAAGATCGTCAATACGCACAACCCAAGTGATTTCGAGACGATTTCCGTGTATATGAAAACCCCGGTGGACCTGTTCTCCGCAAAATCTCAGCTTTTAAGTCTCTTGAACAACCTCCTAGAGAGGTTCCCCTTGCTACACTATGCGATGAGGCTGATGACCTAACGTCTCATCAGTTTTCTTCCTTTTTTTCTTTATGAAATTCCAGAAGAGATTCGACAGTAAGCGTAAGCCCTGTCTTTTATCATTGTTTAGGAGTGGCGAAAGCCTTCCGGGGAACGTGGTTTTATATACTAAATATATAATAATAGTATCATAAGAAAAGGGGCGTAGGGTATGAAAAAATGGTTCAGCATCCTCATTGTAGGGATTTTTATTGTAAGCGGGTTTGGCACAGTCGCGACCAATGTGAACAACACTGAAGCACTATCGATACAGACCAGATCAGAAACAATACCAGTTGATGTCTCATCGATACAAGTGACGGAAAGTTCAAACGACTATCTTTTAGTTCGTCTCGGAGATCAGGAATCATATCTGTTGAATCCTGGTCAGCCGATGGTTCCCCGGATACTCAAACACTATGAATTACCCTTTGGTGTCACCGATGTCGACGTGGAGGTTCAACCATTATCCATTCAAGAACAGGTGGTCGCAAAAGAAATCAGACCAGCACCAGCTCCTGCCCCGTACTCACAAGACACGCAGACTGTTGTACGATCCGAGAAAGACACAAAAGTGTACTCCAGCGATGCGTTATATCCTGATGCGTGGGCTGGTTTTCATGTCGGTTGCGGTCTGAACGCCAACGGGGAACATGTCACTCTGGTGACCGTGAATCTGTTTCCGGTACGCTATCGACCGGTGAGCGGAGAACTGCAGGTTGCCGAGGAGTTTTCTCTCCAGCTCCAGTATAAGCAACCAGCTGGTGATGTGTTCCCAGCAAAGAGTACTTATGATCTGGTTATCATCGCCCCGGAGAAGTTTTCAACAGAGGTACAACGGCTGGTGGACCATAAGATCAGCATGGGTGTGCCAAGCGTTCTGAAAACAACTGAGGATATTTATGCAGAGTATTCTGGGTACGATAAACCGGAGAAGATAAAATATTTCATAAAGGATGCTCTGGAGACCTGGGGCGTGAAATATGTTCTCCTGTTTGGTGGGTTGAAGTCCAATGTCATTGCAAAAGCAAAGGACGATGTGAACCAAGGCTCCAAGGCATGGTATCTGCCGATTCGCTATTCGAATTTCCAATGGGACGGTGATACATCCTATAACTTCACCAGTGGTGAACCTGGGTATATCAGTGATCTTTACTATGCGGATGTTTACAAGGAAGGCGGGGTGTTTGACGACTGGGACTCGAATGGGAATCATGTGTTTGCGGAATGGTCTGGCGAGCTGCGTGATGAGCTGGATTTGTACCCGGATGTCGCTTATGGGCGGCTTGCATGCAGAAACACCCGTGAGGCAAAAAACGTTGTCGATAAGATCATCAACTATGAGAAAGAACCTGCGGATCCAAGCTGGTTTAACACCATCATGGTCACCTCCGGGGATGGGTTCCTTGATCAGGAGGATTGGAACATCCAATGGGACACTACGGGCCTGCTGAACGGGCAATACACCATCTTTGCTCAATGTTTCAACCCTGAAGAAGGCGGCCCTATCGATGAGATCCACATCACCCTTGATACGACCGTTGCATCGAACATCACCTTTAATCATGATGACAATCTGAACCCTGCGTTGGCTGATGGGTACCCTGCTCCTCCGATCGCTGAAATCGTCTCAGTCTCCAACGGTAATACCCTGGGGAACACGGATTACAGCTATACCCCGAATGATGGGGAAGCTTATTGTAACGACCTGTATTGGTGGGCGAATATCTCCTATGTGGGTGGTGTGCTGACCATACGAGGAAAATGCTATGACCCCCGGCCGTATGGGAATCTCACAGACCTGGTCCTCTGGATAGAAAATGGGGATGGGACGACCGTGTTTAACGCCACCAGGAATAATATGGAGAATTACTTTGAGGGGGAATGGGTGGTTGGTGAAAAAACACTCCATGGACGCGGTGGCGCTTTGACCTATATGCCTGATGATTTTGAGAATAATAGTGTGTTTACCTCCAATGGGAAATGGTTTGATCAGAACGATGTCATCAACGAGTTTTCCAATGGATACGGTTTTGCGTATTTCTCTGGTCATGGGAGCCCAGGATGGTGGGGGGATCATTATCCAGGCATCCCGGGGAACCGACGGTACGGTCAGGTTGCAGGGCTGCTGGTCATGCAAGCGGACCGGTATTTCCCGTTTTTCCAATTCCCGGTTCTGCCAATGCGGAAATTAACCAACACTGATAAACTCCCGGTGACGAACGTCGGGGGTTGCCATAACAGCATGTTTAGCGTCTCGATGATCCCGTGTCTTCTGGACGGGTTGCTGCCGATGAACATGTTCACCTATGGGACACCGCTGCCTGACTGCTGGGGTTGGTACATGGTGAAAATGCCGCATACCGGTTCGATTGCGACCATGGGGAACANNGGTCCTGGTGACGGGTGGCTGAACACCGAGTTTTACAGACAGTATGGACAGGAGAACCAGACGGTCCTGGGCATGGCATATATCCAGGCGATCACCGGGTATATTTCGAATTTCAAGACCTGGGAGTATAGTTATTGGCGTGTTGACCATGGCTGGGATGGGATTGACCAGAAGACGGTGCAGCAATGGGAGCTGCTTGGTGACCCAAGCCTCCAGATGGGTGGGTACTCGTAACCCCCTTTTCTCATCTTTTTTTTATTTTTCTTTTTTCTCTGGTTGGGGGAGGGTGTTCATCCATTCAAAGAGCTCTTTGAACATCGCGGTGACCTGCGGGTCGTTTGTCTGAAGGAGGGCAAGATAGCCGAAAAGCGAGCGTTCATCAAGGTCCTGGGTTAAAAGAGGAAGCGAGATTGGTGTGCGTTCGGCAATGGTGATCCCTGTGTCGAATCGCGGGTCAGAAAGCAGGGAGCCGAGGTCCTGTCTTTTTTCGTTGAGTTGCTTCTGAAGATCTTTTTTCATGGTCATGAGTTCCTTTCTGAGTGCGTCTGGTAGGTTTTTCTGCAGATCGTCTATGCTCCCTGAGGTATCCTGAGGAGCGCCTAAGCTGGTGGTGAATGCAGAGACCATTTCTTTGGTTATGTTGGTGAACACTTGGGAAAATGCTTCGGTGATCATTGTCATAAGTACGAGGGAGGTGTTGCAGAGCAAGTTGAGGATTTTAGTCTCTCGGTCGTACTCTTTTTTTTCCGCAGGCATGGTAGATGGTGTCGTTTTCTTTTTTGTCATGTGGGTCACCATTCTGTGTGATATCGTAAGCTTTGTACCTATTTAGTATTGATTGAAACAAGGGTTGTTGTGTGGTTCCTTGGCCTAGTTGCTTTGGAAAAAAAGGTTTTTATAAGTCAGAGTCGTTCTTTTATTGTAAAATGGTGAACTTCTATAAATGCAAAAAATGCGATACGAAATTTGTCGCACCTGTGAAAATCGAGGCTGAGAAAGGTCATCCGACGTATGTGTGTCCGAAGTGTCAGAGTCGGAATTGGGGTCCGCTAGACTGGTGATCGTTGTTCGAGAGCCTCGTCTGTAGCCGTGTGGTTCCGATAGTGCTATTCTCTGCTTGATGTGGTTTTATGTAACAGCGTGACGACTGTATCATCCCGTGGTGTACATTTTTCTTAAAAGCGTTGGAAAAAAAGGATTTTTTTCAAAAAATCATCTGATAGATAGATTTATTTATCTGATATCTATATTAATCTCTGGGTTTGGGCTCTTTAGAATGTTTTTTTTTGCATTCTTTCCTCCCAGACTTTTAGGCCCAGACCCAGTTACGCATGGAGAGGATTTGCTCTATCGGTTGTGTGATGAGTTACATAAAGCAAAGATTATTTGTTGCTTTTTGGCCATTTTTTTCGTTACACAATGTTTATATAATTCAGGTTAATTATAAACAAAATAGAACGGTTTATTTGGGGGCGAAAGGGTATGACGAAACGTCGTATCGCAACAGTTGTTGTTTGCGGGATTCTCTGCGTGTGTTTCGGTACAAGTCTGATTCCAACTATTCAGGGTGATGCACTGATCAGAGAGCGATCTGTCAAGAACGATCAATGGACAAGTCTTATGACAGATGAGAACTCTGTGATCTGCGGATATGTCATTGATAATGAGACAGGGGATCCTATAGAGAATGTTGATGTTGATTTCATTTGGGAAGATTCAGAAGGAAACAATGGGGAGAATTCGACCTCTACTGATGCAGAAGGATTCTATCATTTTCACACCGCTCCTGTAAACTTTGTACTTATTTTTACTCACGATAGCTATTTCCAAGGATTTCATTTTGGGTTAACTATCGGGGAAAACGAGATACTTTGGTTTAATATCTCCCTAATTCCGATTCCGGAGCAAACAGTACTTATTCAAGGGTATATCACCGATAATACGTCGGGAGAACCAGTCGAAACTGCTACCATCTTTCTTTATTGGGATGATTATGAAGGGCATTATTGGGAAAATAATACGGTGTCAGGTGAGTCAGGGTACTATTCTCTCGCAGCTATCCCTGGAAGAACGCAAATTTTCGTCGAATACCTCTTTCATTATTTTACCTTCAGTACAGAAATATTCACGGAGAATAATTCTGTCATTTGGTTGAATATCTCACTTGTCCCATACCCACCTATCACTGCTCTTGTATGTGGATATATCAAGGATGCTGAACTGGGGGATCCAATTCCTGATGCGTATGCGCGCCTCTATTGTGATACCGAATCAGGGAATTTTTACAACTATACACTTACCAATGAGGTTGGATTCTATAGTGTCGGGACTATTCCAGGGAATTTATTTATCAATGCGTACAAGGACGACTATACAACGTCATGGTCAACCAATTATGATATTGTTGAAAATCAGACGCTCTGGATTAATCTGACTTTGACCTTCCAACCAGCGGAGAATTCACGAATCCAGGGATTTGTCGTCGATAATGAAACCCATGCAGCGATCCGGAACGCGTATATCCGTTACGATTGGAAGGATGATGCTGGTCATTTTTATAGCGAGTCAACGTTTACCAATCAAAAGGGATATTATTCGATTATGGCACCAGCTGGAGCCGTTCAATTTTCTATCACCGAGACTGGCTATACGAGTCAGCAGACACCATGGATTTTCATCCAAGAAAATAGCGAACAGTGGTTTAATACCACGTTAACACCTGAGATCTCCCTAGAGTTTCTTAAACCACAACCAGGAATCTACATCAACAATGAAACACGGTTTCCGATATTCTCAAAGCTTCTTTTGCGTCTCTTTCCGAAAAGCATGCCTCTCATCATCGGACCTTTGGAGATAATGGTGAATGTCACGAAATCAACCCTGGGATGCAACCGTGTTGAGTTTTATATCGATTCTATCTATTGTGGTACTGACCTACAAGCACCGTTTACGTATTACTGGAATCAGACCGGTTTTCTCATACAGAAACATGAGATACAAATCATCGCCTATGATAACGCAGGCCCCTGCACGATTGAAACCGTGATGGTCCGTAAGGTATCCTAAAACATTAGAACGGTCATTTCCGGAATGATTGTTTTGTATAGAAACAAGGTTATGAGAAAGTGAAAAGTATCTGGATTTTTTTCTCCAAGAACTTTTAGAAGATTTTTCTTTTATCTCATTTTTATCCTTACACAACGTTTAAATAAACAAGAATAATAATAATAAATGGTATAGAACTATTTACTTGGGGGCGAAAGAGTATGACAAAACCTCTTATGACAAAAGCTGTCGTCTGTGTGATTCTCTGCGTCTGTATCGGTATGAGTGTGATTCCGAATACCCAGGGGACACAGGAAGATCAACGTATGAGCCTGATGAGTGATGAGAACTCTGTGATCTGCGGATATGTCACCTATTATGATACTGGAGATCCTTTTGAAAATGTGTATGTTTATTTCCGTTGGCAGGATTCAGAAGGAAACCAGGGGTCGAATTGGACCTATACCGATGACACAGGGTTTTATCAATTTAACACCACCGCAGTAGAATTTTACCTCAATTTTTATCATGAGAATTATTTCGAAGCGCATTCGAACTGGATGACAATTGAGGAAAATCAGATACTTTGGTTTAACACATCTCTCATGCTTATTCCTCCGCAAACAGTGCAGTTCCATGGTTTTATTTCAGACAATTCAACAGGTGAACTAATTGATGGGGCTCACATCTCCGTTATTTGGGATGATTATGAAGGGCATTTTTGGGAAAATTATACAAACTCGGACTCGACTGGGTACTACTCTATCGGGGCTATTCCTGGAAGAAATCTCATACTTGTTCGCCAGGATAATTATTTCGATTATGAATCTGAGGTGTTCTATACAGAGAATAATTCTGTTATTTGGTTGAATATTTCGATTCTTCCATTCCCACCTGCTTCTGTCCTAGTACAGGGATTTATCACCGATGCTGAAACCGGGGACCCGATCCCGTACGCAAGCGTGTCGATACAATGCCATCATGACGAGGGATATTTCCATAACTCCACCACTGCCGATGAGGTCGGATTCTACAGTATGAGAACCATCTCAGGAACATTAGTTGTCTGGGCTTCGAAGTCCAATTATGATGCGACGACTTCTTACTACTATGAGGCCGTGGATAATGAGACACTGTGGTTTAATTTCACTATGATTTTCCAGCCGGTGGAAAATTCAGAAATCAAAGGATATGTGATGGATAGCCAGACCCATGGAGCGGTTCGTAATGCATTTGTCCGCTACGATTGGAAGGATCAGATCGGTCATTTCTATAGTAAATACACGTTCACCGATCAGAAAGGGTTTTATTCGATTAAAGCACCAAAGGGATCTGTTCAATTTCTTATCACAGGTAATGGATATTATAATCAACAGACGCCATGGTTTTCTGTAGAGGATGACACCGATTATTGGATGAATACCACATTGACACCTGAAATTTCGGCCGTGTTCACTAAACCTCAACCAGGGATCTATATCAATAATGAATCACGGTTTCCACTGCTGTCACGGATTCTTGGGCGTTTCTTCCCACAGAGCAAACCACTGATCATCGGACCACTGGAGATCCTGGTGAATATCACGAAATCAAGCATGGGCTGCGACCGTGTCGAGTTCTATATCGATTCTCTCTATCGTGGGACTGATGTTCAGGCACCATTTACGTATTACTGGAATCAGCCCGGTTTTCTCATACAGAAACATGAGATACAAGTCATCGCCTATGACAACGCAGGCCCCTGCACGATTGAAACCATCACGGTCTGGAAATTTATTTAAAAACAGCAACCGATTCCATCCAGGTTTATGTATTTGCGGAGGAAAAGGAATCGATGGAAAGTGAAAATCAGCATTGATTTTCCCTTTTATATTTTTTAAAATAACCGGATGAAAAGGAATATATACTGCATGTCCATACATGCTGAACTTCAACCGAGAACCAACAAGGATGGTGAGGGAGATGCAAAACAAATCAAAAGACACTCAGAAACGACATGCATTGAATTGCGCGAGTTGCGGAAAGACATTTAGTCAGGACGAAAAAACAGTCAGTTACGATTTCGAGCGGTACTATTGTTTCAGTTGTGACGATGAACGATAGCTCTATCTAAACACTTTTTTTTAAAAAAAAAATTACAATATTGAAAAACGGATAATGTATCATCGATTTCTTTTTTCATAGGACCGAAAGGGAGAGTTTTTCTATCGACACATGTTCTAGGCAATGTATGGAACAAACAGAGATTTATCAGGAGATCGTGTCTGCGAAGACCTCCGATGGATGGGACCTTCGCCTGTACCATTATCCCCCTGTGGGGAAGAACGTTGTCCGGTTTCCTGTTATTTTATGCCATGGTCTTGCTGGGAACAAGAACAGTTGTGATTTCGGCGAGCCTGGGACAAAGGAGTGGGAGCGGTACAGTCTTGCAGCGTTCCTCTCACAACAACACACGCAGAATGGACCAGTCTTTGATGTCTGGGTCCCGGAGCTCCGGGGGAATGGACACCCTACGTTTGACTCACGGGAACACCCGGAGCGATTTCGCTGGACTGTTGATGATTATATTGACAAAGACGTCCCTGCGATCATCGGACGGGTACACGAATGGTACAAGGAAAAGAAACTTGACATTCCACCGGTGTTCTGGGTGGGAAAAAGCATGGGCGGGATGATTGCGTACGCCTATGGTGAAACTACGGAGGGGCAGAAGAATCTGAAGGGGGTCGTCACCCTTGGCTCCCCGGTCGTGTTTGGAAAGACCGGTGTGTTCCTTGAGTTTCTCACACGGGTCAGCCCACGTAATGTCTCCATTCCAATTCGAATCACAGAGCTTTTGGAAAAATCAGGTGAGCTCACCAGTCATTTCAAAGGCATGGGAGCCAACCTTGAGAATATCGACCCGGTGATCTTACAAACCTATCTGCGCCTGGGTTTTTCCAATGTTCTGTCCTCAAAGGTTCTGTCTCAGTTTTCGTTATTCTTTAAGCATATGACCTTTTGTCGGTACCCGAGGTATCCCTGGATGTATGATACGTTAGGGAGAATCCCTGGGATGAAAAAAAGGTTCACCCCGTATAGTTATACAGAGAACCTGCATCGGTTCACCGTCCCGTTGCTGGTGATCGCAGGGGGACTGGATAAGATGGCGCCAAAGACCGACATGCAGTATGTGAAGAGCCATGTGAGTAGCACTGATGTGACGTATCTGGAGTTTTCCAAAGACGCAGGGTATCGTGCTGATTATGGACATATGGATCTAAACCTTGGGCTGCATGCTCGTGAAGAGGTGTACCCAAAGATCTACGACTGGCTTGTCCAACGAAGTAAAACAAACTTATAAAGCTGGCATAAACACGATACCATTAAACCAGTTTATTTGTTCTGTGTTCTCATGACGGTGTACTCTCATTCTCGTTTAAGCTGTTTTGAGCAGTGTCCTCAGAAATTCAAGTTGCAGTATATCGATAAGGTCGAAACTGAGGAGGAGCAGACCGTTGAAGCGTTCCTTGGCATCCGGGTCCATGAGTCGCTTGAAAAACTGTATCGTGATCTTGCGCATCAAAAAGTAAACACCTTAGATGAACTGCTTGCTTTTTTTACTGACGAATGGAACACGAACTGGACTGATGATATCATTATTGTCAGGCAAGAATATCAGGCAGAGAATTACTTGAACATGGGAAGGAAATATCTGACTGATTATTATCAGCGATATCATCCGTTCAAACAAGGCAAGACGGTCGCCTTGGAAGAGTTAATCCGGATCACCCTAGATGCGGAGGGCAATTACAAGCTCCAGGGATATATTGACCGGCTGACGGAGACACAAGATGGATACTATGAGATCCATGACTATAAGACAAACTCCCGGTTGCCATTGGCTGATTATATTCGTTCAGACCGTCAGCTTGCGTTGTATATGATCGGGGTGAAGAATCAGTACCCTGATGTGAAGGATGTACGATTGATCTGGCATTTCTTGAAGTTCGACAAGGAGATTGATTCTACCCGTACTGAACAAGATCTTTCGCAGCTAAAAGTAGATACCATCCAGCTGATCGAGAGAATCGAAAACGAGGAGCGGTTTGAGGCACACCCCGGGTTTCTCTGCGAGTGGTGTGAGTATCAATCATGTTGCCCCCAGTGGTCCCATTTGCATATGATCAAAGAGAAACCTGCGAATGAGTATCTGAAGGATTCAGGGGTCGTCCTGGTGAATCGATACGCTGAGGTGAAATCTGCTCAGAAGCTTGCGAATCTGCAGTGGGATGCGGAGTTGGAAAAGCTCGAAGACGCATTGCTTTCATTTGCAGAGAAAGAACACGTCGAGGTGGTGTTCGGGTCGAAGAACAAGGTGCGGGTGTCGGAAAGTGAGAAATATTCGTTTCCAAGTAAGAATAGCAAAGAGCGGGGACAGCTGGAAAAGGTGCTGCAGAAGTATGGGAGACTTCAGGAGGTCAGTCAGCTCGATACTGCAGCGCTAGGGAAGGTCCTTCAAGAGAAACAGTGGGAGCCAGAGGTTCTCGAGGCGTTGCATAAATATATAGAGGTTGAGCGGAAGAAACGGTTTTATCTCAGTAAGATCAAAGAATAAGAAAAAGAAAAACAGAGGGGTTTATTGTACTCCGATGACGAAGATCAGAAGGACGAAGCCGTTTGCCGTGGTTTGTGTGTCGTCAACGGTTACGGTGATGATCGTTTTGCCGAATCCAAGGACTGAAGAGGTCAGAGTTTTCTGTTGGCCGGGGAGGAGTTGAGGGATCAATCCTTCTTTGGAGGTTCCTTTCACGATGATGCCTCCGCTGAGGTTGATGCGCCAGGGGACTTTGTTCAATGGCAAAAGACCTTTGTTTTCGATGAGGACTGAAACTCCTTTGCCCCCTTTGATGGTCAGAGTGATTAATGGATGGTGCTGGATGGTAAAGGTACTCTGTTGCTCTTGTTCTGTGTTTCCGTTTCTGTCCACGGAGTAGAACGACACGGTGTGGTTTCCATCCTCGGTGACAATGAACGGTGCGGTATATGTCGTCCATGCGCCTGCGTCGAGTTTGTACTTTGTGTAATCCACGCCAGATCCATTATCAGTCGCAGTCAACGTCACGGTCACATTGCTCACGTAGATGGACCCGCTCATCTCCCCATTTAATGTACAAGTGGTCACCGGTGGAAAAGTGTCAGGGGTAGAATATTTCCAGATGAACTGACTCCCAGTTCCACTTAAAATTTCGCATCCTTTCAGTTCATTCCTCCCATCTGAATCACAGTCTCCGATGTTCATCCCCGCAAGCATCCCGGTGGGATCTGTAAGAGTGGCTTCTTCATGATAACTGGTACCATCCCATCCTATAATATGCACATCTCCAGTCCCAAAGCAGAATTCATTATGGCCGTCGTTATCCGCATCCCCAAGTGCGACTGATTCGATAGTCGGTTCACCACTCGGATACTGCCCGTTCCACACCTGCTGATAGGTGCTCCCGTCCCATTCGAACATCCAGCCTTGTGGTGTACCACCGTAACATCCGATGCCGATTTCCAGTGTGCCATCTTCGTCAATATCTGCGACTCCATCCCCGTAAACCGTCGAGCTCCCATAGTTTGTCCAGACTGGTACTCCATCCCAGGTCTGGGTATCATCGTTCCAGTTCAGTGCCCAGGTTCCTGCGGTTGATGATTGACCGTTTGAGACATCCGCGATTACCTCGGTTAAATCGTCATTATCAACGTCACCACTCCATACCATGGGGCATTCCATAGAAGCGCCACCTGGGCAAGACCAGGATGTTTCATAAGAGAATTGTTGATTACCGGAATCCCAGCCCAATGCAGATACATGCTTGTCTCCGGCTCCCATGTTCGGAGCATTGGCAATCAGCACCTCCAGAGAACCATCATCGTTATAGTCACAGACATAAATATCGAAGATGAAATCAACCCCGATACCATGGTACCAGTCTAATTGAGTGAGTGTCGTTCCATCATACTGGTATGCATACACACCATCGGCCGTAGAATACGCCCATGAAACACACAGGATGAGATTACCATCACCATTGAGATCTGCGACACATGCACCAGACGGCACCCCTCCACCGACAACCCAGGAATATTCTTGCACGTATGTTTTTTGTGTGATGTTATAATAAATGATACGACACATGCTGGTCGTCTCATAACCGCCGATAATTATCTCGTTTATTCCATCGCCGTCAATATCTCCAATAGGTTGCGCGAACTCAGCTTCGCCATTCCCACCATACGCTTGAGTCCATTGTAGCTCCCAGCCGTCCCGTGACTCTGATTGTGGAGATATCGTGGAAACAACGGCCTGCTCATCAGGCAGTGCCGAAGAAATACTCGGTTCATTTCCTGCTTTTATGACAGATATTATTGGTGTGAAAATCAACAACGTACACAGCATGAACCCTATCAATTTCTTCAACATTTCTTCTACCCCACTGTATTAAACGGTGATGTATTATTTAATATTATGGAAGGGATAAAAACAATGACGAAGGAAAGAAACAGTTGTATTTGAGGCAAGAAAAAAAAGGGTTCTTATTGTACTCCTCCGACGAAGAACAGGAACACAAAGCCTTTTACTGTCTTCTGCACATCGCCAATCGTGACGATGATGGTGACCTTCCCGATTCCAAACACGGAAGAGAAAATTGTCTTATTCTCGCCAGGCATGAGCCCCGGGATCAATCCTGCCTTTGACCGTCCTTTCAGGAGTAAGCCGCCACTCAGGTTAACGCTCCAGGGGACCTTCTGCAAAGGTAAGAGACCCTGGTTTTCCACTGTGGCAGAGACACCTTTTCCGCCTTTCACCGTTACCATGAGATGGGGATGTTGTTCAATGATAAAGGTACTCTGTTTCTCTTGTTCTGTGTTTCCGTTTCTGTCCACGGAGTAGAACGACACGATGTGGTTTCCATCCTCGGTGACAATGAACGGTGCGGTATATGTCGTCCATGCGCCTGCGTCGAGTTTGTACTTTGTGTAATCCACGCCAGATCCGGTATCGGTCGCAGTCAACGTCACCGTCACATTGCTCACGTAGATGGACCCGCTCATCTCCCCATTTAATGTAGAAGTAGTTACCGGTGGAATCGTGTCAGCTACAAAATATTTCCAGATGAACTCGGTTCCGCCACCGTCCATGATCTCACAGGCTTTGAGTTCGTTGAACCCGTCAGTGTCGAAGTCGCAGATGTTCATCCCTGCCAGCATGGACTGCGGATCAGTGAGAGTTGCTTTTTCGTAGTACGCGGTCCCATTCCATCCGATGATATGGACTTGTTGGGTGCCAAAGACGAACTCTTGATGTCCATCGTTGTCTGCATCCCCGAGTGCGACCGATTCGATGACGGGTTCACCACCGGGGTACTGCCCATTCCAGACTTTCTGGTACGTGCTTCCATCCCATTCGAACAGCCAGCCTTGCGGGGTACCCCCGTAACTTCCAATTCCGATCTCCGGAGTTCCGTCACCGTCAATATCAGCAATGCCGTCTCCGTACACTGTTGCACCCCCATAGTTCGTCCAGACCGGTACTGCATCCCAGGTCTCGGTATCAGCATTCCAATTCAGCGCCCAGGTTCCCGCGGTAGACGAACCACCGTTTGAGACGTCTGCGATGATCTCAGTTTTTTGGTCATTGTCGACGTCACCACCCCAGACCATGGGACATTCGCAGCTCGCTCCATTCGGACATGCCCAGAATGCTTCAGCAACGAAATGGTCGATTTCCCAGCGGAGTGCGTAGACATGCCATTGGCTGGTTCCCATGTTCGGTGCGTTTGAGACGATCACTTCGACGTGACTATCATCGTTGTAGTCACAGGCGTACACATCGTAGAGGAAATCAACACCGACACCGTTGTAACAATCAAGGGTTGCAAGCGTGGTTCCATCCCAGGTATAGGCGTATACCCCATCTGCGTTGGTAAACCCCCAGGAAACAACTAGCTCCAGTATTCCGTCTTCATTGAGGTCGAAGATGCATGCCCCAGTTGGTATGTGATAGGAACTCCCAGGAATGTACCAGGAATATTCTTCTACATAGGTTTGTTGTGTCGCATCATAGGANNCGCCATCTCCATCAAGGTCTCCGACCGGTTGTGCCAGTTGTGAATGACCCATGCCGCCGTAGTCATGGCTCCATTGCAGCCCCCAGCCATCACGAGAAAGCACCTGTGGAACGGATGTGGAAAATGAGATCTGATCCTCAGGGGTCCTGGCTGGAATGCTTCGTTTTTGTTCTGTGTGCATCGCCAGGACAACCGGTGTGATCATTACGAGAAAGCAGACAAAAAATCCTATCAGTTTTTTTATCATTGATGCAACTCCCTTTGTACTAATCGATGATTCCTTATTTAATATTTGGTAAGGGATAAAAACTGCAGACTTCGATCAGGGTTTTTTCTGTCGGGTATATGGACGTTTTTATCGCCGATTCTATACGATGAGTACCCTTATTTCTGCACTAGTTCTTCCATCGAAGACAAGGTTTTGAAGGGATTAGTAAATAAAAGTCTTATTGATTACAATATTGTACTATGAAGGTGACCTGCCCTCATTGTAAACGCAGAATGCGTCTCTTTCGAAATCGTAAGAACGTCTGCGCGTGTGGCAAGCTATTGAATTACCGTCATTTTCTGCATGAGAAAATCGCCTATGACGTGTATTTGGTGGATGCCAACATCTTGATTTATGCGTTTGATAGTCGGAGTGCGCGTCGGAAATATAGCCAGGCGATTCTGAGCATGCAGGCCTCGTCGATGAGTATTGCAACGACTCGGCAGATCATCGAAGAGGTTGGTTCAGTAATCAAGAAGCAGCTGCCTGAGACGTTTATGGTTTATACGGTCAGTTCAATCCCGGGTGATCTGACGGAGATTAAAACGAATTTCTTAAAACAACCATCGATCGCTGATCTGTCGTTGGTGCAGGCAGCCTATGAGCACCCAGAGGTCCGTGGGATCATCACCTATGATAAGGATTTTGCTCGTATCGCGACCGCAGGGTTGGTCGAAAGGAAAGCTTCGGTGAAGTTTTGGTTGGGGAACGCCAAGGAGTTTGTGGAGAAGCATCGGATACGGGTACCGGAGAAAGAAGAGGAAGAGGAGAACGGGTAGGAACCCAGAAGACTCTCAGCATAGGTATCTGTTTTTTAAAAAAATTGTTCTTTTGTGAAGCAGGACGGAGAAGGAAAGGGGGGTCCGGTGATGTCAAAATTCTGGGAGGAAAGGTTTGAAACGTAAAAGCTTTCTTATACGGAAAGTCCAGACCCCCATAATATTATATTATGTACTAGTACATAAATGTTATCCTTGGAAAACTATTGATATGAGAAAAAATATGCTATAGTAGTATGGAGGAACCGAAATAAGGGGTTTCACTGTAACATTTATACTTAAAAGTAGTGAGAAAATGAAAAGGATTCATAAAAAATGGGAACGTCTCAAAACACATCAAGATCAGATCGCTTGAGATGGTAAACCAAGAGGCGCTGCGATATTATATCAGACAAGCCGTAGCGTTTGATTCGAAATAAGTTCTGCTTGTTTCAATCCCATGAATGATGACGTCCCTTTAAGATACTGTTATGTGTGTTTGACAATTTTGAGGAATCTGATGATCTTTTTTTCATCGATTTCTTCCAGAGAATACACCTTGATGTGTTTCATTGTTTTTCCGCTCCCTTCGAAGAGTCCTTGCTGTTGTTTTGTCAACCCTTTCAGCGAAAAACCAAGATTGACATGGTCTTTGAGGGCAGCGATATAAAATTTGCCACAAAGTTCCTCTTTTGTACATCCATAGCAGGGGACGCCTACTTTCATTTCTTCGTTGATCTCAGGATAGGTTGTGAGGATGATGGTGCGTAATCTTTGGCAGATCTCTTTTTGCGGGGATTTTTGTTTTTTTATGTAGTCGTCAACGTTCATATCCATCGCGCTGATTACAGGAGAGCATCATTTAAGTGTTCCGAAATAATGAAAAAAAAAGCTGTGTTTTCAAAAAATTTTTTTTTGAATTTGGGAATGAATTTGGTACAAATTGGAATTGATTTGTAAAAAATGATTATAAGCGGATCGTCTCATGCATCTCCATAGGAAAAGACAAGGATGTGATTAGACAATGAGGAAAAAAATAGTAAAACAATGCATCGGGGCGGTTCTTGCAAGCTTGGTTCTTGCAGCGTATCCTGTTTCGTTGGTTGGAGCGCAGCTTGCAGCACCTACCGCGGTGGACCTTACTCAAGGGAACGGGACCATTGTGCTCAAAATAAAAGAATTGACTGATCAGGCAGTGAATCTTCAACAGATACAAAGCGAATTACAAACCATGCTGAATAGCATGCATACAGATATTCAAAAGAGGGAACAAAGCAGTCTGTCTCTAAGAGGTTTTTATGGAATCAGCCTCTTCTCATGTCGAGGTTTTGCTTAGGACATCCTCTTTTCATTCCCCTGCTCCCGAAAGGGAGTTGCGCCAGCCTTTTTTTTCACCTCCCCTGTGATAGAAGGCGCAACTTCCTTCTCTATTATTTTTAGAGGAAAAGAGGAATAAAGAAAGAGAATATCTGAACGATCATGTGCTATCCCTCTATGCCTTCATGTTTATTCTTTTTCGTTTTTTTTAGCAATAGAAAGGTACCCATTCAGTATTTTAATCGGAACCCTCCTCATCGATGGTGAATACTCATGTTTATACCAGCATATTTGATGCAAAAAATGATTTGAAGGAAATATGGTCAATATGGAAGCCCTTTCCGATATTTCAGAAACACTGCTTGTCCCTCTTTATGCACGCGCAGGAGAAACGCAATCAAAAAATCCTCTTATCAACGATAGAAAGGCTGTAGAAATCACCGAAAAACTCAACAAAATATTTGAGACATCTCCCTCGCCGTTATATCGACGATTAGTGAAAGGAAAATTGCGTAGGTCTGCAAATAAAAAGTTAATTGTTTTTTTTGCGTTACGAACAAGGAGATTTGACCGATACTGTCGTGATTTCCTCAGTCGGTACCCGGACGGGGTTATCGTGGAACTCGGATGCGGTCTGAGCTCACGTTTCTCAAGAATTGATACGGGCGCTGTAGAATGGTACGACCTTGATCTTCCGGAGGTCATTGAGATCAGAAAACAATTTTTCCAGGAAACAGCACGGAGCCATATGATTGCGTCATCTGTACTTGACTTTCGATGGATGGAACAGCTTGCAACGACAAAGAAAAAGATCCTTTTCGTCGCTGAGGGGTTATTGATGTACCTTCATGAAGATGACGTGAAATCCCTTATCCTGAAGATGCAGCAGCAATTCCCCGGATGTGAACTTGTCTGCGAAGTGGAAAACACGTTTATCATAAACGTCTTAAAGAAAGAGCGGTGGAAGAAAAAATTCCAGCGGGATTATCATCTGGGTCCTGATGTGATACTGTATTTTGGTATACGAGAGGGGAAGGATTTCGAGACCTGGGGCCAGGGTATTGTGTTCCTTGATGAATGGACCGTTTTTGACGATCATGAAAAGAAACTCGGGTGGATGAACTTGTTTGCTTTTTCCAAACGACTCAGGAAATCCCAGTGGATCGTGCATTATCAGTTACAGTACCCTTAAAGATGTTTAAGAAAAAATGATTCTACGATGTTCGAGAGGAGAACATCGGTTTCTGTTTTATTTTTCAGACGTCGGGCCTTCAATTTTTAGCCACAGGTTCCTGAACCATTTTTGAAGCAGAGGGTCGTTTGATATATTCGTATTCCATGCCGCTTGGATGTCACTTTTGGATGATTCTACGATCATTGGGTCTGAAATACAAAACTCGCTCCACCGTTTCATAGATTTCTCTATTTTATCATAGCAAGACCCGCATACTAAAAATCTTTTTCCTAATGCAGGGTGACGATACCCTTCGAAAACACCTAATTTTTTATCACATTCTTCACAGTCTACCATGTTATTTCACCTACTCAAACAAAGAATTAAAATAAAAATCTCAAAAGTCCGTAAAAAAAACGAAATTATGAAACTCTCATCCCATTTTCCTTTCTAAGGCCAACAACCCCTCGTCCTTTAAATAGCTATCCATGGTATTTTTTATAGAGAAAAAAAAGATGGAGATTCTTAGGACCCCGGCAGATGTCGGAGAAATGGAAATGCATGTGGGAACTGTTCATTCTTCTTCGGATAAGACCAATCCCCATATCACTACTGCGAAAAACCGTGATCCCATCATCCCGTGAAACTCGTCGTTCAGAAGTACGACCTGCACCGATGAATAGATTTTCAGGTCCATTGGTCTCAGTTTTATGACTAATGCAATGGACATATTGCAGAGGGCATATCCTTCGGTTTGATTTCCAGCACTCTGAACAAATCCAATGAGGATTATTTTAGAAGTAATGTAGATAGTAAATGGTTCTGACCAGTTGCTTTCTGCCCCCGTGGCATCCTTTACTTTCAGTCGGATGGTATAGGTGCCTGGCTGAGACCATGAATGGGTTGCAGTACTGGTTTGTCCGGAGGAATAGGGGCTCTGCCATCCAGAGGTGGTTCCATCACCCCAGTCCAAGAAAAAGTAAAATTGATCCCCCTCAGGATCTGTAATTGGACCAATGGTAAATGTGTAATTCGTATTTATTTTTCCGCAGTGTGGACCATCAATGGTTGGCTGGGTCGTATCGTCTGGCAGTATCGGTGCCACGACATCGTTGTGAAGAGAGGTAGCTGCGGGTGCCGTAAGAGCTATGGCCAGCATGAAAATTAAGAGATAGTCTCGTTTCTTAATCATGAAATTCTTCCCCCGGTTATAGTTGTTTATATGACCTTGATTGATTTAAATGTTTGGGAACAATAAAAATTGATGGTCATCTCTCCTTGAAGATGCAGTCTTCTGATAATCTGTTAGAGTCACAAAGGTTTCGAGAGTAGAGACTTTACAATGAAAAGAATGGAAAAAGGAAAGAAAAGAGATTCTGGATTGAGTGCGAAACAGGTCATATTGATTCAAAAAAGGTATGTTTTTAAAGAAATAAACCATGTGAATATCGTGATGAGTGGAGATGGGACTGTGAGAAAACTTGTTGTCGTACTCATTGGCATAGTGTTCATTACGTTGTGTTTCATGAGCGGATGTACGCAGAATAAACTAGAACAGAATAATGAAACAGACACTGATGGTGATGGTTACAATGACACTGTTGATGCGTTCCCCTCTGACAGCACCGAATGGGCTGATTCTGATGATGATGGAGTTGGTGATAACACCGATGCGTTTCCCCATGATGCGAACGAGACACGGGATACGGATGGTGACGGGGTTGGTGACCATGCTGATGCGTTCCCACTTGATCCGGCTGAATCGCATGACGCGGATGGCGATGGTGTGGGTGATAACGCGGACTATTATCCCAATGATCCGACGCGTTGGGAGCGGTCTTCCTCTGATGCTTTTCTCAATACCGCAGAGCCGTTCCTTGAAAAACTGGACCTGGATGATAGCGGGTTACGATCGTATGCAACTACCATCCTGACGGGTTGTGATGCGTCCAACAAAGAATGTTTTGTGAACGCGCTATACCGGGATGTCCTCATGAACTATACCTGTCTAAATACTCCTCTGAATAATCAGACGCTACAGACGCCACAGGAGACCATCGAGAGAAAACAGGGGACTTGTGAGGATCTGTCTATTTTGCAATGTTCGTTGCTTTCTAATATTGGATTGACCTCGCATCTTGTGTTTACCAATGCTCATGTGTACGCGATGGTTTCTGATGTCAATGCTGACGATCTCTGGGATGTCGCTGAGCAGTCGTTGATTCATCAAGTTGAGGATGTCTTTGGGGAACCAATCTCGCAGTCATATTATCAGACCTATGCATTACCGTCAAATGGGGTGTTGTATGCTGGTGGTGAAGAAAATAAAACGTTTGCTGGTGTCATCGACTCCATGATCATTGACTATAACCTTCAGTCCGATCAGCAGTTGACTCTGTTTGTTATCCCGACATGGACAGAGTACTCTGAATTTCAGAACGGTGATTTTGCAAACTTTACGTCCATTAATCAATGGAATTTTACTAACACAACAGGCACAATCCCGGAGTTGTCTACGTTTGGTGGCATTATGCTGTACAATAGAGGTATACAGACAGCGACCGTGACTGTCGATCTTATCTTTTCATTTGAGGCATCGTTTTATCAGACGTATAATAAGGATGCCCTGACGGTCTATACTTTATGGGGAAAGAATGCTGTCCTTCTTGATCCCAGGGTGGGGAATTTTGGATTCCCAGGCTACGATGCCGCAGTTGTTGGAATAAAAAAAGCAATCGATCCTGTGACGAAAGAGTACGTCATCTTACAGTAAAAAGGAATTCTTTTGTTATTATATCCGTAAAAAAAATACAATCGATGTGCCTCTTCGTTTTCTTGGTGATTACGAAGAAATCTATGTTCGATGGTAATATTTATATATTATAGTTGCGTAATAATATGGACGGTTGGAAGAGATGGGGACAGCAACAAAAATGATAATGGAAAAGGCTGATGAAAGAGAAGTCGAAGCATTTTATAAAAGATTAATGAAAATGATGAAATCGTTTACACCAAAATTATTTTTAGAGGAAGAAGAGGAGGATACAGAAGAGTATTCTGAAGAGGATTATAATATCTGTGTGTATCAAATGCTCCCGTACCCACCAAATACCAAAGATGTCAAGGATTCTTTTATACAAAGAACCTAACGTTTTATTGTTGAGAAAGCTGGTGGTCCATTGGGAGTCCAGTTATAGATCCCATAAATCAGAAGGATTCCGAGATGTCCACTGAAGTATGTCTTGTTTATCGTGATCCTGCCCAGAAATGGTAGGACCATGAACAGCGTGACGGAATCGCCGGAGACCTGTGGGAAGATGCCATAGATCTGTTTCTCGCCGTATCCCGCAGGGATGATGGGGTGAGTGGTTTGGTTCTCTGCTGCCACCGTCAATGGAATAAGACTGAGGAGCAGCACAAACAGAACGATGCTGATACGTTTCTTTTCGCCCATAGTTGATTCCGTCCCGAACTATGTATTTTTTAGCTGGTTGCTGTATATAAACATATTCTTTTTAGGTGGATTAAATGAAGGAGGTGAATACTGGGGTAGAACAGATTCTTGCTTGAATCACATCAAACGTTTTTACAGCGAGATGAGGTAGATGCCGATGACCACGATGAGGGTGCCGATGAACTTGTGCCTATGGAACTTTTCCTTGAGGAACACGGTAGCGAGTAAAAAAACGGCGACGGAGCTGACGCCTGCCATGGGGTAGACCTTTGAGGCGTTCGCCTGAGATAATGCCGTGTACAGGAACGCTGCGGCTGTAGCTGCGCAAAGGGATGCGACCAACACGACCCGTAGTTGTGGTTTTAGGGATGCTGGTGTAGTGTGGATGTATCGATGCAGGAGCAGGGAGACGACCAGAAGCATGAGGAACGCCATGATGTAGATGGAGACGGCAAGCGCGATCGGATCTGTGGTGCCTAAAAATGTCTTGACAAGCAATGCGTACGCGATGTCGATGGGGACGAGTGCGGCGATGATTAGCAGTTGGCGGTCCAGGCGTGGTACTTTCGTGATATGTTCGGTCAGGACAAGGTAGACACCGATGACGGTGACGAGGATGCCAATATAGTTGGGGAGACTTGCGGGCTCATGAAGGAAGATGACGGCGGCGAGGAAGATGAACAGGGTATCAAGGGATTGGGAGAACGGTTGGATTTCGCTTGCGTTCTTTTTTTGCAGCACGAAGAGGTACACGACGAAGCTGATAACAAGCAGGAAAGCAGGGATTGCCGCGAGAAGCAACAAGGAAGGGGTGATTTGAAGGTGTATCAACAGCAGCCCTGCGGTGCCAAGGAAGACCGCGTTGAACAGGGTGCGTAAAAGAACCCAGGTCACCGGGTGGTACAGCCGGTTCATCATGTGTTTATCAAGAATGCTTGAGATCGCACCGATCGTGTAACCAAGGATGGCAAAGATGAACCAGAGTTCCATAGGGGTTTCAACGCGGGCATTTATCACGGTACTCTATAAAAACACTGTGATGAATCTTTACTCCTCCTTAGGGTTTGATTCCTTAATTATCATACAAAAGTATATATAATAAATAACTATCATTATCTACATACTAGTAAATAAAGGGGGATATAAAAAAAATGAAGCATATCGTCTATCTTATTGTAGGACTCTTTGTACTAAGTGGTTTTACGTCACTAGGTATGGGAGACGCTGGTGAAAAACAAGGGAATCTTCGGTTCTCCTTTTCAGAGCCGACTTTTGTCGAAAAAGATGTCTTTGTCGAATTACGATCTGCAGGGACGGATTCATGGATCTTTGATGCTGGAAGCCCGATGCTTCCGCGACGCATTGAGACTGTGACCCTGCCGTTTGGTGCGACTGTACAGAACATCGTCTGCGTCGCCTCTGGGGTGCAGTCCAAGATATTGTCTCAGAAGATCATGCCTGCTCCACAGCCAGTGCCGTTGAGCGATGAGGTAGCGTTGTCCACTGAACCGCAGATGAACCCTGAGATCTATGGCTCGGAAAATCTCTACCCCGCGGACTGGATGAGTTATCATACGGGCGCTGGGCTGGATGAGAACAATCAACATAAGACGTTCTTGACCATTAACACCTATCCTGTTCGGTACAAACCAGGGTCTGATACGATTTATTACGCAAGTGACATCGACGTGACCGTCACCTACACCGTCCCTGACAAGACGCCGTTCCCAGCAAACACCGAGTATAAATTAGTCATCATTGCACCCTCGAAGTTCTCCAGTGCTCTGCAACCGCTCATCGACCATAAGATCTCAAAAGGGATCTCCACGATGCTGAAGACGACTGAGGATATCTACGCGGAATACACCACCGGGTACGACAAACCAGAGCAAATAAAATATTTCATAAAAGATGCACTGGAAACGTATAATACCTCTTATATTCTGCTTGTTGGCGGTTTAAAATCACGCATCTACGCCGTCCCAAGAGACAGCGTCAGTGAAGGATCAAAGGGTTGGAATCTCCCGGTGCGATACTCAAGTTTAATGACAGGTCCGACAGATGACCCAGGGTATATCACAGATCTGTATTACGCTGATATTTACAATGCG
Organism: Methanobacteriota archaeon; assembly: GCA_017885605.1. Lineage (GTDB taxonomy): Archaea > Thermoplasmatota > E2 > DHVEG-1 > DHVEG-1 > SM1-50. The sequence continues at coordinate 1,572 of JAFNFT010000072.1, read as the reverse complement.
ACCGGTGATTTTTGCAGCTGGGATTCAAGCGGGAACCACATCTATGCTGAGTTTGGTGGCATCAACGCAGATAAACTTGATCTGTACCCTGATGTTGCGTTAGGAAGGCTGGCTTGCAGAAGCACCAAAGAGGTCCAAGGCGTTGTCGATAAAATTATTACGTACGAAACCAGCGCAGATCCATCCTGGTTCAACAAGATGATCCTGGTGTCAGGGGACGGGTTTCTGGACCAAGTTGACCTGGGCATCTCCTGGAACACGAACAGTCTGCCCAACGGGGCGTACACCATTTATGCTCAAAGCAAGAATATTAACAATGTCTATGGACCCATTGATGAACTCCATATCACGATTGATAAGACCAAGGCAACCACGCTGACCTTCAACCATGATGATCATCTGATCACCGGGTTGAAATATCCGTTCCCACCAGTCGCTGAGATCGTGTCCGTCTCCGAAGGGGACGTGCTGGGAAACACGGATTATTCCTATTCTCCGACAGAACGAGAGGCGTACCTCAACAGTCAGTTGCACTGGGCGGACCTGCAATACACGAGCGGTGTTCTGAAGATCCGTGGGAAGACCTATGATCCACGGCCGTATGGCGTTGAGACCAGCATCCATGTCTGGATCAACAACAGCGCGGGGACTCAGGTGTTCACTATTACAAAAACTGGCTTTAAGATGTACTGGGAAGGGGAATGGACCTGCGGAGACCAGCTGTTACTGGGACGAGCAGGGGGAGCGTACTACATGCCCTCTGAGTTTGAGAAGACGTATCTTTTCAGCTCTAACGGACTATGGACTAAACAGAAAGATGTAATCGATAAGATCAACCAGGGTGCCGGGTTCGTGTTCTTCTCCGGTCATGGCAGTCCCAATATATGGGCGAACCACTATCCAGGTGTGCCTGGTAATCGACAGAATGGTGATTTAGTAGGATTAGCTGCGGTACAAATCAAACTGCCGATCTTCCCGATGGACACCCTCACGAATGATTATAAGAACCCGGTTGTGGTCGTCGGCGGCTGTCATAACAGNNAACGGTTCGTCAATCTCCCCAAGATTGGTGCGATTGCAACAATGGGGAACACGGGCTACGGGTACGGGATCCTCAACGAGTTCTGCACCACCGGTGGTCTGGATAACTACATCACCACCGAGTTCTTCGTCCAGTATGGGACCGATGGGCATCATGTCCTTGGACAAGCCTATGCAGGCACTTTGACCGAGTACATCAGTCATTTCAAGGCAGAAGGATGGGACGGGGCACATCAAAAGACCGTGGAGCAATGGGTGCTGCTTGGTGACCCAAGCCTGCTGCTCGGTGGGTACTCTTAAACAGAGTGCTCTTTCTCTTTTTTTTCTTTTTTTAATCCATTTGATTCGCACAACACATGAGTTAAAAACGTGTCAATGCTTCTGTTTCTTCGGATATGTTTTTAAAGAAGAAATTATTTTGAAATCATGAGGGAAGCCTTGGGTTCAAACCCCGGCGAGTCCGTTCCTTGGTGTTGAGGCAAATGATAAAAAAACGATATTTGATAATTATAGGACTAGTCATCGTTATTC
>JAFNFT010000071.1:2174-151509 GCA_017885605.1 Methanobacteriota archaeon | reverse complement strand
GACATATGTCATGTCCCTACACAAATTCTAATCCAATCTACACCTTTAACTTTTAAATATGAAAACAGAGTTGCAATCATAGATTTTATTTGCTTCGTCAAAGATATGTATGTTGAATTTTTTACCTTCGATTAATTTTGATCCAGAGTATCCTATCGGTTTTTTAATAGAAGGTTCGACTATAAAATAATTTTTCAAGGTGTAATCTCGTATCAGAGATATTCCAGTAAGAGCTTTGGTATCATTTCTAAAGAACGATATATTATATGTGTCAATATCTTTAGAAAAAATATATTCGTTGCGAATATACAAAGAATATAACGAGTGATATGTATCAGTATAAATTGTTCCATTGTAGTTATGGTAAATAAAATCTGCTGAATTCATCTCTGATTTTTCAAGAGCATGTCTAAATGTACTATTATACAATGGCGCTTCTATGTTTGCAACATTAGAAATTATCATTATAAAACTTAAAATAAAAATGATTGATATCGTCACTATTTTACCTAATATTTTTAATTTTGTTGATAGTTCTATTAAAGGGAAACAAATAAAGATGGATAAAAAAATATAAAGAAATGGCCTCCACCGGTCTGGCAATATTGCGTCGTATCCTGTGTTCTCTACAATAAATAAAATCAAATATACTATACTCACGAAAGAAAATAGATAGTAACGTTCTAATGTCCTATTTTTTTTGTTTAACCATACTAATCCTCCTAAGAAAAGTAAAAGCATGATTAAAAGATCTTCGATATTCCCGAACAGCGATTCATAAAAATTTATACGTTCTGCATGTATTGCTGGCGGTCCATATTCGCCTTGAGCCACTTGGAATGCAAATTTAATTGATTCAATAACATAACCAAGGTAGCCACTTACCCACATCCAGTATGCAATCATTAAAATTCCAAAGAGGCAAGTAAGCGTGAATGTTACGGTTATTTTGTTTATGTTTTTATTTTCAAGGAATTTATAGAGATATTTACCTATTAAAAATGAGAGGAGAAGTAAAAGACATACTGTGGTAACTATCGTATGAGTTAAAATCGATATAACTAAAAAGAAAATAACTAGTATATTAATTTTTAATGATTCTTCCTTGTGATTTTTGATTATGAGATAACCTATAATTGAGAAAAATGTAATTCCCATAGACATAGCGATAATGCTATGAGTACCGAAAGCAATATGAGATGAATAGAACGAAAGGAAAAGAGACGCTAAAATACCGGTTTTGAAGTTGCATATTGATTTTCCTAATAAAAACACGAATACAATGGATGATAATTCTATGATTCCCGTGGTGAGAAATAAACAAAGTTTGTAATCCAACCCAGTTGCTAATGAGGATGCTACATTGCTGAGAGGAAACATCGGAAAGAGGGAATACATATATTTCGATGAGAAGTATCCTTTGCTGATAATGTCATTAATCATTGTTGAGTTTTCCCAAGGATCTACTCCCAATATGCTTGGAAATTGAGAGTAAATTACGAATCTGAATAGGAGCGATACAATTAAGATTTGTAATAAAGGAATGTACTTTAGTTTGGATTCTTTGCTGATAAAAAATATTTCAGCAGCAATTATGCAATATAAAGTTGAAATGATTATGTAAAATGAAATAGATACAGTATATGCTTCTGAGAAATGATATAGTATAAACGAGACGGATAGCAATATTAAGAAAGTTGCGATCAACGCATAAGAAATGCGGTTGGAAGTGATTGTTATTACTTCAGGTTTTTTTCTTTTAATGTAGATGTAGGAAAAACAGATCAATGATGTACCTAATCCTAATATGATCAAGCTCCCGTATCTCAGGGCAGATAAAATAGCTACGACTATTCCTAATATAATTCCTAATTTAGCTAGAGTTTCATCTATATTTTCGTCTAATTTTAGAAGATGTTCTTTAATTTTCATTAGCCACCTCGATGAAATCTTGTTTAAACGACAAAATGAAAAATATCTTTGGAAAATGAAGGTAAAAAAAGGTTTCTAGGGGCGAACATGTTTAAACGTGCTGAAAAACTTACACAGTTATTTCTTTCATGACCACTCGTATTTTCTTTTTCGTGATGAAAAGATAATTACTGTTTTTATATGTCCCATCCCCCTCAATCTGTTCCTTTTCAATCAGGCCTTCATCAGATATCCAATAATACTTGTACTGTAAGTTATCCAAAATAGAATGTAAATATTTTTCTGTTCTTCCTTTTAAAACTTCACAAATTATTATGGGTTCATCCCGTTTTAATAAGTTCTTTGCACCTTCCAAAACCATATGCTCAGTCGCCTCTGTATCTATTTTTATTAAATCAACTTTTGGTATACTGTTCATAGCAACAAAAGAATCTATTGTTAATGCAGGAACAGAAATTGTTTCAGAAACATCTCTAAACCCCTGTAACGTTGAAGCACTCGAGGGAATAGTAAAAGAAGGGACATATAATGTAATTTTTCCGTCATAGTTAGTGATTGCACTGGAATTGATTTGTAAGTTGTGCAGTTTGTTAATTTTGACATTCTCCTTCAAGTAATCAACAATTCTTGGAACTGGCTCAAAAGCATACACCATTCTATGAGAATTATCAATTGCTGCAATTAAGGCATATATCCCTGTATTAGCACCAATGTCAAAAACAGTATCTGAATATTTCAATAATTTGATGAAAAGTTGAATCGAATTATGTTCAAAGCCGTCTATACCATGCCAGTATAAGAGTTGTGCTATAGGATCTTCGTCTGATTTAAGATAAATTTTCTTTGAATCAGTTAATTTTAAACAAATTATTCCAACTACAGGTATGCTGCTTATAACATTCTTTGGCATTATTGGCAAAAATAGTTTTATTAATCGTCTCAATGAAGTATTTAATATTTCAATTCTAATAATTTTTCCAAGGAACCTACTTACTACGGATTTAATTTTCATTTATTACCTCTTTACGACGTATCATTTCCAACAATACTTTAGTCATAATTGTTTTATCAAAGAATGATTCATCAGATGGCTGGTTTTCTTTTTTTAAGTTCGATCTAATTGTTTTCCATCTATTAACCATCTACTATCAAAATGACAAATAGATGCCATTTGCCCCATTGTTGTGCTAACTAAATTTGGCAATATACCAAAAGAAAGTTCCGGATGTGTATCAGCCGCCCAATAATCTAAAGTAATTGTACGAGTTTTATCATACATTCCAACCGTTATATAATACCTATTTGCCAGAAGAGGAAGTTTTTCGATACAGCACTCTGCTACCCCTTGTCCTTTATCGATGTTTGAGATTTTAAGATTATCTAGATGGGGCCCAAATGCAGAAATAAGTTTTCCATCGTAACTCCATAAAAGTATCTGAAATTGAGGATTGTGAATTATATCTTTAGATTCATATTCTATCTTTATTCTTAACGTATCCCTAAAATTAAATACTTTTTTTTCTATGCCATCTTGAGTCAATAATTTCACATTCGTTATTTTAACGTCCTTAGTGCAACTTTCCTCAAGGAGGGGGGCAGCAATACTTTCCTGATTTTTCATTAATTGGTGAATTACAACCTGATAATCCCCAATAACTTTGTGAATTTCGCCATAACTTGTGTTTTTTCCATGGTTAATAAATATTCCTTTATCACAAAACCTTTCTAAAATATATAAATTATGTGACACAATGAGTATAGCTGCATTTTTATCACTTTTAATTTCATGTAATCTTTTATAACATTTATTTATAAACGATGTATCTCCAACCGCTAAAACCTCATCCACAAGCAATATATCTGGTTCACAGTGCACAGCAACAGCAAATCCAAGTCTTACAAACATTCCTGATGAATAAAATTTAACTGGTGTGTCAATAAAATCACCGATATCTGCAAATTTTATAATATCCTCAAATTTTTCATCTACATATTTTTTGTTCATACCTAATATCGCTGCATTAATGTAAATATTTTCTCTTCCCGTGAGCAGTGGGTGAAAACCAGCCCCTATCTCAATAAGTGCGCCAACCTCACCTTTCATTGTGATTTTGCCTTTATCTGGCCAAAAAATACCATTGAGCATTTTTAAAAGGGTAGTTTTACCTGAACCATTAGGACCAATAATTCCAAGCGTTTCTCCTTTTTTCACTTCAAAAGAAATATCATCAACCGCCCAAAACTCACCATTTCTCAATCGATCAGAATGAGAACTCAATCCAAATGTATTTCGTCCAATATCCTTCACACCATAAAGCATAGATCTCTTTAATGACTTACAATATTTCTTGGACACGTTTTCGACTTTTATAGCTGTTCCGTCATCCATATTAAATTCTCTCCGCAACCCTCGTTTCAGTCAGATGGAAAACAATTAAACATATTATAAAAATGATAAATGATGCGATACTGGCGATTAAAAATCCTTTCCATTCGGAAATCGTCCCCTTCAGTACAAGTTCTCTTGGTACTGAAACTAAATAATATAGTGGATTATATTTTGTAACAGTTGCAAGGATTCCTGTGGTCGGCTTTGCATACAAAACAGGAGTCAAGAACATTAAAAATGTCATAAGCACTACGATTATTTTTCCAATATCCCGCATAATTCCATTTAGAATCGATAAAATAAAACCCAGTCCAAGTGTAAGTAGCATCATCGGAATCATAGTTATTGGAATCAATAAAATTGCTATGTTTGGTTTGAGTCCATAGTAAACAAATAATATAACTATCAAAAAAATTTGAATCAGAAATGATACAATTGCCTGGCCAGTGGAAGCAATTACTAAAGATTTCTTAGAAAAGTTAATTTTGGTTATCATTGAACCCGCAGATACCAATGAATTCGAACTTGCAATCAAACCGGTTGAGAACAACTGCCAGAATGCCATACCAAGTACTGCATAAATCGGATACGGGACATCAATATCGCCGATAGCAAACACACCAGATTGGTTCAACACAATAAATGTGCCAACGCTGACAATCGGTATAACAACCGCCCATAAAACCCCAATAAATGATTGTTTATATATAGTAAAAAAATCTCTTTTGAATAATTGAAAGATTAGCCATCGATTTTTTTTAAGTTCGTTGAATATCTCACCAAAGATAAATCGATATCCTTTTCTCAGCGAGTTATCCGGTTCGTATGTCGTTATTTTTTCAGTCGTATGTTTCACCCTTAGTTATATGATATTGCCAACATCATAGTGAATGAGAATTTTTAGCTAATTCACAATATAATTCTTCAATCTCATCCATATTTTTATTCCAATTATATCGTTCATTAATCAGCTTTATACTATTTTTTGATAGTAACCGCTTATATTCTGCATAATTATCAATGCAGTTTTTTATTTGTTCTGCCAACTCACTAGGATCATCCTTTACAATAAAACCAGTAACACCCGGGTTAATGTATTCGTGTACAACAGGAACATCCGTAACAATCGTAATTATCCCACAAGATAAAGCTTCTAAGTTAGATTTACCCATTCCTTCGCTAAGGGCTGTTGAGATATAGATGTTCGAGCTGACTAGATAGCTGGGAAGTTTATGATGGTCAATAAAACCCAAGAACCGTACATTTTCACCAATTTTTAATTCTTTTACAATTTTTTCCAATTCATCCTTTTTACTCCCTTTCCCTGCAACTAAAAGATTTACCTTTGGATGCCTCTTCTTAACAATTGGAATTGCCTTTAAAAGACAGCTTTGATTGTATATATCTTCCAAATTCCTTGTAGTGATAAATATTGGTCCATCACATAGATCGTGTAACTTCCTGAGATCAATTGATTTGGCTTTGGGATTAAACATATTTGTGTCAACGCCACAAGGGTTTAAGATTATCTTTTCCTCATTAATACCGAATTTTTCGATTTCCTTTTTCATATAATTAGACTCAACTAGTATCCTATCTGCACTACTGAGACTTCCCCTCATTTCTTTAACATGTTTTTCTCCAAATTTAGCTGGTGCAATTAATATATCGCTTCCCCAACAGGTTATTACTAATGGATGAAAATTTAACTTAGATGCTAAAATTCCGTAATCAGTTAAATAATGGGCGTTTATTAAATCAGGTTTAATTTTGTTTATAAGTTTTTTTAATCTGTTTATTTCAAAATATTTATGTAAAGAGTAGAAGAGGCGAGCGATAATAGGAATTTTATAAAAGAATGATAATATCGAATGACTAACAAAAACATGAATGTGTACATCAGAAATCTCAGATGGTTCCCGTGTAATTATATGAACCTCGTGTCCCTTCTCCACAAAATATCTCACCCATCTTTGAAGATGGATGCTCTGTAAATTACCAAAAAAACATATTCTCATTTGGTTCCCCAACATTAAATAACAAATCAATCGCACTCATATAAGGTTCAAAGCCATTCCATCTTTGAGGATACTCCATCGGTTTAAATTCAAAATACTTTAGCTTTATTTTATTTATCAAAAACTTCTTAGTATCCATGTAGTTTTTGCCTCCCGAACCAGAAATATAAATATCCCCTTCGACTTTTTTTACAATGTCCACCAGCAAATCTGAAGATTTTAACTTCTCATCGATATTCAACTCACTTGCTCTAACAATTCTAGTTTTTATTCTGAATTTATCTTTTAAATAAAAAATCCCATATTCATTGAATTCATGCAATTTCTTAAAATTTCCTTGACAAGAATAATATTCATCAATAAATTTATCATCAATAAATTTATATTTTGAATAGTTTGAGATAATTGATAGTTTATGTTTTTTAAACCATTTTTTATCTTGTGGTAAATAAATATCTTTAATGGGTTTAAAATAATATTTTTTTTCTATAGGTATTGTTAGCCACATCCATCCATCTTTTGTTCTTATTTTCGTTCTTTGTGTATAACTGTCTTTGGAAAATTGTACCACATCCAAAATAACAAAAACATCTACTAAAGCCATCTTTTGAAAAAATCCAATATATGGCAAGTAGTTAGGTTGATGAATGGCGACTCTGACGGCGTTCAAATCTGTTTGTTTAGCTAATATTGGACTCATTTTATCTTCAAGAGTAGTGAAAATCATGGAACTTCCTCGTATCCTTCCTATTTCACTAACATTCTTAATAACTCAAAACATTCCGCATAATTAAAGTTTACTTGTGTCCCTCTTGTAAAACCTAATGATTTAATATAACGCTCATCAAAATAAGTACGGAACTCTTGAGATTTGTATTGTTTTAAAGCATTGATCTTCTTTTGAATGTGTTTTTCTTCCAATTTAACAAAAACGTCTGTAGTGAATGTAAAATTGTTCCAGGGATGTTCATAACCCCATATAGATGATGTTTTTTTGAATGTCCTTAATGTTTCTTTAAAAATTGTCTGATGGTCTTGATGAGTATCATTTGATGAAGGAGTCAAAATTAAATCTGGCCTGATTTTTTTATTGAGTTGTACTATATCCTCTAAAATTTCTTGCCTAAATGTAGGAAATTTCCTGACTTCATAATTCAACATATATAAATTTTCTTGAAAAATTCCTAACATTTTAGTTGCCTTTTTACATTCCTTCTTCAAAATATCTTTTGGAAATCCATTTGGTACTGATAATTCGCAGCTTGAAAATGCCACATAATGAACCTCTTTATCTTCTTCAATAAATCTTGCAATTGTAGCTCCTGCACCAACCTCTCCATCATCTGCGTGTGGAGATAAAACCAAAATTTTATCGAATGATCTCATAATCTGTCTCCATTATTTTTTAAAAATAGAAAAGTATATGTAATGAAAAATAAAATGGGTTGAAATTTTTTATTTCAAATAAGTAAATAAAAAAATTTAAAAACTAGAATCATTAGACCGAATATAGCTTTAAATTAAAATTTAAAGACAAGATGGGACGTTCATGATAATGCACTTTCTCAAAGGCTCAAATCCTCTAGTTCAATCTATGCCGTTCTTTTATAATAAGATGTTTAACATTTTTCCCTGGGAAGTTCTTCCAGGTTCTGTTTCGCCAGTGCAAGTTCGCCAAGTCTTCGTATAGTTTAATAATATCTCTTCGGATACCTGGAAAATTCTGTTCCGTTTTATCCTTTCTAAAATGCAATCCCGTCATGTAGTAAAAATTTTCCCACTCATCCCCCCAAGATTCTGAAAGACTGACTTTGCTCCACTCGTCCCAATTTCTTGGTTCATTAAATCCTGTTGCCAAAGCCATTTCATACATTTTAGTTCCCGGATACGGCGCATAAACATAGAATCCTAATCGAGCATTTGGATCAGTTTTACATATCCAATCAGCCAAATTCATTGACTCTAACAGTTCTTCATTTGTTTCTGTTGGAATAGCACACATAAAAGAATACATACCGCTAATAGTTGATTTACCTAGATTTTTAGTGCAATCTCTTATATCTAGCAAACCGCGAGGCAACCTCTTATTGATAACTTCAGTTAAAATTCTTTCAGACCCGGACTCGATTCCAAGAAATAGAGAGTCACAACCACCTTTCTCCAAGATATTGATCATATCGGGTTTAACCCACTCAGGCCTAATAGATGAATGCCATTTGATATCATAACGCTTCATTATATCCCCAATATTCTTTATTCTTTTCTTATTATTTCCTATGTTATCATCACCTAGGATAATATGTTTAATGTCAAATTCTTTGTTTAAATTCTCAATCTCTTTCTCAAAAATGTGAATGCCCATTTTTTCCCATTTACCATTATATACTGCTTGATTATAACAGAAATTACAGGAATACATACAACCTCTTGTCGTTAGAACTCTGATCGAGTTGGCATTATTTGCTATTTTATAATAAGGTTTAGTTTTTTCAGTTAAAGGTGATGGAATTGTATCTAAATTAACATGACTATTCTCATACCGTTTAGGATCAAATTTCTTGTTATTCTTAATGCAATGCATGAGATTACATAATTGAATTTCACCTTCCCCCACGATGTAATAATCAATTCCTTTTTGTTCTTTCAATACCTTTTCTTTTTGAATAGTAACATGGGGTCCACCCAAAATCGTTTTAATATTTTTATCATATTCCTTAACAAACTCAATTACTTTTTTAGCACCGACTAACTGATAACCTGTCATAGAACTAATACCTACGGCCAATGGACATTCAGAGATGATATTCTCCAAAACTTTTTGCTTGTCAAATCTGAGATCTATATATTCAACTTTATAACCCTTATATTCTAACATAGCGCCTGGATAAAAAATACTTAAAGCTGGACCTTTAGCTGGACTTTCTAAACTTGGTTCAGGATAAACTAATACACAATCTAATTTGCTCATTATAAACAAGTCCTATAATTTATTTGAAAGAGATATTTTATCCAAATATTGCATATGCCACTCCTTCTGTTTTTTCACAGAATGTATCATTTTGACAGTTCTTCCTTTATTAAATTTTGTAATAGTATCTCATGTAACGTATCAGCTCTTTTTTCCCAGGTGTTATCCTTTTTCAATTCATGCAATTCTTTACTCAATCTCATCCTCTTTTGTGGGTTTTTTAATAAATATTCTAATTTTTCACAAAAACCCTTCACTGAATAATTAACCCACAAAAATCCCTTTCCATCACTAATCATCTTTAATCCATCGCACTTCGTTGCTATAAATGGTATCTCAGAACCAATGTATTCAAAAAATTTTGTTGGTCTAGTATTGTTATAATAAGGAATATTTGGGTTATATGCATAAGCAAATACATCAATCTCAGAGAAATAACTAATTAATTTCGTTCTTGGTACTACTTTTTGTATGATGAAACTTGTTTCTTCTATCTTTTTCTTTGTTTCATCATCTAATGCAAAGATTCTTCCAAAAAGATAAAGTTTTATGTAGGGATATTTTTTATGAAGCATAACAGCCGCATCCACAAGTAGGTTAACTCCGGTATCTATCACCATAGCACCTGTATACGCAATGTTAAACCTTCCATCATGGATTTCATATTTCAAGCTTTCAAATTCGTTTTCTTCCAAACCACCAGGAAGTATCGCCGTTTCATGCTCTGGATATTTACTCAATACTACCACCAAAACATCAGAAAGCTTTACCAACTCGTCTTCTAGCTTTTCTGATAAAAACTTGTTTTTGCCCTGCCCTGAAACCTCGCTCTGCTCCGTCCAATCATGTGAATACATCAATAGCTTTGTCCCGATTTTTTTGGCAAATTTCAGCAAAGGGATATTGAACTTATCATTATAAACAACGTTCGGATATGAAAAATAAATGAAATGAGGACGCTTGAAAATAATGATTAGCAAGGAAAAAAAGGGAATTGCAAAATGGTAAAATGTATCAATACACCAGCTGATTCTGGAATATGTATCTGAATATTTCTGCTTATATTCAAAAGGAATGTAGATTAACTTAATGTCTTTATGCTGTTGTAAATGTTTTAATATATAGTGAATCCGTATAAAAGTCCCGCTAACCCTATCGCTAAGTTCATCTATGATTTTCCCCTCAACCAATGCGAAAATTTTTATTTTTTCCATCATATATCACGTGTGATTACTCATCAACCCACTGTAGACTTTGATAACTTTTTTGACATTATGTTTCCATAGATAGTTTTTCATCACGATTTCTTTTCCTCTTCGACCCATACTCTCTTTTAACTCAGGGTTAGCTAGTATTGTGATAATTGCTTCTGCTAATTTTTTCGGCTGGTTAAGCGGCACCACAAATCCGTTTTCCCCATGGTTTACCCCTTCAACAGCTCCTCCGCCATTTGTAACAATAACAGGCACTCCAAAAGCAAATGCTTCTAACTTTACAATCCCAAAACCTTCATGAACCGATGGCAACACAAATACATCAGCCATTGAATAATATCGTGGCAATTCATTATTTCTAAGTTCGCCGACAAAATCAACATTATTGGTCAATTCTCTTTTGTCTGCGATTCTCTCCAATTTTTCTCTCTCGGGGCCATCGCCCACAACTATATATCGAACATCTGTAAATTTTTCAAGCACATAAGGCATTGCTTCCAGCATATATCCAATGTTTTTAATTGGTAAAAGATTGGCTACTGTTAATATAACTTGAGAATTTTTAATTATTTTTGGAGTAATATCGCTCTTTATGAAATCCAAATTTATCCCATTATTTATAATCTCGATTTTCTTGGAATCAACATTCCAAGTTTTTAGCTGATTCTTTAATGCCTTACTTGCTACTGTTATTTTGCTTGGCATTTTAAGAATAAACCATATTAAAAGTCGTGAGGGCAAATGGGAACCTAGCCCATAACCTAACTTTTTGTTATAATATATATCATAACCATGTGATGTTAGCACAAAGGGTTTTCCTAACAATTTTGATATGACTGCTCCGGCAAACCCAGCATGATCTGCAAAATGAGAATGGATTATGTCAAATCTCAATTTACGATTTAATTGAATCGCAGCCCTTAAGGCCTTTAAGGAGAATGCAAGAAATAGCAAATACGATGGTTTAAAATCATCACGAATTACTCTATGGACATAGACTCCATCCATTATCTCCTCACAAAAATCTTCACTAGTGCCGATCGTAATCACATGAATGTTCAATCCTTGTCTGACCATCTCTCTCGCTTGTTCATGGATAAAAATATCTAAAACAGGATTAGATCGAGAAGGATACCCCGAAGCAATTACACAAATATTCATTCAACCACCTCTTTGACAAGCTCTTCATATTTCCTCAAATTTCCATATCCATGTTTCGCTCTTACTGTTTCTAATGCGTTTTTCGCTATCTTTTTCGCTAACTTTGGATTCTCTAATATTTCCTGCATTTTCATACTTAAAGATTCTATAGTTGGCTCTGCGAATAGAGCATTATAACCATCTTCAAGAATGTCTGATGTTGCCCCCACATTTGTTGCAATAATTGGCTTTACTGCACACATATATTCGAGTAAAGCCCATCCATAGTTATCGTAAAGTTGACAAGATACAATATAATTAGTTATAGAAAGATATTTAAAAATAGCATCATGTTTCACTGCTCCAACGAAAATAACATTATTATCGATATTGTTCTTACTACAAAAATCTTCCATTTTGGTCTTAAGAACACCATCACCTACAAAAATTAATTTTGCATTTTTATATTTTTTAATTAGAATATTAAATGCTTTTAACAATTCCATAACTCCCTTTTCTGGCGATAGTCTACCTACATGAACAAAAATATTGTTATGTTCATCGACACCGACAATTGTTAATTTAGAATTTTCCATTATTTTTCTATTTTTATCTACATCTATCCAGTGCGGAACCACTTTGATTCTGTCTTCTCCGACTCCGCTTTTAACTATTAATTTTTTCATATGATCATATTTAGCCATAAATTTTGTTGTCTTTTTTATGGCGAGACATCTTGTCAACTTCCATTCGAAATAGCGCTTGATACCGCAACATCGCCAACATTTCGTAAAAGAACTGATACATGGTTGAGGAAAAGGATTTACTCGCGGACCTGGACAATTTAGTTCAAAGTAATGTAAAGAAAAAACAATTTTTCTCTTCTGAAATACAAATGGGAACGCATGATTTATTGAATGAATGTCAAAAACGTCTATTTTTCCTTCTTCCTCTATTTTTTTAATCTTTTTTCTTACCTGAAAAATCCAGAATGGAAAGGGCTTAGGAGAAATGTCGTGTACTTTTATACCTTTATTAACAGTGGCAGATGCTTTTGCAATTTGCGCCTTTGGTAAAGAAGATCTTAGAACTATTACATCCACATCATAGCCTTTTTTAAGTAAATACTTAACTAATGAATAATTATGCGTTTCAACTCCACCCTTGGTGGGTGGAAAATCATAAGTTATGTGACAGATTTTCATTTTAACTTATCGATCCTCTAGATTTTCTTTTTCATCCATCATCATTATATGTTCTGCTTTAAAATATATTAAACAAAATTTAGCATTTTAAATACTTCAAATGATTCTGCATATTTTAGATTCATTTGATTTCCCCTATACTTAGCAAGACCAAAAATAGCATCGATTTTAAAATATCGTTTATCAATTTGGGATTTATGGAGTTTTAAAGCCTCAATTTTTTGATCAATGGTTTTTATTATATCGTAGTAGCATTGAGGTTTAAAATCTAACATCAATGATGGGCTTTCATAACATAGTATTGTGGGAACATTTCTCGCTGCTGAAAATGTAGATAATGCAGTATTCCGATGATCTTGATGTATCTCGTTTATAGAATGAGTAAAAATAATATCCGGTTTTAATTTGTTAACAATATTTTCTATTACACTAATTGTAGATATATCATTTCCTATTTTAGTATCAGGTAATTCTCCAAAGAACAACCTTTTAACACCTAATGCGTTCAATGAATCTACAGTCTCTTGTTTCCTGATTACCGGGTCACCTGATCTTTCTCCATTACTTAATATTAGACCATAAACCGGGTGGTTATTCGAATTATATAAATTGATAGTTCCGCCACATCCCAGTTCGATATCATCAGGATGTGCTCCTATTACTAATATTTTCATAATATCACTTTTCTAATAGATTTAAACCTTCTACCATAAAACCATATGCCCTTTCTTCGCATAAAATCCCTAAAATCATCAGTAATATCTGTATGATCTTTTACATCAAAAGTCTCTTTTTCTAAATTAAAAACTGCGTTGTTTACATAAACTTTTGGATATTCTAAGTTTATTTTAACATCGGTGATTTTTCTAAACGCTAATGATTTTTTATACTCATTTATGATATTTTTGGCTATTTTTTCCTTTTCCGTCATTGTTAATTTATTTGGTTTGATGATGTAAATTGTTTTGGCCGGGACACCTCCAACTACATGATAAGCATCAACATTTTTTGTAACGATGGAACCAGCACCAATAACGGCATTTTCACCTATTAAAACATTAGCTAAAATAATACTATTTCTTCCAACGATCACATTATCTTTTATAGTAATTGGCCCTTCTCTAAAAGGGAATCCTTTCAATATTGAAAGCCAGTACCCGTGTGTTATTAAATCTACATTGGGGCTCAAACCAACATGATTACATATAGTAATTGGACTGTTGATATTGATATGATTGTTATGCATAACACATCTATCACCTATAATTAGATTTGCAATTGGATTGTGCCAACCCCCTCCACCAATTTCTAAGCCTCCATCACTAAAAAACTCAGAGCCAATGGATACATTATTTCCTCTAATAGTAGTATTTGGGCCGATATTACTTAAATTACCGATTTCCAATTTACCATGTAAATAAATATCTGTACCATCTTCTATTATTGTTTCATCGCCCACTATCATTGTATCACATACTATCTTGACATTCTTACCAACTTTGAATTTGTATCCAACTTTCTTTTTATTACATAGAATCATAAATAATAGCCTCCATTTACATTAATCACTTGGCCTGTGATAAAACTAGCATCCTTTGAAGCTAAAAACATAACTGTTTGTGCAACTTCTTTTGGCTTCCCAAATCTTCCAATGGGCGTCTGTTGAATTAAAGTATTTTTCAGTTCTTGTGGAAGTCTCCGGCCCATGCCTACATCAATGTAACCTACTGCAATAGCATTTACTGTTACTCCTTTTTTTGCAACCTCTTTTGCTACTGCTTTGGTAAACCCAATTATACCTGCTTTTGAAGCAGAGTAGTTTGATGTGCCAAATGCACCAATTTGTCCAACAACCGAGGACATATTTATAATCCGCCCATATTCTTGTTTTATCATATGTCCTATTACAGCCCTTGTACAATGAAAAACACCTGTAAGATTAACATCTATAATGTCATTCCATTGTTCATTATCCATCTTCCAAACAACACTGTCATTATGAACGCCGGTATTATTGATCAATACATCTATCTTTCCAAACTCATCTAAAGTTTGTTCCACTAATTTCTCTACTTGCTTATACTCTGCAACGTCGGCTTTAATCACTAAGAAGCGACTGCCAATTTTCCCAATTGAATTTGCAACCTCCTTTGCTGCTTTGACATTTTTTACATAATTAACTACAATATTGGCCCCTTCCCTTGCGAAGGCCAAAGCCATTACCTTTCCTAAACCCCTTGAGCTACCTGTTACAATTACAGATCTATTTTTAAATCTCATGTTCTTCATTACCATATATAACATTCCCCTATTAGTGCCAAAAAAAGATATATCTAAAACAATATCTAAACTTCATATTTTAACAATCCAAAGTTTGGGTTTTAAGATATTTTTTGGCCATCATATTAATTCACCACATATTTTATCTAAAACCCTTACCCTATTTTCCCATGAACAATCCAGTCTCGCTCTTAAATCGAATGTCCCCTCAAGTTCTTGTTTTTGATAAAGATTGTATAGCCCAATTATTTCTGAATAAATATTCTCCTTTTTATTATCCACAATAATTCCCCTATTCAATCCTTGAAGTAATTTTAATGTTGGATCCTTTTCACTTCCTTTTACACATAAAATGGGTCTCCGTGCGGCGATGTACTCAAATATTTTACTGGCAACTTGAATTTCGCCCTCCCCGCCAAATAAAAGAAGTATATCCGAACCCATAAGTAAAGAGGGGATTTTATCATGTGGAAGATACCCTTTAAGTATTACTTTATCCTGAAGTTGTTTGTTTTCTATAACTTCAATAGCATCATCTAGAATATTACCAATGAAAATGATTTCAATGTCCTTCCTAAATTTCTCCTGTTCAAAAAGTAATTCAACTGCATCTAAAAACGGCTCTAGATTTTTAGATCCATATTTTGTACCAGCATACAACGTACCAGCATATAATATTCTAAATTTTTTTGATCTTTCAATTTGCATTCTTTTAAACAAATTATAATCTGTACCCATCGGTATAACAATTATTTTTTCTTCCTTAAGCACAGGATAGTTTTTTAAATAATTCTGCTTAGTTTCATCAGCTGTCACAATTATAGCATCAGCTGCTTTTAAAATACTCGATTCTACTTTATATTCAATAGGAAACTTAATTCTTTTGGGATTGAACGTGGGATTAAAAACCCATGGGTCTCCGTAATCAGCAATCCATGGCAGACCTCTTCGTTTCTTAATGATGTAGGCAATAAAGTGACAAGTAGCGGGAAATGCTGAAGAAATCAAAAGATCATATTTGTATTTTTTTGTTAGCTTGAGCCCTTGATAAACTCCAAAAGGAAACCACTCAATCGTGCTATCCGGTACCAATACAGAATTTGCAATATGTCTAAGAATTTTCAAGAGGTAAGTTCGTAATTTTTTGGCATTTATTTTACTATCGGATGTGTATGCATGTTTTATTTTATCGTTAGCAGTTTTCATCATATCATAGTAAGTTCTATTTATAAATCCATGAGAAGTTCTGAAAAACCTAATAGATTCTCGAAAACAGTTACCTGAATTATTGTCATAAAGAGGAAAACTTGGAGGAGGTGAAATTGTCAATACATCAACCTTCCAACCTAATTTATCAAGATAATTAACAAAATTAATGAGTCTGTTACTGTGGGGACCTCCCAGTGGAGGTAGGTTATAACCGATGAAGAGAATTCGTTTCTTTTTTTCAACATTGCATACATCAGAATTTACACTTGTCAAAATTAATCAACTCCTTGTAAAGCTATCTTTACCGGTTCTTCAATGCAGAATACACTTTTTCTACCCTATCAATAATTTTACCCCAATCGAATCGTTCATCAACTAATTTCCTGCCATTTTCCCCAAATTTCCTCCTCAATTTTTCATTACTCAAAACCTTGAACATTGTATTCCTTAATTGACTTTTATCAAATTCAACTACACATCCGACTTTATCGTCCACAAGGTTGGCAATCCCACAGCGATCCGTAACGATTACAGGCGTGCCACAAGCCCATGCTTCAAGAACGGTATTTGGAAATGCATCATAGACGGAGGGAAGAACATAGACATCGGCATCCACATACGCTCCGAATTTATCCCGTTCATAAAGTGGACCTGTAAACAAAATTTTTCTACCAATCTTCAAATCGTTTATTTTCCTTTCCAAAATTGATAAAAATCCGTCGTCAGGCCCAGCAATTACAAGCTTCACATCATCCATTTCTTTTTCCAGATCTGCGAATGCCTCGACCAGTAGATCAATACCTTTAATCCTATGAATCCTACCTAGATACAAAACAATTTTTTCATCGTTGTTTATTCCATATTTTTTCCTAAAGATTCCTCTTTCAGGCAGGTTCTCATATTCAGAGAGATCCACTCCATTCGGTATAATCTCAATTTTATTTGGATTCACACCCATCTTCTTGTACTGTTCTGCTTCCACCTTAGTAAGAGCAATAACTTTTGTCGTATTATTTAAAATCCGTTTTCCCCAAACAAAATCATAAAGAGTTTTTAATCTGCTTTTTTCAAAGAACGGAATATCTCCATGAGCCTGTAATACAATAGGGACGTGATAGTTCATTGCATAGTGATGCCCTACGACATTCTGATACGTTCGAAAATCATGTACGTGAATAATATCAAAATTTTTAATTTCTTTTTTCAACTCCTTTTTCATCTGAGGTGAATAAAGAAATAATTGAATATTGAGACAACAATGAAACGGAACGACACGAACACCATTAAGAGTACGAGCAAACTTCTCATCGAATTCAAAATCCGTAGTAAATATCGTTACATCATATCCTCGCTTAGCGAGATGTTTTGCAATGTGATAACACACATTCACATCTCCGCCGCGCTTCGGATTGAAATAAGGAATAACATGCAGAATTTTCATATTAATTCCTTTAAAACCTTTTCAAAATCATCTGTAATTTTGTTCCAATCGTTTTTTTCAATAAACTTCCTCGCTTTTTTTCCTTCACTGATTATTACTCCCTTTTCGATTAATTCTAATGATCTGTTTACTGTTTCATTCGAATTATTAATAAAAATAATGCCATTATCATCACCAAATTCTTTTTCAATACCTGGTAGTCTTGTAGCAATAACAGGATTTCCCATTGCCATGTATTCATACATTTTTATAGGTACAATATCCCTCATAATCTCATTGTTATATGCTGGAAGTAAGCAGATATCTGCTGCAGCAAGATATTGTGGAAGTAAATCGTATGGTTGCTTACCGGTCATAATCATTTTATTTTCAAGATGATAGTCTGACATCATTTGTTTGAGATCATCATAACCATCTCCATCGCCGACGATTAAAAGTTTAATGTCGTCTCTTTTTATTTTTGATAGCTCAACTACAACTTCTTTTAATCCTGAGAAATGATACAACCAGCCGACAAAAAACAATAGAGTATCATCCTGCCCAATACCGTATTTTTTCCGTATCTCATCACCGTTAACTCCCGAGTGAAATCTCTGAAAATCGACACCAGCACGAATCACCATTGTCTTCTTTGGATCGGCACCCATTCGAATAGTATATTCTCGTAATCCTTCGTTGATGGAGAGAACCAGGTCCGCACGCCGGATATTCCAACTCTCTAACCATTTCCCAAGGGGTTGAAGGAATTGATAGGGAATAAGGCGATAATCGATATCGATTGTATAGTAAACGACTCGGATACCATGACGCTTTGCAAGAGGATATGCGAGAAATGCAATAAGGATGTCCATGGAGAAGATGACATCGGGTTTGAACTCCTTGATCTGATGTTTGATTTCTCGCGAATACGTAAAAAGCATCGAGATATAATCAAGAAGGAGTATTTTGAGAATCGGGGGGCGGATGACGGTGATTTTTACGTCAGGAAAGACTTTACTAACGGTATGAATCTTTTTTTTCGATAATAACTCCCGTTTCTTCTCATCATGCCAGAGGATTTCGTAGTCGATGACACGAACCTCGTGGTCCCTTTGTACCATACGTTCTGCTAAATGAACTTGTTGATGAGGATTACGCTTAATCCAATCAGTATCCTGTAAGAATAGAATTTTCATTCGACTCGTTTCCTAAAATATTTAGTCATAGATATTCTTTTCATAGTTGAGTATTATTCTTTGAATTCGAGATAGATATTGCTTGGAATCTTTGAAATAGCCCAAATCCCCCCTTATATCATCTCCTTGTGAGTTAGCATTGTTCTGACACCTTGCTCAAATGATGTGACTGGGATATCAAATGTATCCCACCAGGGGTATTCTGGAAAGGTCTCGACGGTCGTAAGAGCTCGTACTTGATCAGGGGTAAATTCGGTGACCCCTTTTACCTTCTGGTAGATCATCATGAGGACCGTAAAAAGACGTATCGGCAAAAAAACCCGAAATTTGATTCCTCCAAGTTCTTGAAGGACGATTTTGACCATATCCTTGAAATAAATGACCTCTTGTCCATTGATACTCAGAGTCTCGTTATGAGGGAAATCCTCAATAATTCTCAAAATCAAACGACATACATCATCAATATAGAGAGGTTGTCTGGGCCACTTTCCTTGTCCGGGTATGGGAAAAACCGGTATCTTTTTTGCAAAATTGATCAGATAGCCGATATTTGTTTCATCGGTTGGTCCGTACATAATCGAGGGTTGGAGAATACAGTAGTCAAGATCACTTGACTTTACGAGATTTTCCCCTTCATTTTTCGTACGAGCATAGTCATCTTGCCAGAGAGAGAGAACTGCTGCTGAACTAAAATGAATGATTCTTTGAACATTTGCTTTTTTCATTGCGTCTATGATATTTTTCGTAGTCAATACGTTGTTCCTATGGAATGGTTCATGGTTGGATGAAGACAATTGAGCTGCAAGATTAATGACCATGTCTGCATTCTCAAATTCATGATTCCAATCTCCTTGTTTTGAGAGATCTGCATTGACTGCGTGAACACCATACTTTTTGACATACTCTAAATTAATCTGGTTGATATCGAAGATAATAACTTCAGACATGGTTTGATTCGTCGAATAGAGCATTCTGACAAGATTTCGCCCAACAAACCCAGCACCACCTGGTATGACGATTTTCATCGGTAATCTCCCTTGATCTGCCCTAGCAATTTCGTCCTATATTTTTCGAGTAAGTCATCCACCTGCTCTTTCGTGACGTCCAACTCCCCAAACGTTCTATGAAGCGATGGCAACCGGGGTTTCTGATCTGAGAGACATCGCTCCAATGCTTCTTTACGTGTTAGCTGACCCTCACGAATCATCTTACTATAGAATTCATCATGCTCTGTAAAACCTACGAGTGTATGATACATGTAGTTAATTAACGGATATGCGGAATCATCAACCCGCCAAGTTGCGGTTGTATCCGCCGCCCCTTTCCAACCGGCTTCCTTCAGAATGGTAGACAGTATCTTTTTTTCATCCCAGTAGATATAGTCGTAGAACCCTAGCGTGTCAACATCGTTTGGTTTGAGAAACGATTCAAAGAAATATACACTTGCTCCTTTGAAATACTCTTTAAAAATAGGAAAACTAAAGTTCGCAGGATTTCGGAGATATTCGACTCCAAAAAGAAACGATAACTTCAACCGATCAGATGGTCCGTAGTATCCTCGTTCATTGGGGAAAACACCGAGAAAACCGGTCTTCCAATGCTCCTGCTCAAAAATACTGTTCCCGATGTTGTTTCCACCCATGACCACAGGAATATTATGATCATGAGCATACTGAAACATCTGAAGATTCATCGTTTTATCACCAGAGTTCAACACAGGAACAATAGTGTTAATCGATGGTTTTTTTAGCCAGCCATGAAATTTAATTTTACAGTTCTGCTTCGAAGTATCAATTTTTCCTTCATTTTTTAACCATACATGATCAACATGTAATGCTTTGGTAACCGTTTCTATGTTCTGAAAACCTTCTTTTGTTAAAAAACCACTATCAACAGTAATTGCTAAAGTTCTCATATGATATTTTTTAACCATTTGATGCAACACAAATGAGCTATCCCTACCACCGCTAAACGGGACCAAAACATCATACTCTACTCCTTTGTTTTTATATTCCTGAAGTTTCTTTTCAAGTTCTTTTTCACCTAATACTTTTACAGGTTCCCAGTCATGACAATACTTACACACACCGTTCTTGTCAAAGGATATACCTGGAAAAGTTTGGGGTAAAATACATTTACTGCAACGTTTTACATCTGAAAATACATCAACATCTTTTTTTGATGTCAACCATCTCACCTCTATCAATATTCTTTTCCCATTGATTTTTCAGATACTTGAGAAACTCAGCAGATTCCTCAATATTATTCCAGTTGTTTGTAAACCACGGATACAGTTGTTAAACACCATCTTCAAATGATGTTTGTGACTTGTAATTCAAGATGTCTTTGACTTTGTCAACTGATGAAATAAGTCGTTTTTTCACATCCCAGTTACGTCTTTTAGTGTAGATGATGCTTGTTTGATTTGCGATGAGCTCATTGACTCTATTTGCCATGCCGATGACTCTTGCATCTGTTGCGCTGGCAAATCTCTATGTCTTATTTACTTTCAAATAAATTGATGAAGGAAAATGTTCTTTGATTTTCTGAAAAGGTTTATAATAATCATCCACCAGTCCGTTTTTATCCTTTTGTGGGACGTATTCTGGGAACACTTCTTTTAGAGCATCTCTAGCTTCATAATGTAACATAGATAAACAAAATAAAATCTCAATAGTATTATTATATGTTAGGTAAGATCTAAGTAGTGAATTTTCATTCCATTGAAAAAAAGTTTGGAGTACATCTCTTTGATAATCGTAAGGAAAAAATATGTCATGAAAATGGATAATTACACCATGTTGAAGTCTTGGTAGAACTTCAAGAATCAAATAGTTTACATCAGATCCAGGTTTTACGGTATGAGTAGAATCAATGAATAATAGATCGTCTTCCTGCAAATTCTCGAATAAATCCAATGGTACTTTTTGAACATCATTTTTAATAAGTTCGACTTTTTTTTCTAATTGTAACTTTTTACTAGGATTGGGCTCTATACAAGTCATATTAAATTTATAATCAGTATCACATTTATTTAAGTGAATTGCATTTAATGAACAATATGTAGAAACACCACTACCAATTTCAATGATTTTTTTTGGTTTGTAATATCGAATAATCGAATGCAATACTTGCGCTTCGATATATCCAAAACCCGAACCGCAATCACCTTTTACCGCGCCTAGAAACACTTTGTTACCGATATACTCTTCTTTAAAAGGTAAACAAATCTTTTTTAAGTTTTTCACTTGATTTTTGAGATTTATTTTAATGCCTGGCAAATCTGATCTTTTTGCCCAGAGTTCCTTGTTTCTTTCTAGGTAATTTATATCAGCATATGATGAATAGTAATGATTGGGAAGTAATTGCAATCCAACCTTAAGCCCAATTTTATGAAATAATAAAAAGCTTTTTTGCAAATTTCTAGCAACTTTGTTCATAAAATCGACCATTCAACCATTGTATTTAAAAAAAATATTTATCATTCTAGCATAATTTCCATTTTTAAATCTTTGTATAAATTTAAATAATGGAAGTGGCAAAAATTTGCCACTCCAATCTAAGTAGACTTTGAACCATTGAAACTTAAATCAATAGGTATTACGATGTTCAACTTGTAACATATATTCATCTATGCGATAGCCTCTTGGGTTTTTTGAGGCGTAGTGTGTTCCCATTGTTGTTTCTTATACCCTGCAAACTCTGCACTTTTTTGAATAAGCGTCCAGTTTTCAACAAACCACTGATACAGTTGTTCAGCACCAGCTTCAAAGGATGTTTGCGGCTTGTAATCCAAGATATCTTTGGCTTTGTCAACTGATGAAAGAAGTCGTGTCTTTACATCCCAGTTCCGTCTTTCAATGTATTTGATGCCATTAGGGTTTCCTGTGAGATCATTGATCAGATGAGCCATATCGATAACCTTAGTTTCCGTAGCTGATCCTAGATTTATTGCTTCACCAATTGCTTCATCGACCACACCCATTGCAAGAAGTCCGTTGACGATGTCACTAACATAGGTCCAATCCCTTGTTTCGCTGCCATCTCCTGTGATTGGTAATGGTTGATGATGCATTGCCCAGTACATAAAATTAGGAATCACGTTTCGATATTTCCCTGGGACTTCACCTGGTCCAAAGACGTTGAAGAACCGTGCGTTGACGATGGGGAGGTTGTAGAGGTTGTGGAAATAATTTGTGTAGAGTTCGCCAAGAAGTTTTGTTACTTGATAGGGTGTATGAAGGTGTATTGATATGTCATGTTCTTTAAAGGGCATCTGTGAATCTAGTCCATACACGCCACAGCCTGAGGATGAGTACACAAATCGTTTTACTCCGGTGAGCTGTGCATGTTCCAGTGTCTTTAGGATGCCGAGGCCGTTGACAAGAAGATTTGTTTCCGGGCTATCAACACTGTTTTGATTAGCGAAATGCGCGGCCAAATGAAACACATGGTCTGGTTTTTCTTTGAACACTCGTTTGAGATCTTCATCAGAAAGTACATCTCCTTTGACAAAAGAAATGTTGTCTGCTTGAGGTATATTCCATTCATAGGCTGATGATAAATTATCAAGAATGATGATGTTGCGAGCATGGAGCTCTGATAGCTTTTTACACAGGTTGCCACCAATGCAACCTGCGCCACCGGTGACTAAAATAGTTTTACCATTGTATTCATTAAATCTTCCCATTTTTTCTTCACCCCCAATTATTTTTTTTAGGCAATTGTTTCAAGATCCGGCTTTTCTTTTCTATCAAATCGATAAAACCATTTCATCCAATCCACTGTTCTTTGAATTCCTTCGTCAGGAGTTATCTTTGGGTTATGATGTAAATCGTGTTCTGCTTTTGAAAAATCCATATGTTTCACTTTTGTAGTATGCGGCTCCGCATCTTTGTACGTTACGAGCGAATCATCCTTCCCACACGCTTTGAGTACTAAATCAGAGTATTCCTTGATATCTCGCTCCCATTCTTCGCGGCCACCAACATTGTACACCTCACCAGGAATAAAGTTGTCAACAATGTTCGCAAACGTACGACACGTGTCCTCCACATAATCAATAATGCGCGTATGGCCACAATACACCGTATACGATTTATCATGCAACGCGTGATAGATGAATTTCGGAATGAACCCACGATACGGATTATACTGCTCATGCGGACCATAACAGTTCACGGGTCGCACTCGCACGGTCTCCGCTCCAAACATCTTCGCGGAATTCAAACACATCAGCTCCCCAGCCCATTTCGTAATCGCATAATCATTCATTTGATACACTTCTTTAATCAGGGCATCCTCCATGACGTTCTCTCTCATCGTTCCCATGAAATCTCCATATACTTCTGCGCTCGAGAAGAAAATCATCTGGAATTTATGCTTCTCCTGCAGCCGAATCATGTGTTTCGTCCCGATCACGTTCGTTTCCCACAAATTCTCATAGTAATCCTCCCCGTTCCACCGTCCGTACTCCGCAGCAAGATGGTACAAATATTCAAAAGATCCGAATCGATCAAACACCCGCTCCAACTGACGAAAATTTCGAACATCACAACGGATATAATCCGGAAGTTCGTGATTCAATAAATCACACGCTATTACCTTGTGACCACGTTTACGTAATTCATTCACAAGATTCGTACCAATAAAACCACTTCCACCAGTAACAAGTATCTTTTTCTCTTTATTCATGTAATTTCTTTCTCCAATATATCAACAATTTTTTTACCAGATTGACCATCACCAAACGGATTGCTTCCCTCTCTTTCTTTATGAAGCATCATTGAAACCGCGTTAACAATATCCTCCGGATGTGTACCTGCCAAAACATTGGATCCTACGTCTATGGTTTCTGGTCTCTCAGTATTATCTCTTAGGGTTACACAGGGATTTCCTAGAATGCACGTCTCCTCCTGGACACCCCCGGAATCTGTGAGAACCACTTTTGCATTTTGCTCAAGTTGTAAAAAACCAAATAAATCTTGAGGATCAACAAGATTAATGTTGTCTGCGAACAGCCCAAACTCATCCATCTTCTTGCGAGAACGAGGATGAATAGGATAGACGACCGGTATATTATATTCCTTTTCTAATTGCTGCAAACCAGAAAGAATTCCTTGAAAGCGGTCTTTGTTATCGACATTTTCCGGCCTATGTACAGTAACAAGAAAATATTCCTTTTCTTTGAGACCAAGTCGTTCCAATATATTTGCCTTTTTACGTGCAAGTTCAAGATTTTGATACACTGCATCGACAATCGTATTTCCCGTGACAAAAATCTTGTTTTCTTCAATACCTTCTCTGAGAAGCGTTTGTCGGGATTGTTCCGTTGGTGCAAAACAAAAATCTGAGATATGATCGGTCAAAACCCTATTGATCTCCTCAGGCATGGTTCGGTCATAGGATCTCAGACCTGCCTCAACATGTCCAACTTTTATGTGTAACTTTGTTGCTGCAAGAGCTCCTGCAAGAACCGTATTTGTGTCGCCTTCAACCAATACAACATCTGGCTTTTCCTTTAGTAACACTTGCTCAATTCCGATAAGGGCTCTTCCGGTTTGCTCTGCTTGCGTACCAGAGCCGACATCAAGATTGTATTTTGGTTTTGGTAGCTCAAGTTGTTCAAAAAAAACCTGATCCATATTATAGGAATAATGTTGCCCTGTATGCAAGATAAAATAATCTTGTTTTCTTCTTTTGCATTCACGGATTATCGGAGACATCTTGATTATTTCA
This sequence comes from Methanobacteriota archaeon, assembly GCA_017885605.1. GTDB lineage: Archaea > Thermoplasmatota > E2 > DHVEG-1 > DHVEG-1 > SM1-50. The sequence goes on along the minus strand of JAFNFT010000071.1, from coordinate 125,800 downwards.
GGGCGAGTACCGACAACTATTGCTATTCTTAATGTATGATCCTTCATAAAAAAACCTTGCTCATTTTTATTTATTCAATCCAGGATACAGGTAAACATTTGGATATATGATAGTGAAATTTTTATTGTTACAACTTGGAGAATAAATCACAGAAATTTGGTATTTATACAAAAAATTTGTATCAGTGCATTTACCATTCAGAAACTGTTCTACCTCAGCGTGCGAACTATATCCATAAAGTGGACTCATCGTAGAGGAGACAATATACAATCCCGATATTGCAACAAATGGTGATGCTTTAAATGGATCAACGGCACATCTATCGTATGAATGATTTTCGTCTCTAAAGGATTTGATATTATCATGAATCCAGGAGAAAGCTTCATATTCATCTTCATTTATCATATGGTAATAGGGGATATTGAGATGAGCAGGAACCGTTGTTGCCACCAAGATGAGACATACTACAAGAGAGATAATGATATTGTTGTGTTTCAAAAGCTCCCCATATCGTTTTGGCACAAATTTTTCTGAGTTCTCAGCCAAGGTTCTTTTCAGTTCACTCAATCCCCAACCCGCCATCAATGCCACCATCAAAAAAAGATACAAAAACGAGCGTTCATACATGATTGGTATGCCATAATTGAATTTGTCATATAGTCCAATGAGTGTAATAAATGCGATAGCCAAAAGACCTATGGCACGCACCGTTGTTTTTCCTTTACTGAATGCAAAGTATGCCCCAATGATAAAAAATACCCAAATGACTATGCCCATATGTTCAAAGGAGATCCAGATTTTTGGAAGGTCTAGATCCATAAATCTTCCTTCTCCAAGAAACGCCTTGACTACATCTTGAATGGACATATTCCATCTTGTTGAAAGAAGTAACACAAATCCTATGGGGATTAGAGATAATCCGGCAGCGAGCAGGGATAATTTATATTTCTTTTCAAACAGAAACAGTACGGTAAAAATTATGCACACCATGAATCCAGCGAGTGCGGTGGGTGGATGAATAAGAAACATACACCAAATAATGAAAGGAATAAGCAGCATTGCTCGATATGTTTTCTGCTGTAAAATCCAGATGATAAGTACGATGAATAACAATCCTAACGCCACCGGCACAAAGAAAGACGGCCCCATCATCCGGCAGGTGGTTGGAATCAATGCCACAAAAAATGCTGCCTCAAGACCAAATTTCCGTTCTGTTCTTTCGCCTATGTTAAATGCTGCAAGGCTTGTAAATATTGCAATAAGAGATGGCATAAACACAAAGATAGTGACAAGATTACTTCCAGAACTCCAAGAAACACCTAAGACGACAAGGTTAAATCCTATTTCAAGAGGCTGAAGAATTCCTTGCCCTAAGTAAGGATTAACAAATGAAGTAGAACCAGATTCTGCCACAGCTCTTGAATAACTCCAGTGCTCCCATTCATCAACATGAAACGGGAGAAAATAACCTTCTTTAAGATGAGGTAAAAAGATCATTAACACTGTAAACCCTAAGACAAATACAAGTAACAATAATTTGGGGTTTTTAAAATCTTTAAAACTTGGTTTTTTAAAATCAAATTTGAATACTAATAAACAATATATAATTATAATCAGAACAGGAATGGTGTAAAACGCAAGGAGCACCCATATAACTGTATATGTTAGGGTTATCCCAAATACGACATTCAAAATAAACATTCCACAGGAAAGTACGCATAGGTCCAATACAAACCCAAACACGATTCTTTCGAGATGCATGATTTTTGGAAATAAAATAAAACTCCAGAGATAACCTGGAACAATGAGGAGAATAACGCCACCTATTAACTTTGCTAGTTCAACAAATTCGACTGGCATTACAACCCTTTATCCGTCTTCCTTTTTTACATTTAAAATAGCGGTTCCACCTATGGTATATGGTTTTCAAGGTCTGCAAATAGAAATATCCATCTTACTGCTCCCACCGAACCTCACGTATCGTCCGTTGTATAATACGAGGAAACGAATTGAGAAGAAAATCAATAAACATAGGAAGAGCACCTACCATTTGGAAAAACCTTGGTTCTATCTTCGTTGATTTGCGTTGATCACAGCATGTAAGATCAACCCTGTGATACCTGCAAGCGTCCCAAGAACAAGGAGTATCACGGTAATTAACGCATTACCAAGTGCAAGAACGTTGTTTGCCATGAAATCAAAATATACCCAGGTGCCCAAGGCAAGCCCTGCAACAAACATGATAAGACCAGGGACGCCAAAGAACAACAAAGAATGCTCTACTTCAAAATATTTCAAGATGGAAATAAGAACCCCGAGACCGTGATCAACTGGTCGTTCTGTCGAGCAATCTCCTTCATAACTACACGTGATGGGGACCTCCTCGCAGTTGAGATGCATCCTTCGACCTTGCATAAGGATTTCGGCTGACGCCCCCATCTGAGTATCTTTCAGATCAATATTTTCGATGGCTTTTCGCGAATACGAGCGAAAACCACTCTGGCCATCGGTCACTTTATTTTCCTTCTCTGAGCCTGCATTGGTAAACTTGGTTAACACCGCAATACCAAAATGACGATACATCGGAACCATGTTGCCGGTGCTGTCAAGGAAACGAGAACCAACACAGATATCTGCCTTCCCATCTGAAACAGGCATCATAACCGTTTGAATTTGATCCGCGTCATGCTGCCCGTCTCCATCAAGGATTGTCATGACATCAAAGTCTTTCTCACGTGCATATTCAAAACCGCTTTTCAGTGCAGCCCCATATCCTTTGTTTTCATCATGTCTGAGGACTGTTGCACCCGCGTATTCCGCTATCTTTGCTGTTTTGTCTGTGCTCCCATCATCGATGACAACAACCTCGTCAACATATTGTTTCGCCTTTAGGACAACGCTGCCGATCGTTGCCTCTTCATTAAAACAGGGGATAACGACAAGCGTACGTTTAATTCCATTAACCATTTATTCTCTGCTCCTCAACCTTATCCTTCCTCAGACTACCCATCCTTTAGCCTCGTATCACTCAACCATAGAGGTTGTCAATTCAGTCTAAAAGATAAATGAATCAATCGTGTTTTCACCTAGATTACTATAGTTTTGTACTACCTTAACAAATACCCCCTGTTGTGCAGAACCTGTGGTTCCGTACAGGTCCTCAAAGAATTCATTGGTTTCCAATGCTTTAATAACAAGTCGTTTCTGGCAGTCTGTGAGATGATATTCTCGCGCCATCTTCGAAAGAACATTTATCCAATAACCCATTTTTTTAGGGCGATCATCAGAGATATTTTGTATGCATCCGCAAAGCACGCACCAGTGGTGTAACGAGACGTCTGATTTTCCAGTACTACTAGGAGTTCTCGTATCATCTGAAGAAGCGATGGTTTCAGGGAGCCATATCCTGTGTTCTCTACCACAATCTACATGAGAACATTTTCCCCTGTGCCAGGCTTCCTCACCACTCATCTCATCTCATCTCATCTCAGTTTGATTATCCATCCTAGTGTATTTCGGGTAGTATGTGATCGATTACATCACCCCCACTTGTGCTGCAAGAGAGCAACACAAATACATTACGATACAATTACTAATGTAATATTTTTTTTATTTATAAAGATAGTGGTTTTAAAAGACTAAAATTGTCCACCATGCGTAATTTCCCCGTAATTTTTATATGCACTATATCGATTCCTTGTCTGAATGAACAAAATATCGGACGGACAGTACCTCTTACTGTATCTCATTCTCATAACTCTCGCAGAAATTACTGTCGCATATGTCAGTCCACAGGCAGGGATATTCTTCCACATCATCATTCTCTGTCTGCTCTTCATTCATTCGGGATTCATAAATAAAGAAAAAATGTCAATAAACAAATTACAATGGCTCATGATCAAAGAGAAGAAAAAACCTTCAAGCCTAGTACAGAAACTTATAGACAACAGGGTAAAACTTACCTCAATACTCCTTGCTCTCACCCTTGTCCCGCTCATACGCATCTTAAGCCTGGTCATGCCGCTCTCTCATTTTCCACGCATACAATGGTTTATCATCATCGGCGTTGCAGTCTATCTTGCATTTTTCGTCTTATTATTTCAGCAAAAAATCAATATCAAGGAATGCGGCCTACGGCTTCCAACCAAAAAACACATTCCCATAGAGGTTGGCATCATACTGCTTGGAATACCTTTAGGATTCGCAGAGTATTATATACTAAGGCCTACCCCTTTTATTGACTCATTTTCCATAGAAAACATCATCGTAGCTGTTCTGATCTTGTTCATAGCAACGGGACTCATGGAGGAATTAATCTTCAGAGGACTTCTTCAAAAAAAATCTACAGACATCCTTGGAGTATGGCCGGGCATATTTTTTATCACCCTTATTTTCGCGGTGCTTCACATTGGAAATCTCTCTTTGCTGGACGTGCTGCTTGTTTTTTCTATCGGTGGATTATACGCCGTCGTCGTAAAAACAACCAAAACAGTTATAGGAGTAAGTATATCACACACAGTAGTGAACGTATTTCTTTTTATAATCTGCCCGCTCGTTCTGATTTAAAAATGAAGAACATCCACTATTTTTGTTATGACAATCATCGCAAACATCATCAATAGTGGTACGATGGCGATGCTGAGTCTGTCCGATAAAAACTGTGTTCGTTCTGCCTCATGTGATGATAAAAGCTCCTTTGCTATGAGGAGTGATATTAAAACAATTGTGCCTATTATTGCCAAGGAGGCAGTTATCGATATTGCTGCCGTTGTCGTGGTAGTTGTCGCAACGACAGTGGTTGTCGTAGTTGTTACAGTTGTTATCATCTCATCACCCTCACGTTGTGATTTTTAAACATCACTTATGTACTGTATATGTAAAGTTATATTTATACTCTTCCTTTTTTAAAAGAAAAAGGTAATTAAACTGTTACATCATCTAAATGCCGGGGAAAGATGAGGATACGATTCGAAAAATATCCAATCGACATACTTCTAAGTATAACATGGAGCATGATTATTTTACCAATAGCAACACTAAACATAGAAGGAACCGTAAGGATCATACTGGGTTTACCGTTCATCCTCTTCATACCAGGATACGTACTCATCTTTGCACTATTCCCCACTAGAATAACAGACAAAGGAATAGATTCCATAGAAAGAATTGCCCTCAGCTTCGGCCTGTCAATAGCAATTGTACCCCTGATAGGGCTAGGATTAAATTACACGCCATGGGGCATACGACTACAACCTATTCTCCTCTCAGTATTCATTTTTATCATAGGTGTCGGATCCATTGCAATCTACCGATGGACGAAAACCGACACCAGCGAAAGATTTACCATAGCTCTTGATGTAGCATTACCAAAAGCTGAACAGAGAATAGATAAAGCATTGACTCTAATGCTGGGTGCTGCCATCATTATTGCAATTACCTCCTTAACCTATGTTATCGTGGTCCCAAAAACAGGTGAGAAATTCACTGAGTTCTACCTGCTGAGCACCGAACGACGAGCAGATGACTACCCAACGAATCTTACCGTGGGTGAAGAAGCATCGGTCATCATTGGCATCGTCAACCATGAATACCGACCAATTACTTACACAGTTGAGGTATGGCTCATCAATCAAACTATAGTGTACAGCAACTCAACACAAAATAACGAAACCTTGTACAACCATGCATGGTTCATGAACAGCGTTACGGTCATGCTCAATCATACCTCTGTTGATATCGAAGCAGCATGGGAGCCGCAATGGGAATACAACTATACCTTCAACATCAGCCAGAAAGGAAAAGACCTCAAACTTGAGTTCCTCTTATTTACCACCCCAAAAGACGCCTCGAATTATACTATAGACTACAAAGATAGTATCGCAGAAAAGATCACGGATGCGTACCGAGAAACACATCTCTTCGTCACCGTATCGTAATTGACAAGGAAGAAAGATCCGTGAGACGGGAAAGCGACCACGCTACTGGAAAAACTTGTCATTCTCTTTTTACGCCCTCGTTCGAAAGAAACTATCAATCAAAAAATTTAAACAATATCTTCCTATTTCATTTTTGTATATCGGAGCGTGGCTATGGGATTGCACCATGGGTTCAAAAGTAGCTTGGGAAAGATTTGCATACTCTTGTTCGTCGCATATTTTCTTTTTTCACTCCTGTGTGGGGCAACGGTCATTTCAGAATCTACTGCATCGCTAGCGATCTCCGTGTCGGTCGTAGAGGGCGATACATTTCGACCAGGTCAATCGTTCCACATTATTACGGAGATCAGAAACTCAAAATCATCGGGCAGGGTTGATGTGAAGGTTACCTACGAGGTAACTGATTTAAAAGACAACAGTATTTTGGTTGAAAGTACAACCGTGGCAATAGAAACGTTAAGTTCTTTTTCCGAGGAGATACAATTACCAGAAACCATTAAAGGTGGGGTCTATCTCGTGAAAGCAAATGTTACCTCGCTTGATGGGACGAAATATGTGGAAGCGAGTAAATCCTTTAGTGTCGTTGAGGTGTCAGCGAATCAGCAACTATTGATCGAGTATGTCATGGGCGGGGCATTGATTATTACGGTCGGTGGATTGTTTCATGAGCACAGGCGGATATCAAAATTGAAGGTTTCCGAGGATGATTTGAAGAAGTTTATTGAATTGGAGAAATTTTTTAAATGAAAAAAATCCTGATTTTTCGAAAGAGATAATTTTATAAAACATGCACGCTTATACGTAATTGTGTTGTAATGGTATAAGCAGCACAAAAATAATATCAAAAAAAGAAAAATGGACGTGATAAAAAATGGAAACACTTCAAATAAGATTGACAAAAAATATGTTGGAGAGAATTGATGTTTTGATACAACAGGGCACCTATCCAAATAGATCTGAAGCGGTCCGAGATAGCGTGAGAAAAATGTTGGATCGTAAACCTGCTACGAGCGAGGTTCTCACTGTTTCTGTGAAAGATCTCCAAAAATTCATAAAAACTGCGGGTAGACAGTGAACATGGATCTGTTGACCGCATCAGGACTCCTAAGTATAATAGGATTCTGTTTTGGTCTCTTTACCATTGGAATAGTGTTTGCCATAATGAAAAGGACCAAATCTGCGATACGACAAGGCTTTGTTTTTCTTCTCATAGGCATGATAGCGTTTGTCTTGTTAGAAACGTTTAAGATATTTGAATTATTTTTAATTTTACCTCAAACGATTGCTCCTGAGTTATTCACCATTGTCTTTATTTTCTTCCTCGTGATCGGACTGTACAAACTGAAAACGCTTATCAAAAATCTTTCAGATTTTGGCCAAGCATTTTTAATCACATCCAAGGACAAATATGAAGGCAAGCTCGTGGATCTTGTTAAAAATATACGGGGCATCTGTTATTTGACGCTGGAAGTACCGTACGAAAAGATAGTTGATGTTTTCGATTTGTATGGAATAGATACGTCCGGCTTTCAATTTTTAGATGCATCAGGTGGAGATTGCAACGCCAAAAACTGTGTAACGGTAAAAAATAATCCAAGTGATATCAAAAGCTCATTGGATAGGATACTTAAGGAAAAAGATATAAAATGCGTTATTGTGGATAACGTTTCTGCGGTAAAGAATATTGAAAAATTTGAGATGCCGCTCTTTGTCCAAGATACTGCTTCCCTGATTAAATCAAATGGAGCCCAGGGTTTTTTTATTGGAAAAATAGAATCTCTTGATAAACAAACCATAAACGACATTTCAATGCTTGTGGATAGAGTGCTGGGTGAGGAAAAATGGTAAAAAAAATTATGATTGTTGATGATACAAGGGATACCGTGGAGCTGGTTGAAAAACTTCTGAAATCTGAAGGGTATACTACCATCATCGCTTTTAATGGGAAAGAAGCACTGGATAAATTACGGAGCGTGAAAGATGACGAGAGACCCGATCTTATATTGCTTGACATGTTTATGCCAGGGATGAGCGGAAGGGAAGTATGCAAAACGATCAGAGCCGAGAAAGATCCTGGTTTGAAGGATATCAAGATTGCGTTTTTTACCGTTGCAAATTTTAAGGAACAGGGAAAACAGATTTTAAATGATTTGAAGGTTATCGATTATATCACCAAACCCTTTGATGTGGATGATTTGTTGAACAGAGTACGTACTATGTTGGAACAGTAGAACGATTTTTTCCTCCGTTCAGAATATTGATTTTGTGTTCCTGTAATCTTTCATTCGTATGATTTGAACTTGTCCGAGTAATACTTAAATCTCGCAAATACCACTATCAATATCTGATTGATACCAGATACCATCTCTAGGGTGAAAAGGATGGTTTGAAAATATCGTTTTTATGATCGATGAATAAGAAGATACTACCTGCACGATAAGGAGCTTGAGTATGGAATAAACGACCAAACAAAGTTCAGGTCACATCTAAAAGTTCGATTACTCAAGTAGGCCCTTTATGAGATTAATCTTACGTGCTTTCACAGACTTGATGGGCAGTGTAAAACTAAACTTGCTTCCTTTGCCTATTTTACTATCAACCCATATCTGTCCCCCATGCGCTTCAACGATAGCCTTTGAAATGGGAAGCCCCAGCCCAGAGCCCTTTATATTTTTATCCCGAATTGATTCAGATTGGAAAAACATGCCAAAGATTTTTTCATGCTCATTCTTTGGTATACCCAATCCGAAATCCTGAATTTCAAAAAGGATATACTCGTTTTTTTTCTTCACATTAATATTGATTGATGCCCCCTCAGGTGAAAATTTAATAGCGTTACCAATGATATTTATTAGAACTTGGTTTATCTTATCAACATCAATGCTAAGCGGTGGTAATCCGTCTGCCAATCGGACATCTATTTTAACTTTTTTAGAATCTGCCAACGGGGACATAATATCCATAGTATCTTTGATTAGACTCTTTATAGGAATCTTCTCCACTATGAATTTCATTGTGCCTGTTTGTAGTTGAACTAAATTAAGATAATTATTAATTAAGTGGTTCAAATAATCAGTATTTCGTTTCAGGATCTCGAGAACCTCCTTTTGTTGCTCATTAATTGTACCGAATTGTTCTTTTATCAACATTTGAGTATAGCCTTTAATTGAACTTAAAGGTGTTTTTATCTCATGGGATGATACGTTAAAAAGGGTATTCTGTACTATTCCCTGTTTTATTAATTCAATATTTTCTCCTTTAATGTGATTTTGGATGTCGAGTAATTTATCCATCATATCTACAAAACTCTTTGCATATATCCATTTCTCATTACGCCTGATTAGAGCAAAATGATGATTTTCTATAACATCAATAATTTCTCTTGCTCCAATCTTTTTAAGAGGGTACGAACAAATAGCTAAAATCTTGTTATTGAAAATTACATTTCCAAGTTCAAATTCATAATCCTTAAAGAGTTTCCACCGATTCGTTCCAACCCATGAAATGTCACCTTCTACTCGTAATCCATCAAATCCTGCGGATCGAGCGTTGTCAAGTTTGTTTTCCCAATTCGTGATAACTGCTTCTCCATCGAATCTTCCATTATTTAAATAATATTCAGAATGTGAAAGAATCTCGATTTGTTTCTTTCGTTGATAACAATCAAGGGTAGGAATCGCTGTTTGTAAAATCTCAAATGCCTTTTCCTTCTCGAGGTCTTTAGAAATAATCCACACGCAAAATTCATTATTTTCTAAACCTGCTTTGATATATGGTTTTATAATATCTAAGTAGTCATTGATAGAGTCGTAAAAAAAACAGAGATGTGTCCCCCAAGGGGCTTCCTTGATTACATCGAGACCTAGTTTTCTTATTGCTGGGTTTTTCATTTTTTTCTCTATAAAAATATAAAACTACAATATTGTAGCAAATCTTAAATGTTTCGTTTTGCAACGTTTTTTACTTTTAATAAAAATTTATTACAAATTGTTACATTAATTTCATTCCCACGCTACAATAACTCTATTATCTTACATATTGAAAATAAACCCATTCTTCGAGAACGAGTAAATATATTTTATTTTTGCCCAATAGTTAATTTTTTTTTAACTTCGTATCGAATCATCTCTAAGGTGAAAGAGATTGATTGAAAATATCGTTTTATGATTCAGTCCAGACATTGCTGCTTCCTCCAAATATCGTCCTGATTCAACTTTGTTGCATATCAGATAAGGATCATCTGATGATTTTTTTGTTTTTACTTTTTTGATTCGTCCATTAAAGTTAAATAAGAAAGAAGTATTATATTGTAATGTTTGCGTAATTTAATTGTGGCGGGAAAAAGGAAATGAGGGGTTACGAAATGATGCTGTTTTGTGACGTTGAGGTGGATGCTACAATTTTAGGAGAAAACCCTTTAAAATATTAGAGAGGTTTTTTATGAAGAATAACTATGAAATTGTTCAAGAACTGAAAGAAGAAGAAAAACATGGGAGACTTTTTTCTTCATCAAAAGAATCCTCTAAAAATAATACCTCTGATCAAAACCTTGAACATACATGTTTTAAAAAATTCTTTGAAAACGCGCCGCTATATGAATACATGGTTTCGCCTGAAGGAACAATTCTTGAAATAAACAAAACAGCGCTTACGAATCTAGGTTATAAAAAAGAGGAATTACTAGGAAAAAATCTCACCACTATTTATGCTCCTGAATCCCATGAAAAGATGAAGATCCTCTTCTCCAAATGGAAAGAAACCGGCGAAATAGATAACGAAGAAATGGTTATTGAGACAAAACAGGGGGAGAAACGGAGAGTGTTGCTCAGTGCAAGTGCTGTAAGAGGTGCTGATGGAGCGATTCTGTACTCCATATCTATACTAAAGGATGTTACCGAAATTAATAAAATGTATGATGAATTAAATAAAAATCTTTGGTCGCAGAATGTAAAATTGCAAAAACTAAATGAAACCAAGAAAACTTTTCTCAAAACCACGTCCCACGAATTACGCACTCCAATAACGTCCATAAAAGGATATGTACAGATGTTGATGAAAAAGACTCTAGGTGAAATTAACGAAGGACAGATGAAAGGTCTTGAGGTAATCTTGCGTAACACAAATCGTCTTGATCAGATAATCCAGAATATCCTTGATGCTTCGAGTTTGGAGTCAGGGAGTATGAAATTCATTCCACGAAAAGTAAATCCAAGAGCACTCGTGGAAGAAATAACCAAAACGATGGAACCATTTGCGAATAAAAAAGAGATGACAATTAATGTTAATCTAGAAAAAGATCTTCCAGATTTGATGATTGATGGTGAGCGGATTAAACAAGTTTTGTTGAACCTTGTAGACAATGCCATAAAGTTCTCGCCAGATGGTTCAACAATAAATATAAAAACAAGAAAAGAAAAGGAAGATGTTTTGTTTGAAGTGCAGGATTTCGGACAAGGCATACCAAAGGATAAACAGGGAATGATTTTTGATGCGTTTTATCAGGCTGATTCTGGTGATGATAGACTGTTTGGTGGAGTAGGTCTTAGTCTTGCTCTCTCCAAAGGTATTGTAGGATTACACGGTGGAAATATATGGTTCGAGAGCACAGAAGGCATCGGTAGCACATTTCTGTTTACGCTCCCCATTCAGTCAATTTCCGATATGGATAACACAGATTTAAAGGAGGAGATGCCATCGGAGAATACGTCTGCGGAAAGTGTTGGCTTAGCTGTGAATTCTGTAACAACGGATACAACGGATGAAGACGCATCTGGTTCTATAACAGAACATGAAAAAATCACCGCGACCCCAAAGGAGAACGAGGAACGTTATCAAGCGTTATTTAATAGTTCATTTGAATTAGTATATCTTCATGATCTCAAAGGAAATTTCATTGATGCGAATCCTACGGCATTAAAACTATTGGGTTACAGTAAGGAAGAATTGGGTTCGCTTAATTTTTCTTCAATACTTGATGGCGGGCAAATATGGAAAGCAATGAAAGCGCTGAACGAGATCAAAAAATATGGCCATCAAAAAGAATCGACCGAATACAGACTGAAGACAAAGAATGGTACGATTATCGACATAGAAACAACTGCAGAGAAAGTGTATCGCGATGGAAAACCCTACGCTATTCAAGGGATAGCGCACAACATTACTGAACAAAAGCAAGCGAAACAAATATTAAAAGAATCTGAGGAAAAATTCAGAAGATTATTTGATTCGTCTCCTGATTTAATCATTGAAACTGATGAAAAAGGGAATATCCTAGCTATGAATCCAATGATGGTAAAAAGTATAGGTGTTCCAGCTGATAAGTTAATTGGTAAAAATATTTTTGATATCCTTCCAAGAGAAATAGCTGAAGAACGCGCAAAAATCGCCAGAACGGCACTTAAAGAAATGAAAAATCAAGAATACGAGGACGAAAGAGCAGGACGATATTTTCAAAATATTTATGTCCCCATCATCCATCCTGGCGGGAAGAGAACTATCCAATTAATTGCAAGAGATATTACAGTACAGAAGATAGCAGAAGAAGAAATTAGATATTTAAAAGACTATAATGAGAATATTCTTGAAAGTAATCCAAATCCGATATTGATTGTGAAAGGAAAACATATTGAGTATGTAAACAAATCTTTTATTTCTGCGTTTGGAGAAACGAAAAATGAGTATATCACGAGGAATCTAAAAGATGTGGTACCATCGGAGATTTTCGCTGTTTTTGAAAACCTTTTACAAGTAGATGGTAGGTCTAAGGAATTGAAATTTAGAGGAAAAGATTTTAATGTTCGCTCCTTCGTTGTGAAAAAAACAGTAGCAGAAGAAGAAGGGAGTCAAGGAATAGTATTTCAGGATATCACCGAGCGCAAGAAAGCAGAGGAAGAAATTAAAAGGTTAGCAAAGTTCCCAGCGGAGAACCCTAATCCAGTGTTGCGTATTAAAAAGGATGGTGAGGTTGTATATAGTAATAAAGCGGGTTTTCAGATACTCGATTTTTGGAAAACGAATATCGGAGAAGATGTCCCAGAGCGATGGCGTAACATAATCAGAAAAAAGTTTGTATCTAAGAATTTGAAAGCAGAAGAAGAAGAAGAAGAAATTAATGATAAAATCTTTTCATTTGTCGTTTCACCCGTAGCAGACGAAGGATATGTGAATTTATATGGAAGGGACATCACCGAGCGCAAGAAAGCAGAAGGAGCGTTGATAGAGAGCCAAGAAAAGTATCGGTTGATTACAGAAAATACAAATGATCTGATAATTATCACTAATATTGATAAAACTTTTCGTTATGTGAGCCCCTCGATTAAATCGTTAGGTTATACTCCTGATGAACTGGTTGGACAAGATAGTTTCTTCGTACTACATCCTGAAGATAAGATAAGTATTACCTCCATGTTAAAACAATTAGTCATTGGAATGTATAAACCAGGAACGAGCTCTCGTTTTGAATATCATCTAAGGGATAAATCAGGTGTGTATCATATCTATGATACCGCAGCGAAACTTGTGAAGGATGCTTCAGGGAAACACGTGATCCTTTCAATATCTCGTGACATCACCGAGCGCAAGAAAGCAGAGGAGAAAATTAAGATATTTTCCGATGCTATCGCTAGCGCCTTTGATTGCTTTATGCTTACTGACGTGAAGGGAAATATTACTTACGCAAATGAATCCGCTATCAGCGCATTTGGATATACCTCTGAGGAATTCTTGAAGCTAAACATAGCTGAACTCGATGCCGATCCAATGGTTGCCAAAAAAGTTATGCAGGATATAGCTGTGAAAGAGAGATGGAGTGGTGACGTAATAAACATCAGAAAAAATAAGGAAAAATTTCCTGCCATTTTATCTGCTTTTATTATCAAGGATGATAAGGGTAACCCAATAGGGACGATGGGCATTCTAAGAGACATCACCGAGCGCAAGCAGGCGGAGGAGGCGCTGCGGGTAAAGGATTGGGTCATCGAATCGGCGATAAACGCCATTGCAATCTCCGACTTACAGGGAAACCTGAACTATGTGAATCCCGCATTTCTCAAGTTGTGGGGATATAGTTCCTCAGCAGAAATACTGAGGAAATCGGCTACGGAATTCTGGCAGATGGGCGAAAAAGCAGCAGAAGTCATAGATGCGTTGCGCACTCGCGGAGGTTGGATCGGGGAATTGGTAGCTCATAGAAAGAATGGCGCTCTCTTTGAGGTTCAGGTTTCGGCAAGCATGACAGTGGATGCTGCTGGTAAGCCAGTCTGCATGGAGGCATCGTTTGCAGATATCACCGAGCGCAAGCGGATGGAGGAGAGACTGCACGAGACAGAAGAACGCTTTCGCATTGCCGCCGAGACCTCAAACGATGCGGTGTACGAATGGGACCTGCAACACAGCGTTCAGTGGTTTGGAAAAATTGATGAGATGCTCGGTTATGGTCCAGGCGAGTTCCCGAGAACATTTGACGCTTGGACGGACTTGATCCATCCGGAGGACAAGAAGCGCGTTGCGGCTGCAGTTCAGGCGTATCTGGACGAACGCATGCCCTATGCTATCGAATATCGTGTTCGAACGAAAGATGGGACCTGCCGGTGGTGGACAGCGCGGGGCGCCGTAGCAAGGACGCCGGACGGACATCCCATCAGATGGATTGGGACGGTCACCGATATCACCGAACGCAAGAAGGCAGAAAAAGAAGTCATTGAAAGCGCAGAAAAACTAAGGCGAATACTTGATTCATCTCCTGACGCAATCACCGTCACGGATCTAAATGGAAACATTATCGAATGTAACCAAGCAACATCAATGTTGCATGGCTTTAATAAAAAGGAATTAATCGGTAAAAATGCCTTAGAATTATTTTCACCGAAAGACCTCGAAAGGGCAAAAGAAAGTTTAAAGGAAACCCTTGAGTCGGAATCGGTAAAGAATTTAGAATACACCCTATTGACGAAAGACGGTCAGGAGTTTCCAGCAGAACTTTCAGCGTGCCTAATCAGAGATGCCTCTGGCAATCCACTATCATTCGTAGCTATAACAAAAGACATCACCGAACGTAAGCGGTCGGAGGAAGCGCTACTGGATAGTGAAGAACGGCATCGGGTTCTTTTTGAAAGCTCCCGTGACGCTATCATGACCCTTGAGCCTCCGACCTGGAATTTCACAACTGGAAACCCGGCAACACTAGAAATGTTCAAGGTTAAGAACGAAGAGGAATTCACTTCCAAAGGACCTGAGAATTTATCTCCCGAACGCCAACCAGACGGACGTTCTTCAGCAGAGAAGGCTAAAGAGATGATTGAAACAGCAATGCGCAATGGATCCAAATTCTTCGAGTGGACACACAAACGAATCAATGGCGAGGATTTTTTCGCAACGGTGCTCTTATCAAGGGTCGTGCAGGGTGGAAAGGTATTTCTCCAGGCAACTGTCAGAGATATCACCATGCAAAAACAACTTGAAAAAAAGTTAAAGGAGGAAATTGATGCCCTTGAACTATATAAAAAATTAACAGTAAATAGAGAACTAAAAATGATTGAATTGAAAAAAAGAATAGCGGAATTGGAGGAAAAATTGAAAGGAGAAATGTAGGAGTCCATTCTTCATACTTTAGAGAAAAAATACTCACGAATATGGTGGTAATATGGTCAAAATGATACATAGCTTACAAATAAAGTTAATTCTAAGTTTTATTGTTTTAATAATAGTCATTTCTGGCTTGACCTTCACATATACATATACTGAAGCAAAAAGAGCATTAAATGAAATAATACGAGATGAACTGACCGCACTGGCATCGACAACAGCAACGCAGATAGATGGGGACACGCTTGCCTTATTGAAACCTGGTAATGAAAATACCACTCAATTCCTATCAATTCGCGACCAATTAAAGAATATACGAGATTCTCATCCAGATATAAAATATGTCTATACAATGAGAAAAGTTGCGAATCAAATTCAATTTATTGTCGATGCAGATTATGGTAACCCTAAAGATCCCGGAGCTGCAATCGGCGAAATCTATAACGCCACCCCGGTACTCTTACAAGGTTTTGATCACCCTATCGCAGAAACAGATTTTTCTACGGACCGGTGGGGGACTCTTCTTTCAGGGTATGCTCCGGTAAAAACTTCGAGTGGTACTGTGGTAGCGATCGTTGGATTTGATATATCAATTACGAAAGTAATCGAAAAACAGAATTTTATTGGTAATACGATTTATGGGATCCTCGGGGTGGCGATTCTTATTGCTGCAAGTATCATTGGATTATTCTCTCTGACACTTATTAAAGATATTAAGAAACTGAACAAGACCACCAAAGAAATCAGTATAGGTAATACTAATATCACAGTGGATGTTAAAAGAAAAGATGAAATAGGCGAATTGAGTCAGTCATTTGAAGTAATGAGACAATCTTTAAATGTTGCGCGCAAAAAATTATTAGATGCACAAAAGAATCTTGAGGAAAAAATTGAAGGACGAACAAAAGAACTCGATAAAAAAATTGTTGAATTGAAAGAAAGTGAGATCGCAACTCTTAACATCATGAAGGATTTGGATGAAACCACTAATAAACTAAGACGGCTAAGTCAAATAAAATCAGCTTTTTTAAATATCACATCTCACGAACTACGTACACCGATGTCAGCGATCAAAGGCCACATTCAAATGATTTTAAAAGGTAATCTGGGAACGATCAATGATGAACAAAAACATTCCTTGGAGGTTATCTTACGGAATACAAATCGTCTGAATCGTCTCATCCAAGACATTCTCGATATTTCACGACTGGAATCTGGGACGATGAAATTTGTTACTGAAAAAACAGATGTAACAAAAATGGTAAAAGAAGTCGCGGAAACTATGCAGGCATCCGCAGATTTAAAAAGAATAAAAATTATAGCAGAAATGGGAATAGATGTCCCTGAATTAACTATCGATAAAGACCGGATTTCGCAAGTTATCATCAATCTTTTAAACAACGCTATAAAGTTCTCACCGGATAGTTCAATGATACATATCAAAGTAAGGAAAGAAAAGGAAGATGTTTTGTTTGAGGTGCAGGATTACGGCAGAGGCATACCAGAAGAACATCATAAGAAAATCTTCCAGACTTTCTATCAAGTAGATTCTGATGCAGATACAAAATTTGGTGGAGCCGGCCTAGGTCTTGCGATTTGTTATGGTATTATTCTTGCTCATGGTGGTCGTATTTGGGTTGAAAGTACAGGGAAACCTGGAGAAGGAAGTACGTTTCGGTTTACCTTACCGGTTGAATCTGTTGTTAATATCGAGGAGCGTTTTAAAGGAGCAGATGTGTTTGGTTTGGAAAAAGAATGAGACGAAATCGTGAACTATTTAGTTCTCACGAATTTTTCAACTGCCTACCAAAAAATATTTATATTATGTAATGCTTCTGTAATTTTATCGTAATTTTAATTTGATAGGTGGTGATGAGGATAAAAGCACATAGAAAACTTGTGAAAGATGATAATAGAGGAATTTCTGTTGTTATACCTATGGTATTAATTGTTGCAATAACAATTGGATTGAACCCATACGGATAAGCAATGATATGAGTTTAACAATATCTAAGTATTTCTCACATCCCTTATTTATGTTAGACTCATTTCATTGCAAATATAAAATGAACAAAAAGTATATCACTCTATATTTTTTTAAATCATATTATATAAAGACAGTATGATTTTATTGTTGCGCGGAGAAACATGCAAAAAAAGTTGGTATACTTCGTAGTTTTTTTAATGGTATTTTCATTTGTATTTGTTTTTCTATTTGATACGGTACATGCCGCGGGGTCTCCTATTTTTGTTAATGGTAACAATACTGTGGGTCCTTGGGATGGTTCATCTGGTCATCCATTTCAGTTTATTCAAGATGGTATTGATGCGGTAACGGAAAACGGTACTGTATATGTTTTTGCAGGGATCTATCGTGGAAATATAGTTATCAATAAAACTATCAATGTAAATCGTACTGGTAAAGGAAATGTGATTATTGATGGCTGTGGAACTAAAGATGTTGTAAATATTTCTGCTGATAATGTGACGATATGTGGTTGTACAATCAAAAATGGTACCTGTGGTATTAGAATATATAATTCGTCTGGTAGTATTATTACGGAAAACACTTTTCGAGATGCAGAGTACGGTATGTTTTTAGGAAGTGTTTTTAACAACGTTATCTATAATAATAATTTTTTGAATAATACGCAGAATGCGTATGATCTGGGGAGGAACTCCTGGGATGCTGGTTATCTCCACGGTGGAAACTATTGGGATGATTATACCGGTGTGGATGGTGATAGGGATGGATTTGGTGATACCTCCTATCGTATTGCTGGTGCTGGTAGTTTTGATATGCATCCGTTGATGAAACCGTTTACGGTACCGCCTGTTGCTCATTTTAGTTTTTCTCCCCTTATTCCTACTGATCTACAAATCGTGACTTTTAATGATACGTCGACAGATTTCGATGGCCATATTGTTTCATGGTTTTGGGATTTCGGTGATGGAAATACGTCTACATTGCAGAATGTGACACATCAGTATGTTGATAATGGATCGTATATTGTGACTTTGAGTATTGTTGATGATGATCAAGCAGTAAATCAGGTTTCTCGGAAGATATCCGCGTTAAATGTGGGGCCTACCGCTATGTTTACGTTTTTTTCACCGTTTCTTCCAAAGATTAATGATACGATATTGTTCACCGATACATCATTAGATGCTGACGGAGTAGTGGTTTCTTGGAGTTGGGATTTTGGGGATGGAGTAACTTCGAATGTGAGGAATCCTGGTCATAATTATTCTCATGGAGGAACATATCAGATATCTCTAAGGGTTATTGATAACGATGGTGTTAGTGATACAGCGACAGAATATGTCACCATCTTTATTTCAACCTCGCCCGGTAAAGATTTACAGAGATCTCCTTTATTTGATTACCTTATTTTCACATTTTTGGGGATAGCAATTGTTATTATCATTTTGGTAATTAGAAAATATGCTTAAAACATTCTTGTAACAAAAAAATATTTTGAGGTAATTTTGAGGTAAAACATATAATACCAAAGATATTCTAAGCTTCAATCTGTTCTACCATTGTTCTTTGGAGGTATGTATCCGTTTCAGTTTTATCGTTCAAAAATATGCTCGTAATTTTTCATCCGTTAATATTTTATATTGGTAAGATATTCATTACAATTGTAATGTTCTAGCATTACAGATGGTTACATAAAAAAAAACAGGGACTGATAGAGGATGGGATTCATCAGATGGATAGAGTATTAATAATTGATACTGTCAAGAAGATTTCTGTTTTCTCCAAATACAAAAAGTTGTTTTTTGGAGGTTTCAATGAAGGACGAACCTGAGATAATAAAAATACTTCGAAAAGAGGAAATGCTGGGAAAAATAGAGGAAAAACCTCAGGAATTTGAGCTTGTTACATGTTCAAAGGATATTTTTAATGAAAAAACCGTTGAATCAGGAAACGTTATTTCAGATATTCCCACCACCGACAACCCTAATTTTAAATTTATGGCCTCTGTGGAACGACAACTAAAAAATATTCTTGGGATAAAAACAAGAGATGCAAATATAGACCAGACGGATGACTCAGAGTTCCGCACGAGGTTGATAGGAGAAAACGATGACGCAGGGGTTCAAAAAGAATCAATGGCACCACAAAAATTACAACAAGTAATGAAACCACCTGAAAAAACCAAAGAATTACCAATACCACAAAGGGGAAAAACTCTAAATGCATCAGAAGATTTTGTATCAAACGATCAACAAGGGTTACAGAAAAAAAGCAGCGAGAAGGCAGACGACGAACGAACAGGTTTTGGATGGAAAGGTCTTGGAAGTCGGGTAATCAAGTTTGATAAAAATAGTAAGACCTACGTCTATGAGGTACATGAGCCTTCGCTGGAAAAAGAGGAACAAGAAATAAAAAACAAACTCCTTGAGTTGTTTGAATTACGTTCCACTATTGATGTTTTCGAAAGTAACACCGTTGAAAAATCAATAAAGCTGGATGAATCATTACAAAAAATTATTGTTGATGGCCATATTAAACTCAGCGAAATCTCCAAGGATAAAATCTTTTACTATATTTTTCAAGAGTTCACAGGATATGGTAAAATCGATATATTGATGCATGACGAAGGTATTGAGGATATTTCTTGTGACGGTCCTAATATCCCTATTTTTATTTATCATAAAACATATGAATCGATAAAGAGCAACATCGTCTTTGAAAATCCTGATGAATTGGATTCTTTTGCGGTGAAATTGGCTCAGATTTGCGGTAAACAAATCTCAATTTATGAACCGATTATCGATGGGAAACTTGCGGATGGGTCTCGGCTATCGGTAATGTTGGCGAAAACCGTGACGCCATTTTCAACATTTACCATTAGGAGATTTCGAGAGGATCCCTTCACTCCAATTGATTTGATTAATACCGGCACGATGTCATTGGAGATGGCGGCATATTTCTGGCTTGCCATTGAAAATGGTGCATCTATTCTCTTCTGTGGGGGTACTGCTTCTGGGAAGACATCCACATTGAATGCTTTTGCACTTTTTTTACCTGCTGCATATAAGATTTTTTCCATAGAGGATACCAGAGAACTGATGCTCCCCCATGAGAACTGGATAGCGAGTACTACGAGAACTGGTTTTTCTCAATCTGCAGAACATAAAACTAGTAAAGATATTGATATGTTTGATCTTACTAGGGCTGCACTGCGTCAGCGGCCACAAGTTGTAATCGTAGGTGAGATACGTGGGCAAGAAGCCTATGCTCTTTTCCAAGCGATGGCTACTGGTCATATTTCATATTCAACAATTCATGCAAGTGATATTCATACGTTGGTTCAGAGGCTGGAGAATCCCCCTATTTCTTTGCCGAAAGCACTTCTTATCTCCCTTAATCTTGTCGTGTTTTTAAAAGCTACTGTGATAAATGGGAAACCTGCTCGAAGAATCACCAATGTTATCGAAATAATAAAAATGGAGCCTAGTACGAACAAACTAATTTTTTCAATCCCTTTTTCATGGGTTTCCGAATCAGAGGATCATTTTAAGAAAGAAGCAAAAAGCATCTTACTTGATAGAACTCAAAGTAAGAAAGGATGGAGCGATGCGCAGCTCATTTCAGAGGTTAAAAATAGAATTATTGTATTGGAATGGATGAGAAAAAATAATCTGCGCTCGTATAAGGAAGTCGGAAAGGTTGTAGCAGACTATAGCCGAGAGCCAGAGGTTGTATTGGAAAAGGCAAAAGGCGGTTCTAAATGAAATCCTCAAAATATTCGAACTTCTGCCTCTGGAAATTTGATAGATTTTTTTCAATAAAAACAAAACAGCGGCTCCAAGAGAAAAACATACTATTAAAACAAGCCGATATCAATATGTTATACCAGGAGTACTTCTCGATGTTTTTGATGACAATGCTCCTGGGGTTTATACTCACCATCATCCCATCTTTACTCCTGTATCTCTTTTTCCCTTCATTAAATACTCTCTTACTTGCGATTCTTTTGCCTGCACTTGTGCCGTTTAGCATCTGGGTGATGTGTCAATACATCCCGCACTCTCATATCAAAAAAAGAGCCGCGAATATCGATAGATTCTTACCTTATGCGGTGAATTTTATCAGCACCATGGCAATTGCGGGTGTTTCACCCGCAGATATCTTTCGATCTTTTGCAACAATCGATATCTATGGTGAAGTACAACAAGAAGCAAAGAAAATCATCATAGAACTCGATGTCATGGGGATTGATACGATTACTGCGCTAAAACACGCCCTTGAAAACACTCCTTCAAAAAAATTCAAATCGTTTCTCCAAGGGATAATCGGTACTATTCAATCAGGTAGTGACCTTCATATTTACCTTTCAACCATTGTAGATCAGTACATGGCCGATGAATTTTTAGCAAGGAAGAAAAACTTGGATACTCTTGGGGTTCTTGCAGAAACATTTGTCACCACGCTTGTCGCGTTTCCGATTTTTCTTGTGATCATTATCTCTGTGATGGGTTTTTTTGGTGGTTCCTCAAGTTTCACTATAGAGATTTTGTTTATTTTTTCGTTCGTTGTTCTACCCATAGCATATGGTGGATATTACGCTCTCATACGATCAACAAGTATAGAAGAGATAAGAAACCCTCATTCGAAGAAGAGACCTTCAGTGAAAGATTTTTATAAAAAAAACAGACCATTTATTTTAATTCTGCTTCTTTCAACAGGTTTATTGCTTTCTTTTTACTGCATTATTTATGTATTAAGTTATTACAAATATATGAATTTCACCACCTACTTCTTTTTTGATGTTTTTTTCCTGTCCGTCCTGGTTTTCATAGGGCCTATTACCTTTTATTGTCATAAGCAAGCGCAAAAACAGCGTGAGATTGAGCGAAGATTACCAGATTTTGTGGTCGAAATGGGAAACTGTATCTCCTCAGGGATGACCATTTTTGATGCAATAAAAATTTCATCAAAAGGCCGTTATGGAAGATTGACCCCTGAAATACAAAAAATGAAATCTGAGCTATCTTGGAGTATTCCCGTAACAAAGGTGTTTGAGAATTTCGCTGAACGAATGAGATCCGCCATCATCAAAAGAATAGTTGTCTCGATAAATACCGGATTGAGGATGGGGGGGATGACATCAAAGGTTTTTATCGCAGCAGCAAAAGAAATCAATCAAATTAATAATATTGAAGAGCAGAGAAAATCGGAGATGTCTACGTATACCACTGTAATTATCATGAGTTTTTTTGTGTTCCTCGGAATAATTATGATACTTAATAATACACTGTTCGCCTCATTTTTCAAGAGTCAGAGTAGTACCGTGAAAATGGCTGGTGCCATGATGAATAAGGTCGATCCGGTGGCATTGAAATACGCGTTGTGTTCATTTGTTTTTACTCAAGGTATTGGTGCCGGTATGATTGGGGGGTTCATGATGGATGGTAAACTTTCTTCAGGGCTTCGGTACAGTTTTGTTCTTGGTGTGATTTCACTTTTTGTTTTTAAGTTTGTATTTTGAAGGGTGGTTGATGGCTGTGAAAATAAAGTGGAAAAAACTGGATGGTGCTGTCTCTGAGGTCATTGGCGCTATTTTAATGGTAGGGATAGGTGTAGCACTTTTCTCCATATTGTATTTCATTGTTATGTCGTATCCATTTTCTCCGTCGGTACCTTCTGTAGATATTGTCGGATCAATTGAAGGGAGTAATATAGTACTAGAACATCGTGGTGGAGATTCACTGGATCAAAACGCAACAGTCTCATTTATCGTAGGGGGAACAAGGATTAGTAATACAGTTGGATTTTTTTTAAATGATACTAATGGAAATCATCGATGGGATATAGGTGAGCAGCTTGTCTACAACAATTCATCTATGACAAATTTGCAAGTCGAGGCTACCGTAATTGATACAGACAGCAATTCTATAATGATAATGACAGTTCTACAGGAGGGAAAAACAACGACTATTCCTTCACTAGATACTTCTGTTGATACAATTAGTCCCTACCATCAAACATCTTCTCCACTTACTGTTTATGCTATTGGTGATCCTGGGTTGAATAACGTTACACTTTATTATCGTTGGAGTAATGATAATTGGACCGTGGATTGGACTACATTGACATATGATGATTTTGAAGGAGGATTTGGTAATTACAGTGACGGTGGAGTGAATTGTTCT
Organism: Methanobacteriota archaeon; assembly: GCA_017885605.1. Lineage (GTDB taxonomy): Archaea > Thermoplasmatota > E2 > DHVEG-1 > DHVEG-1 > SM1-50. Next base: position 102,113 of record JAFNFT010000071.1, on the reverse strand, counting down.
CTTTATACAGGTGGTACATACGCTCATCAGGGAAGCAAAGCTGCAGATATACAGGGTAATGGTGGTAATGCATCGTCTTTTTATCATACAAATGGGGTGGATGTACATTCACCGGGTTATACTTGTATTACTATTAGTTTCTGGTTTCGATCTGAGGGTCTGAGCGATGGTCATGATTTTTTTGTGGAGTATTATGATGGAGCTATTTGGCAGACTGTAGCTTCTTTTGTTGCTGGTACTGATTTTGTAAACGATCAGTTTTATTATGAAATTGTTTGGATTAATGAAACGAGTTATACGTTCCCATCTGATATGAAGATTAAATTCCGTTGTGATGCACAAAATAATAGCAATGATGTTTACATTGATCAAATATATGTAAATGCTACAGTTGGTGAGGGGGATAGTGAGAACTGGTATGATGCTAATTGGATTTATAGAAAGAAGATTAACATTACTGGTCAAGCTGGAGCTGGACCTAACTATCAAGTGCTTTTAATGATAGGGGAAACGTCTGGTGTTTCAGGGGCATATTTTAATTTGGGTGGACACTCATCAAACTTTCCTAGCGGGAAAAACATAGGTGGAGACTTAAGATTTACTAATAAGAGTGGTACAACCTCGCTTGATTTCTGGGTAGAAGATGTATCCGGAACAGCCCCAAACAGACTTGCAAAGGTATGGGTAGAAGTAAAAGACAGCTTGAATAGCAGTACCAGCATTTATTGCTATTACGGCAATCCATCTGCTTCAAATGCTAGTAATGGAACTAACACCTTTAATTTCTTTGATAACTTTGACGATAATTCTATTGATGCAAGCAAATGGACTACATACCAAGGCACTTGGAGCGAAACAGGCGGGATAATGAGACAGACATCCACAGGAACTGCCGACCCTAAGAAATGTATTGCAACATCAGCTCCTCAATCCAATTATTATGCAATTAGAGCAAAAGTGAGACCAGAGGCTGGAACAGATGCCGATGGAAGGGCAGGTCTAAGCATTAAAACTAGTGCCGCTAATGGTGAAAGTTACAATTATGTGTTTCATGATTTCGTTACCAAGACGACAGAACAATTCTTAGATGACCATGTAGCCTGGGGAACATCATATACTCGAACTGCATGGTCTTTTGGAACATGGTATTGGTTTGAAATCTATCATGATGGAACAAATGTCAGAGGAAGAGTCTGGAATATTGGTGGGACGCCGGGTGCCTTTAATTCATGGCCAAGAAGTGGTCGTCCAGGTTACCTTGCTCTTAATGGAGGAAGCATGGGAGAAACAGCTTCTTTTGATGATGTTTTTGTTAGAAAATGCATTGCAATAGAACCATCTTATAGCTCAGCTGGAGCTGAAGAAACATATATAGGTGGAGGAGAAGGACATAACTGGATTATTTATACAGGTGATACTAATCCTGACTTAAATAGTCCATGGAGTTGGAGTTTTAACTTTCCCAAAGGGGTGGGATATTATGAGTTTTACAGTATAGGAAGGTATGCTGGTACTATCGAGGGCGCACCCGTGAGCGCTGATGCAAGATGCCAAAAAATGTAAAGAGGCGAGATAAAAAAAAATGAAGTTTGAGAATTTTGCTGAACGGATGAGATCTCCTATTGTCAAAAGAATAGTTGTTTCGATAAATACAGGATTGAGAATGGGGGGGATGACGTCAAAGGTTTTTAAAGCAGCGGCAAAAGAAATCAATCAAATTAATAATATTAAGGAGCAGAGAAAATCGGAAATGGCTACCTATACCGTTGTAATTATCATGAGTTTTTTTGTGTTCCTCGGAATAATTATGATTCTTAATAACACGCTGTTCGCCTCATTTTTCAAGAGTCAGAGCAGCACGGTTGAAATGGCTGGTGTCATGATGAATAAAGTGGATCCCGTGGCGTTGAAATACGCATTGAGTTCATTTGTTTTTACACAGGGTATTGGTGCAGGTATGATCGGAGGGTTCATGATGGATGGTAAACTTTCTTCAGGCCTTCGGTACAGTTTTGTTCTTGGTGTGATCTCACTTTTTGTTTTCAAATTTTTATTTTGAAGAGTGGTATAATGGATATGAAAATGAAATGGAAAAAACTGGATGGTGCTGTCTCTGAAGTCATTGGCGCTATTTTAATGGTAGGGATAGGTGTAGCACTTTTCTCCATATTGTATTTCATTGTTATGTCGTATCCATTTTCTCCGTCGGTACCTTCTGTAGATATTGTCGGATCAATTGAAGGGAGTAATATAGTACTAGAACATCGTGGTGGAGATTCACTGGATCAAAACGCAACAGTCTCATTTATCGTAGGGGGAACAAGGATTAGTAAGACTGTTCACGATTTATTGATTGATTCTAATGGAAATTATCGATGGGATATTAGTGAGCAGCTCGTCTACCACTACAATTTATCTGGGAATATGACAGGTTTGCAAATCGAGGCTACTGTAGTTGATAGGGATAGCAATTCTATAATGATGATGGGAGTTCTACAGGAGGGAGAAACAACGACTATTCCGTCACTTGTTACTTCTGTTGATACAATTAGTCCCTACCATCAAACATCTTCTCCACTTACTGTCAATGCTACTGGCGATTCAGGATTGGAGATTGTAACGCTCTGGTATCGTTATTCTGCAGATAATGCTTCATGGGGCGAGAATGAAAATTGGTGGAACAACTCTTGGGGGTACCGTAAGAAGCATGACATAGGAAGCGCAAGTGGCGCTGGATCAAATTACCAAGTAAAAATTATTGTGAAAAATGGGACAGGGACTGATAGTGAGGACACTGTCTATATCAATAACAAAGCACGAAACGACTTTGGCGATATACGATTTATCAGCTATACTGATAATACAACCAAACTGGACTACTGGATAGAACAGAAAAACACAGGCAGTAATGCTACCTTTTGGGTCAAAATACCTGACAATTTGAATACAACAGGCAGCTCAATCTGGTTATATTATGGAAATAGTGCTGCTACGAACAAAAGTAATGGAACGAATACGTTCATTTTCTTTGATGATTTTAGTGGGGATCTCAGTAAATGGACAAGGCACAAACTCTCAGGAGTTTACCCAAGAATTGAAAATGGATATCTCGTCTGTGGTGGAGGTTCAACGAGCGGGTCTTATGGCCACACCGTTCTGGGTTCAAATGCAACCTATACTGGATTCATCAATGGAACAATTGAAGGAAAAGTATACCTTTCATCAAATGCCATTGCAGAAGTCGGATGGCGAGGAAATTATACGGGTAACACCGGGTATAAATCTAGAATGGACGCAAGAACCAATGAAGGTCTTTCTTACCTCAGACCACCCTATACCGCTTGGGCGTTTTTTACCGGTTGTTCAGTAACAGGAACTGCCGTTGGAACGGGATCATGGAAACCATTCAATATTACCGTAAGTGGCTCATCGTTTACAATAACATGTGATGGGAAGACAAAAACATGTAGTGAGACTCCTCCTTCTTCTGCATATTCAAACGCAGGAGAAATTTCATTACAGAATCACTATGGAAGTTATTCATATTATGATGATATCCGTGTCTGTAAACACGTCTCCCCTGAACCATCTCATGGAACTTGGGGGCAGGAAAATAATTATTCTTTGATACAGAGCAATTGGATAATCTGGAATAATTCGAATAACCCTGATACTTCGCATCCATGGAGTTGGAGTTTTGATTTTCCGAATGGGAATGTGTATTATGAATTTTACAGTAGAGGGAGGTATGCTGGTACTGTCGAGGGCGCACCTGCGAGTGCTGATTCGAGATGTAGGCATACGTAAGGAGAATTGAGATGAGAGTGAACCAGAGATGGTGTTCGGATAATGCAGTGGCAGGCATTATTACTGCAATATTACTTGTAGGACTCATTGTCATTGTTATTTCATTGATACAAACCACGTATGTGCCAAAATGGATGAGGTCGATAGAAGCAGAGCATATGGGTGACGTAGCAGATCAGTTTTCTCAGTTAAAATCTGCGATAGACATACAAGCTGCAACTGGGCAAAAAACACCAATGTCAACATCTATTACTCTTGGAAATAAAGAAATACCTTATTTCTCAGCGAGTAGAGCGTTTGGGTCTCTTCTGATTTTATCAAATAATTGTACAGTGACAATCACAAATATCTCAAACTCCGCTTCGTATTCACTTGGAATCATAAAATATTCATCGAAAAATGTATACTATCTTGATCAATCTTACATTTATGAGGCTGGATCTGTAATATTGAATCAATCTGAAGGAAATGTAATGTCCATAAAACCTTTTTCCGCAATAATAAACGTAAATGTTGTTAACCTAACCCTCGATATTGTAAACATCACAGGAGTTGGTGGAAGAACATCCGCAGGCGGATATGGAACCTATCCGATACGGACAGAATTCGTTAGTAATAAAACTTCTTTGATGAACAATATAAAAAACATTACAATTACCACAAATTATCCAAATGCCTGGCATCAAGCGTTTAAAAGTACATTACAATCAGCAAACCTTACCTATGGAGCCAATTTTTCAGTGACGGATACTACTGGCGAAATAACTATAGAATTTTTAGGAATCACCACCGTTAATCTCGCTCTAAACATCATAGAAATAGATGCGTGGATAGCTTCTTGATGGATTTAATAAAAACATGGTTTTCAAGTTAGACAAACACGTTTCCCCAACGGTTGTTTAAATCGGGTTTGAGGGCCACTATAAATATGAATTTTATTTAGTGTGAATCTCACCAAAAATCTCCTGTTTTGGATACACAACCATACCTTTTTCGGAAATTTTCATTGCAACTATTCTCTCTTGATGTTTTGTACCACGCATTTTCAAAACCTCTATAGCGCGTTCCCGCATATTTTCTCGTTTAATATTATACAAAACAATCACCCCATCAGCTAAGAACTCCTCAACACCGGTCTGTGAAAAAGTTTCTGGCATCTGTCCGGTCTCTGTTATAAAATAATTTGTACTCCCCATATTTTCAAAAAACCTGAAGAGTCGCTCAGCATAAAACCTGTACGAACCTTCTTTTCCCATAAATGCCGAGGCAATTGCCGTAAGTGAATCAATGACAACAAAATCAGGATTAAATCCTTCTTCCAAAGTTACTGGCTCTAACTGTAAAAGTTGACTGTCCTCTTCTTTAGCAAACATTGCATTATCGTTACCTTTTTCAGATACATAATGAATATCGCTCGGTAGATACCTCTTGATTTTAAAGTTACCTGATGCGAGAAGTTTTTCTGGATTCCAACCAAAATCCTCCATATGTTCCATTAATCTTTTTTCAGATTCTTCAAAACTCATGTAAAAACATTTTTCCCCACATAAGATATGGTACCACAGTGTTTGTAGACAAAAAATTGTTTTTCCTGAACCTGCACCTCCAGCAACGAGAATATTGGAACCTTTTGGTATGCCATTTTCAAATAGTTCATCAAATCCGGAAACGCCTGTTAAAACAAATTTTTTTCCCGTTTTAGCTTCATTTTTTGTTTCATGCAACTGTTGCGTTTTTTGTTCTAAAGTTCCTCCCGTGGAATAACCTTTGTCATCAGTACCCTTTAGCTTATTCTCAATCTCTGCTTTGATTTTAGCCATGTCAAAGATATTACTTTGTTTACTCTTTTTTTCATCCATTATATTTTCACAATCCGATCGCACAGTTGTGCAATTTCTGCATGTATCTCTTTGTTCGTTTCATGTTCTAGAGAAATAAGTAAACCGTTTATCCCGCCAATTCTCAGCTTAGTTAAAATCCCATGAATGAATTGAGCAAAAACTTCAGGTTTGTTATGAATAAGCATGCTGTTGATAGAGTCAATAAAAACAAATTTATCTCCCGGTATTCGTTGAATACTCGCTGTTATTGCAAGTGAAATATTTGTAAGAGAAGATACTGATTCAAGATATATAACATTGCTCGCTTCCTCCAGGTCCAAACTCTGGCTTTTTGAGATACAGTCGAGAATGAGAATTTTTTTAATATCGATTTTTTTTTGTTGGTAGAGTTGTATCAAATTTTTTTGAGGTCTGCTTGCTGATACGATAATTCCAATGTAGTTTTTTTCATCAGATAAAAATTTTATCGTTGACAAAGAAACCTCTAACATTTTTTCTGGAGAAGTTTCCAGCATTACAATCCAGCCTTTTGGCAGATTGTTTAATTCTTGAGAAATTTTTTCTAGATCATTCATTATTATCCACACTTATTACTTGGTCCACATGGAAGGCTACCTCTCTGATAAATTTTTTTTGGGCGAGATCTTTTGCCACGTTAAAAATGAGTATAACATTTTCCTCGTTTTCTTTACGTACTGTCCTCATCAGGAATTCTGAAAATCTCATTATTTGAGATAATGGTTTGTAAAGAGATATTGTAGTTAATGAATCGATAAAAATAAACTTTTTTTGGCTTTTTAGCTTTGGCAGAGAAAGATAGATGGCTTTTACCAGTTCATCAATATCGAGTTCTTGGGAGACATGTATACAACGAGCATCTTCATGTTGTTTTTCACCGGAAAGGGCTGTTGCAGCATCTATAAATAATAGTGTATTAGTGTCTATTCCCTCAGATTCAAAAAAGGAAGATATGTTATTAAACGGTCTCTGAAAGCTAATGTATATCCCTTGAAAACCATGGTTTGTCAATATTTTAATGGTGGAAGAATTCATTTCAAAATAAGCATTTATTGGAAGTTCTATCATAATTATGACGCCATGTTTGTCCATTTGTATTGCTTGTTCAATAGATTTTTTTGTTTCATCTTTTAACATGGTATCACTTATTGGAATTTTTTTTAATTAATTTCAATGTTTTCATCATCTTTTTTTGATTCGAATATGTCAGATTCTTTATATCTTGTTTGAATATTATCAACTGGTTTTATTGGCAGTGTAAATCTAAATGTACTTCCCTTTTCATCCTCGCTTTCTACCCACATCTTGCCGCCATGAATGGTGATAATACCTCGTGATAGTGCAAGTCTAATACCGCCTCCTAAGTATTCTTTACTTTTACCTTCTTCAGCTCGGTAAAACGCCTTAAAAATCTTTTTCTGTTTATCCTTTGGTATATTCAATCCTTGGTCTTGAATCTCGAATAAAACATCGGTTTCTTGTTTTTTTGCGCGCATATTAACCGTAGTTTTATCTGGTGAGAATTTTATTGTGTACCCGAGTATATCTATAAGGACTTGTTTTATCCGATCTTGGTCAACGATTAAATCAGGTATTTGATCCTCTATTTCTACATTGACTGCAATGTTTTTTACATCTGCAGATGACTGTATTTTTTCAACTGCTTCATTCACCATCTTACTAATACTCGTTTTTTTCAAAGTAAAAGTCATATCCCCTGATTCAATGCTTGAAATGCCCACAAGATCTGATACAAGGTTGTCAAGCTGATTTGTATTCCGTAACATTATATCAAGATATTTTTTTTGCTCATCATTTATTTCACCAAAGGTTCGATTTGACAACATTTCCATATATCCTTTTATTGTAGTTAACGGCGATCTTATTTCGCGAGTTGTCACTTCGAAAAAATCTGATTTTATTTGATTAAGTTTTTCATTAGCTACCTTCAATTCGTCCAGTGCTCGCTTGCGTTTGGTGATATCTTGACCTTGCGCAATTGTGGCGATGAGAGTCTTACTGTCTGGGGCGAAAAGGTTGGCTGAGTTCCAGAGGACGGTCCTCCTTGATCCATCGAGATGCAGAACATCAATCTCGACCACCTCCCATTGTTTCCCTTCCCGCGTTTTTCGAATTAGTTCCATTGAACTTTCCACCAGGTCTGGGGGAAAGAGAATTTCAAGAGTTTTTCCGATAACATCTTTCACGCTCCGGCCGGTCAACGATTCGAAGGCATGATTGAAACGGGTGATTGCGAATTGTGCATCCCAGACGATGATAGGAGCATTTGCATAGTTGAATAGGTTTTCGAGGTATTGATTCGTCTCACTTAGCATACCCTCCACCCGCTTACGCTCGGTGATGTCTTCTAAAATGAAGAGAACACCAATTATTACATCGTTACTTTTAATAATCGAACTCTGTACCGTCATCGTCGCTTTCTTGTTGTCTTTAGATAAAAATGTTATTTCACTTTTTGATGGTTTTCCGGCAATTCTGTTTTTGAAATCTGAGGTTTGCTCTTGGACATCTAAACCATAAACTGAGATTAATTGAACAAAGTTTTTACCGATAAATTCTTCTTTTCGTATTGATAACAGCTGAAGTAAGCTGCTGTTTACTTCTTTAATGATTCCTTCTGGATCTACCAGTGCAATACCTAAAGGAGAGTCATTAAACAATAATCTAAATTTCTCCTCGCTCTCTCGCAGAACCTTTTCCGCCATTTCTTTCTGCTTGATAACTTCCTTAAGTTCCAAACCTTCTTTCTCGAGTTCAGCAATTTTTTTACTGACACCAGTTGTAACACCTTCATAACCTTCGAGACTTTTACCGACGACTAAGCCCTTATCTGTTATGTTGTACATTCTTAGATTTTTGCTATGCTCACTCCCTCTCATTTTGATAATGTTTATTACAAACTGTACATCACCTTGCATTTCAACATAACGCAACAAGATAATATTATCTGATATCGTAGAAATATGCGAATCTACATCTTTTGTATTGCCTATGAGCGAGTTTGTGGTTGATGTAAATAAAGGAGTCACCTCACGAGTTTTCAAATATCCATTAAGTCGTTTTGAAAAACTTATAAATGCATCCGGTGAGAACGCACTCGAAATGGCAGAGAGAGGGTCAACAACACATCTTTTAATTTTTTTTTCTTCCACTATTTTTCTTATATCTGCTAGATGTTCTTCAAGATGCTTTTCGTTCGGATAAATACATCGCATGACAAGAAGACCATTTCTTTCGGACTTCTCGAAATCCCATCCAAAATTTTTGGCGTTTCTTAATACTTGTTTCTTACTTTCTTCGAATCCAACATACAGGCACATCTCCCCATTTTTCAATCCCTCAGCAAGGAAACTTAAACCCAACGTAGATTTTCCGGTTCCAGGCGAACCAGTTATGAGTGTAGAAGAACCAACAAAAATACCTCCGCCTAACATGTCATCCAGCGTAGAAATGCCCATCGAGATCCGTTCTGTCGTAGAAAAATGTTCAAGCGGAATCCTGAGTTTAGGAAAAACGGTGATGCCATCCTTTGTAATTTTGAAATAAATGTCATCTGACCTATGGTTTCTCCCTCTCACTTTGATTATCTGTATTATTCTTTGTGGTTCGTCTTTTTCTTTAATTTGATCAAATCGTAAAATTGCATCAGATATAAATTCCTCGACTTCGTACTTAGAGTATTTATTCATTTCAGAAACTTCACTGGTTAAAACAGTTGTGCAACCGAGTGTTGCAAGTGTCGTACCTAGAGCAAATATAAAAGCTCTAATCTTGGCCCTATCATCAAGCTGATACGCGATAGCGGTAATCGAATCAATGCATAGTCGTTTTGCATTTGTTCGTTTGACCTCGTTTTCAATAAAATCGAGGATTTTTTGCTGGTCAAAACCTTCCTTTTCATATATCTTCCGCAGATCAACGATTCTCAATTTTTCATTTTCTATAGCTTCTTTATTGTAAAAACTTAGTTTTTCAAGATTTTCTAAGGTTTTGAAAAGCGGTTCTGTAAGAGTGATATAGATTCCATTTTCATTGTTTTTAATTCCTTCAAAAAGCCATTGGAAGGAAAAGATAGTTTTGCCGCTTCCTGATGATCCGGCAAGCAAGATAATTGAACCCTTAGTAAATCCGCCATCAAGAAGTTGATCAAACTCTTTTATACCCGTAAAAGAAACATTGAATGCAGATGGGAAATTATTATCAAGCGATAGTAGTTTTTCAGGTGGTATGACGTATTTTTTTTCCTGTAATATTTGTTCAACTTCTTGAACAACACTCTGATGCTGTTGGGAAAATTGATTGAGATTTTTTTTGTTTTGCATCTCCTTCACCAATAATCTAAAGCAATTTGTTTTTTAAAGAAAGAAATTAACGGAATTATAGTTGCAAATAAAGTGATATATAACATTCTTGTTAATCTAATCTTAATTGAAACTGTTTTTTTGCATCCCATCTTACCCGCTCACAATACACATTACATATAAATTACATATAAATTACGAATAGTTTGATCGCATATAAATTTTACTTTACAAATACCTCTTTTTATATCGGGTGAAACCTCTATGGGTTCAGAGTAGTGTATCGGATTTTCTCGTAGTATATTCATCAGCGTCATACACGTCCCATTCAACAAATTCTTCACATTCAGCAACTATCCTTTGGGCAATTTTTTTCCTTAAACCAATTTTCATAAGATCTTTAACCGTTGTCTGTCGCAATTTTTCTACTGTGTTATATCCATTCTCGAAGAGATAAATCGCGGTTTCTTCATCAATACCATCAAATGCAACGAATGCATCACTCCTTTCTTTTTGACCACTGATTTTTCCCTTAATGATTTCTTCTTGTATATGTACAGCCATTTTTTTCCTCGCATTCATCTCTTCCTTCATTTTGAATTTTTGTTCTTCTTTTTCATTTTTTTTCATCTCTTTTTTCATCTTTCGTTCAAAAACTTTGGTTTTACGGAGTTCTTTTTCTTCTGCGGCAATTCTTACTAAAGACATCGTATTTTTTATTTTTTCCGCTTTTTTACGTTCTTCTATAGCCCCATCATCTTTTGCTTTTCCGAAATCAAGTTCACTTAAATGTAGTCTTTCTCTTTTTTCCTTAACATGTTTCTGTTTTTGTTCTTCCTTTTCGTTTTCTTTTATTTCCATTTCTTTCATAGAAAGAATTTGCTGCTTTCTTCTTTCCTCTTCTTTTTCACGTCTTATTGCTTCATGTTCTTTTTCCTTTGCGTCTCGTTTTGCAAGTTTCTCTTCCAATTTTTTCTGTTTCTCTTTTTCCTCTTGTATTTCTACCTGTTTTAACCGTGATTTCTCTTCACGTTCTTTGAGACGATGTTGTTTTTCTTTTTCTTCCTGTTTTGCTTTTTTTTCTTCAATCTTTTTTTGTATACGTTCTTCTTTTTCCTTTGTCCTCCATTCAAGTTCTTTTAAGGCAAGTATGCGCTGCTTCGATTTCAGTTCCGCCTTTGCGCGTCTTTCCTCCTCCCGCCCCCTCTCCTTCGCTTCCCATCTTGCTTGTTTTTCATCCAGCTTCTTGTGTAGTAATTCTGCTTTCTCATTCATGCGTAATTCTAATCGCTCTAATCGTAACTTCTCTTCATGTTCTTTTGCTAGTCTTTTTGCGTCCCGCTCTTTCTGCTTTGCTTGCTGTTTTGCTTGTTTTTCATCTAGCTTCTTGTGTAGTAATTCTGCTTTCTCCTTATTCCGTAATTCCAAGCGCTCAATATTTTGTTCACTCTTTTCTTGCGTCATTTTTACTCAATTTCCATAACAACTTTTTCAAAAAAATGAGCCATTTTTTTAATTAGACTATCATTCTTTACTTGCGTCGATAAAATAACAATTTTTGCATTATTCATTGAGGCATTTTCAAAAATAGATTGAATGAACCTTAAAACAATATCTTCTTTATTGTAAATTTTAAAAATACTAAAACCATATAAAACAAGCCATTTCTCACCAAGTATGTTTTCAAAAAATTGAGAGATCGCGATTCCTAAACTGGTTAAATCATTTGGCTCTTTAATAAATAAAACATTCTCTTGATCACTGACAGTACCTCCAGCTAACTGTGTAATGCAGTCAATAAATAGAATATTATCTATCTTTAGCCCATCCTTTTTTAAATTTGATACTAATGAATTATATGTAGTAGTTAAATTAAGGTAAATAATAGGTTTATCTTGAAGAGTTTTTAAAATTTCATTTACTGTTGCCCGTAAGGATTTCACATTCTCAATTATTAAAACACTTTCATAATTTTTAAGTTCAATCATTTTTTTATCAATAGTTACAATTTCTTCCTGCACCTTACAACACCATCAACAATAATTTTTTTGCATCTTTCTCTTATTCATATTTTATTTGCTTAAATCTACTGTTTTGTCAACAAATTGCTCCAATTGATCTGCGAATTCAGGATCAAGTTCTTTCTCTGCAGAAAGTAGAACCCCGTTTAAATTCAAAACCCGTATCTTTCCTGTGAGAACATGTAGAAACTTTGAAACAGTTTCAACCCTGTTATAAATCAACAATGTGCTCATAGGGTCAACAAACAGCGATTTATTCTTTGCTGGTATCGCACTCATGATTTCATCTATTGCTATTGCAATATTTGTCAAATTCTGTGGATTTTCTAAAAATAAACATTTCTTTTCTTCTCTTTCCAGTCCTAATGTTTTTGTTATACAGTCTATGAAGAATAATTTGTCTGTATTGATGTTGTTTTTCTCTAAAATTTTTATTAACACTGAATAAGGTCGGTTTAAGGTGACATAAACACCAACAACGTCTTCTTGTTTTAATACTTCGTTTAGGATTGCTATATTTTTCTCCAGATAATCTTCGGCGTTAATTAAGAATAGTAATAGCCAGTGTTCTGGTAAATCGTTGAATGCATTTTTTATCTTCTCTATTTGTTCTGTTTTCATTTCAACATCTTTTTGATTCTTTCTCTTGTTTTTTCCTCCGATTCTTTTTGCTCCATGATTCTAAATAGACATTTTTCATTGCCCTGCATTTTGCAATGCACTTCGTCCCCAGCAACTTCTTTATCGAAGAGTTCAGCAGCTCTTGGAATCGATTTTTCATAGATTTGTACCTACGAAGATTGCTTATTCAGCACCAACCAATACAAACCAATCTGATTTATCGCTTCTTCAAATTGGTTAAAATCCACAGGTTTACGAATATAGCTGTTTGCACCGAGTTGATAAGATTCCAATATATCTTTCTCTTCACTGGATGATGTCAATATTACAACAGGTATTTTTTTTGCTTCTGGATGCGACTTTATTCTTCTTAACACCTCAAGTCCATTTATCCGGGGTAACTTGAGATCAAGAAGAATCACCAATGGACCAAAACATTTAAGCGTTTCACTATCAACAGAGCCAAAAAGATATTCCAGGGCCTCTACGCCATCTCTCGCTATTTTTAGTTTATTTTTTATATTGTGTTTTTTTAATGCGATTGTTGCTAATTCTTCATCAGTAGCATTATCTTCTACCAGTAATATTTCTATTTCTTTGTCCATTTTTACCACACTTTATTACAACCTTTTTTACATCATTTTTCAATCTTTTACATGCGTCTTGGAAGGCAGAGTAAAATAGAATTCTGCTCCTTTATCAACCTCTCCATTGGCCCATATATTTCCGCCATGTTTGGTTACTATCCTTTTCACGGTTGTAAGACCTATTCCAGTACCCGTGAACCTTTGATCTGTTTGGATCCGCTGGAAGGCAACGAACAATTTATCTTTATATTTCATATCAAAACCTATACCGTTATCTTTAACATAAAATTGAATATGATCCTCTTTCTGCTCGCTTCCAATCTCAATACGAGCCTTTTTCCGATCGATAGTGAATTTAACTGCATTTTGCAGAAGATTAGAAAAAACAACCTTTAGCATTTCTTTATCTGCTTCAACTTCCCCTAATGGATTCACAATAAATTCAATGTCCCTATCCGGTTCGACATCACGATATGCCTTTACGAGATCATTAACGATATTTTCAACATTTATCGTCTTATATTTTATCTCGCTCCGGGTAGCCCTTGAGAAACCGAGGAGATCATCGATTAATTGGCCCATTTTTTGAGCGCCTTCACTAATTCTGTTTAGATAATGTCGCATCTCCTCGTCGATTTTATCGCCGTGTGTATCTTTTAACACTTGGGCGAAGCCACTTATAGCCCGAAGTGGTGTGCGAAGATCATGAGAGACAGAATATGCAAAACTGTCCAGATTTTCGTTGATCATCTCAAGTTCCTTGGTATGTGTTTTGATTTTTTGATACGCTTCATTAAGTTTATGTTCCATCTGCTTACGTTCGGTGATGTCCCGGATGTTGCACTGGATTACCTTCTGGTGGTCCACTACATAGACGTTACTGACGAACTCCACCTCGATACGGCGCCCATCGGCGGTTTTCAGCGGCAAATCCTCGTAGCGGACATATTCCTGTCGTTGCAATTCCATGAATTTGTCTTTGTTGGTGACGATACCCTTGAGAAGCCCCATTTCCCAGATTGACTTTCCCAGGAACTGTTCTTTTGAGTAACCCAACATCTCAATTAAGAACGGATTCGCGTCTACAATCATCCCGGTCTCAGCATCGAGGATTATAATTCCGTCTTTGGCCGACTCAAAGAGCCGACGATACCGGATCTCCGAAGTCCTCAGCGCCTCCGCCCATTTACGCTCTGTGATATCCTCAATAGCAAGAAGCATTATTCGGGGTTTTGCTGGCGGCTGGGGTAACAATCGAGCATTCAAGAGCATTATTCGTTTACCAAGATGAGGAAAATCATGCTCAACCTCAAAGTTGTCGAAAGAAGTATTCTTGGGTAAAATCTCCTCCAAAAGCTCTCGGAGCTTTGGAATATTCCATTGCTGGTTACCTATATCGTAGACCAATTTCCCCTCAGTCTCCTCGGGTTTCGTTTTAAAGGTCTGGTAAAAAGTACGATTAGCTGAGATTACTTTTAAGTCAGCATCAAGCACTATCAAAGGCTCTCGGAGCGTCTCTACAATGCTTTCAGCGTATTCACGAGCATCGTTGGCTATTTGTTCAACCTGCTTGCGTTCTGTGATATCCTCAATAGCAAGAAGCATTATTCGGGGTTTTGCTGGCGGCTGGGGTACCAATCGAGCATTCAAGAGCATTATTCGTTTACCAAGATGAGGAAAATCATGCTCAACCTCAAAGTTGTCGAAAGAAGTATTCTTGGGTAAAATCTCCTCCAAAAGCTCTCGGAGCTTTGGAATATTCCATTGCTGATTACCTATGTCGTAGACCAATTTCCCCTCAGTCTCCTCGGGTTTCGTTTTAAAGGTCTGGTAAAAGGAACGATTAGCTGAGATTACTTTTAAGTCAGCATCAAGCACTATCAAAGGCTCTCGGAGCGTCTCTACAATGCTTCCAGCGTATTCACGAGCATCCTGAACGGTTCGTTCTGTCTGCTGCTCGAGGTCAGTAACATTCTGCATTAAATATCCCCATCCAAAACATCTTAGTGATAAATTCTCCGCCAATTAGAGTCGCTAATTTATAGTTCGTATAGCATCCCATCCAAGTAAGGTAAATACGTAATTGTTAACAATTACTATCGTAATTGCCACAGGTGAATAATTTTTTAGGTATATAATATCTGCGGAAGAAATCGAGTATAGCCATTCTAAAAAACGAACGATTTCCAATCTTGATAAGAACCTACTTTCAACTCGGAACAAAATACCCAGCGCTCGCAATAATAGTTTATGCTACGGCATTCCTTCTCATTCTTTTTGTTCTCCCTCTGAATTCTATCGCCAAAATCATCTCCTATCAAGCGTCACGGATGATGAAACACTAAATGAGCACTAATAAAGACATTAACATAACAAAAAGAAGACAAAACATTGTTTCATTCTTTCCAACAAACACGTGGTACATTTTATCTTTTTTTTTCTCAATCGAAAAGAGGATAGCAAAGACTTCTATGCTGATTACACATGAAGCAATAAGATTCATCCACCCCTGGAAAAGAAGCCTCTATACGGCAGAGTTCGTTGTCGCTTAGATATGGGCTTTCATCTCTTGTGGCTCTTTTTCAAGCAGCCATTTCCATACCGGTTGTATGAAAATTTTTTTCTTTTCATACGTCATTTCTTCTTCTTGATCGTAGGTGAGAATCAATCCACATGGTAGGTTAAACTTTTTTAACACTTCAAAGAGTCCTTTTGTTTCTCTTTCTTTATTTGTATCGTTTACTTCTTGAGTAACTTGTATTGCTTGTGTTATCGTGCGATTGTCCGTAATGACAAAATCGCATTCGTATTTATTTTTGTAATAGTAGATATCCTTGTTTTTTCTTTTTAATTCAAGGAACACCGTGTTTTCGAGGATTCTTCCCATATTTTTTGAAAATTGAAAGGAGATACAATTGATGAGTCCCGTATCAATAGCATATATTTTCTTTTTAGAATAGATTTGTTTTTTAACAGAGGGATCGTACTTTGGAACGGAAAATACAAGATAGGCGTTTTCAAGGTATTCAATATAATTTTTTATCGTGTTTGCGGAACCTGTTTTCAGAAGGTTTTTCAGTTGATTGTAACTGATTTCTTTTCCATAGTTTGAAAACAAATAAAAGGAGAGCTCTTTGAGTGTTTTTTCATTTGCGATATGGTATCTCGCAATGACGTCTCGATAGAGGATGTTCTCGTACAGGTCTTTAAGCATCTGATTATTGTTGTAAAGTCTATATTCAGGGAAACCACCTTTTTCAAGATAGGTATTGAATTCTTTTTTCAGTTGTGCTCTTTCATTAGTGAGAAGAACGGGGTTTTTTGGTTGGATGTTGTGTAAGAGAAGGCATTCTGTAAAGGAGAAAGGGTACAGCGTTATTGCTATCGATCGTCCTGTGAGTTTTGTTCCCATTTCTTTACTGAGCATCGAGGAATTAGATCCTGTGATGAAGAATTTACATCCGGAATTGTACATTCTTCTGACGAACGCCTCCCAGTGTGGTATGACTTGTATTTCGTCAAAAAAGAACAGGGCACTATTTCCAAGGAGTTCAAGAAATGTTTCATAGAGAAGATTGAAATCATCAACGGTGAATTTAAGAAGTCGTTCGTCTTCAAAATTGAAATAATAAATAATTTTATCTTGATAGTACGTGTGGTATATCTCTTTTAGCAATGTGCTTTTTCCTGATCTTCGCACCCCGGAGATGATAATGGCATGAGGAATGGTAAGATGATCTTTGATATCTTGTAAGAGGGTTCTTGATATAATTTGTTCTTGTTTTTCAAATTCTTTTTTTTGTTCGAGGATGAGTTCTTTGATGCTTTGGGAGTCCATAATACTATAAATATCGTCTCTATTTATATACCTTCTCATTGTCATTGATGATTTTCTTTAATTTATCTTCGTTCATAATGAGAATATATGGGGGAGTTTTTTTGTACCTAATCATAGAAGGTAAAATCGTTTTTATACAGAACAGAAAAATCTAAAAACTGTTTTATTATAGAACAATATATAGAACCCTTTGATATCTTCGAAGAATGGGATGTCTACGCAAAGAAAAAACAGCTCATCCCAAGAGACGTCGACTTGAAAACATTCACTAGCCTTCATCAAACCACCGGTTTCGTACCGTATAACACGATCTCATCGAGAATCACGTCAAGATAGAAAAACACAATCTTTATATGTCATGTAAGACATATCTTACATTAGTGATAAAAATGGATGTAGCAATTACAAAAATAAGTTCAAAAGGACAAATCGTAATACCTGCCCATCTACGGAAAGGTTTTTCCCAGGGCGAAGAGCTTCTTATTATTAAAAAAAGAGACCAGGTTATCCTCCAGCGGCTCAAAGGTTTGGATAAAAAATTCAAAGAAGATCTCGCGTTTGCATTAAGAACTGAAAAGATGTTGAAAAAGTATGAGCACGGGGAGTTCAAACAAAAATCAGCAAAAGGGTTCCTTAAAGAGTTGGAGAAATGGTAACGGTATCGTACCATCGTTATTTTGAAAAACAAGTAAGAAAAATAAAAAATGAAGAGTTTAAACAACGAATAAAAATACAGATCCAGAAAATAATTGAAGACCCTGAAGTAGGAAAACCAATGAGGTTCGGACGGAAAGGAACTAGGGAATTGTATATTTCTCCATTCAGACTCTCATATCTGTATGAGCGAGAACAGGATAGAATTGTGTTACTTTCGTTCTACCATAAAGATGAGCAATAATAACTATTATGAAAAATTATTATAAAAAATGATATTCATTACTACTCTAAGTAAAAGGACTCGGCTTATAATTTTAATAAATAGAAAAAGGGCTTTTAACTCAAGCTAACAGAGCTCGTAGGGCGGCTTTAAACCTTTTTAAAGCCTTCAACAAGAGAAAACGAGGTTTTGAAAGCCGCTGGAGGGATTACGGTGTATGACTATAAAGCCCGCAGGAAAAATAGTTTAAAATTCCACTGCTAGTGTAATGCTCTTTTTAGATCAGGCTCTGATTATTTTAAAGGAAATGACTTAAATTCCTCAGAAATTTTAGTTACATGAGCATGTATCATAATATTGATTTTTATTACACGTTCATAGAAACCTTTATAAATAAATAAGCTTTTCTAGCAGTATATGAGAGAATCTATACAACGATGGAATATCTGGTGGGAAAACCCACAAGAGATAAAAAAATACATCGGCACAGAACGAACAACATTATTACAGATACAAAGGGAACTTAAAATCCCACATATCAAAGACATCATCGGAGTAAGGAGATGTGGAAAAACTATTCTTATGTATCAGATAATATCTACACTGATGAAAGATAATATCGATGTGAAAAATATACTTTATTTAAATTTTGATGACCCTGAATTGACAGACCTTGAAGAGACAATAAAAACTTCTTTACATATAAATCCAGATATCTCCCATGTTTTTTTCGATGAAATCCAGAATGTCAAAGAATGGGAAAAAACAATACGCGTGTATTACGATAGGAAAAAATTCAAGCAGATATTTGTTTCAGGTTCTTCTGCGTCTTTGATCTCAAGAGACATTGGAAAAACCCTTACCGGCAGACATGTCACAACAATTCTTACACCTTTTTCGTTTCAAGAATATTTACAACAACAAAAAATAGAGAAACCGACCACTATCTCAAACAGAGAAAAAGTGATGCATTATCTTGAAAACTATTTAAAAAACGGCGGTTTTCCTGAAACAATTGGGACGGACCAATTACTGTCAAAATCCATCCTTTTAGATTTGTACAATGACATACTTTCAAGAGATATTGTCTCACGTTTCGATGCGGATTTAGACATCGTGAAAAAAATAGGGTACTACTTGATGACAAACATCGGTGTTCTTTTTTCCTATAATAGCGTAGCCAGAGCATTAAATCTACACTATGACACCGTAAAAAAATATGTTCCTTATTTTGAGGAAGTGTTTCTCTTCTACGTTGTTCCTTTTTTTTCCTGGAAAATAAAAACGACAATAAAAAAAGATATGAAATGTTACTCGATAGACACGGGTTTAAGAAATACTGTGTCATTTAAATTTTCAGACGATTTAGGAAAACTTTCAGAAAATATTGTTTTAATAGAATTAAAAAGAAGAAATAAGGAAGTATATTTCTGGAAGGGGAAACGCGAAGTAGACTTTATCGTCAGAGAGAAAAGTAATCTTACTGCAATTAATGTTACCTTTACTAATGAAATCGCTCCGAGAGAAAAAGAAGGCTTGCTAGAATTTAAAGAAAAATACAAAAATGTTCATTTAGTGATCATTACAAAAGAGCTAGAACAGACAGATGCCGATGTGATACAGTACATTCCTTTATGGAAATGGCTGCTCAGTTGAATGTAAAAAAATCGATTTCAATGCTATATTGATGTTATTATACAGAAGGGACATTCTTCCTGGCGTTTATCACAGAATTGACGATCAATGGGACTTTTAACCCTGGTGAATAGAACCATGTGTGTACTTTTCTTTGTAGGCCGTCCTACAAGAGAAAAGTGCCGCTAGAGGGATTACGGAGCATAGATCAAAAGCCCGCAGGAAAAAACAGATAAAATCGTACTTTAAAACTACGCTCATGAACGTTTTATCAAGTATTACACTTCATATAATAGTATAATAATATGAACTGAACTTCATATTTTAGAAATTTATATAAAGCTAAAACGACAATTACGAACTATGAATCGCGACACGATAAAAAGAAGACTCACCGAACAAGAAACATACACAAAAAAATTTCTCGATAAGCCATTAATACAACGAGAACATTTTTCCAACTATCAAAAACAACTTACTACTAATCTCATTAAGACAATACTTGGACCAAGACGCGCAGGAAAAACCACTTTAGGGCTATTACTCTTAAAAAAAACAAACTTCTACTACATCAACTTCGACGATGAAATTCTATCCACATTAAAACGCGAAGACCTAGGCGGACTTCTTGAACTACTCAATGAACTCTTCGGAAAACGACCGTACCTTTTTCTTGATGAAATCCAAAACATTGATTCATGGGAATTGTTTGTAAACCGTCTCCAGAGACTTGGATACAATATTCTCTTAAGTGGAAGCAATAGCAAGCTTCTCAGTAAAGAACTTAGCAGTCATCTTGGAGGCAGAACACTCACGCTTGAAATTCTCCCCTTCAGTTTTAAAGAGTTCCTCACTGCAAAACACTTCACCACCATTAAAGAAACAGATGAGGAAATCGGTAGGATAAAAAATCAATTACAGGAATATCTCCAATGGGGTGGGTACCCGGAGATTATCATAGATTTATCTGATCCAGATCTCAGAAAAAAATATCTGAACGAATTGTTCGACACCATTATCTTCCGAGATATCACACAACGATTCAACATAAAATATACAGCAGAACTCGTTGCATTAGCAACGGTGATCATAAATCAATTTTCTACCAGAACAAGTCTCACAAAAGTCTCACGGGATCTTGAAATAAGTTCACATACCATAAAAAAATATATCTCCTATCTCGAAGAAGCATATCTTATTGTCAGCAGTAAAAAATTCTCCTATAAACCAAGAGAGATGGAATCGTCATTTAGAAAATATTACTGCATTGACACAGGATTACTAAACGCAAAAAAAACAACACTCACAAAGGATTTTGGAAAAACCCTGGAAAACACAGTCGCTATCGAGCTTAGAAGAAGAAACATTGATCTGTACTACTACATGGTTGACAATAAATATGAAGTCGATTTTGTTATCGGGGATTCAACAGCAATAAAAGAAGTAATCCAAGTAGTGGATGACGAAAAAGAGATACCACGACGGGAAACAAAAACAGGCATATTAGCTTGTAAAAAATTACATTGCCACACCTTAACGATAATAACCTGGAACACCGAAACAAAAAAACTTGAAGGCGACATTACTATTCAGAACATCCCTCTTTGGAAATGGCTTACGAAACAAAAATAAGGCTTTTCACCCTATTGAATAGAACCACCTGTGTACTTTTTTTTAAACCGCGGTCCTACAAGAGAAAAATGCCGCAGGAGGGGATATAGACCTAGGGTTAAATTCTCACAAAAAAAAAAATTAGTACTGATAGTCATAAACGGTTTTTTCCTCAACCGCACCTAATAAAGCCCAACCCGTTGCCTTAACAAACTGATTAAAATCTACAGACTTATGTATATAACAATCAATACCTAAAGAATGAGAATCTACCAAATCCGTCCTCTTCTCAGAAGCTGTTAAAACAACAATAGGTATGTTTTTTGCCTCAGGGTGTTCCCGTATCTTTTTTAGGAATTCAAGACCATCCAGCCGAGGCATATACAGATCAAGAATAATCAAATGTGGTCTGTTAATCAGCTTGGGATCCTCATCTTCGAGACCAAATAAATATTCCAAAGCTTCAATCCCATCTTTTGCATAATGAATTGTACAATCTGCAATATTTTTGTTCTGTTCAAGCGCCATCATTACCAATTCAGCATCATTAGGATTATCCTCTACCACCAATATTTCTACTCTAGGACCTTTCATTTTTTATCATCTCCTTTTTTATCCTCTCCTTTCGTTGAGGAGTCTACACGATGAAAGGGAGCACATAACAAAAATCTCCCATTCTTGGTTTCTTGCACAGAACCTCCTAGATTTACTAAATTTATTGCATCAACAATTTGATCGGATTTCAGTGGTTTATCTATATACTGCACAACACCTAAAGAAAGAGCATTTGTCCAGTCCATCCAATCTTTCGAGCCTGTTAAGACAACAACAGGAATATTTTTCGCCTCTGGATGTGATTTGATTCTTTTCAGTACCTCCAACCCATTTATCTTTGGTAATTTGAGGTCAAGAAGTATCAACTTTGGACGACGTTTCAGAGGAGTATCTTCATCGATATTTTCATCTGCAAAACCAAATATGTATTCCAAGGCTTCTACCCCATCCCTTGTAACATGTATCTTATTTTTTACACTATTACAATTCTTTTCAATTGCCAAAGATGTCAACTCAGCATCATCAGGGTCGTCTTCGACTAACAATATTTCTTCGTTATTTTGCGTTTTCTCTTCCATTTCACTCACCGAGGATTCTTCTTCTAAAGCGCCTAATGCAATCCAATTTATCGCTTCGACAAACTTATCGAAATCACAGGTTTTATGCAAAAAACATACTGCCCCTAAACCATAAGATTCCGTCCAGTCATTCATATCTTTTGAACCGGTCAAGATTACGACAGGTATCTTTTTTGCTTCTGGATGCGACTTTATCTTTTTTAGTAAATCTAACCCGTCTAACTTCGGCAGCTTCAGATCTAGAAGAATCAACTGCGGATGGTGGTTTAAATGAAGAGTAGTTTCAGCCTGTGTATCAAAAAGATATTCCAAAGCCTCAACGCCATCTCTTACGACATGTATTTGATTTTTTTTGACAATATCGCCTGTCTCAAAGGCCAAGCGCGTCAGCTCCGCATCATCAGCGTTATCTTCTACCAGCAATATTTCTATTTTTTTCATCTTCCATTACACCTCTGTGATATTTGTTATCACGCCAATATCTGTCAATGATGGTATATAAACCCTTCGCACTAAAATGACATAACGAAAAAATTACAAATAAACTACAAAAGTAATGTCTATTCTGGAGAAGAATCCGCGTTTGTCCCTCTATAAAAACGATCGATTCTCACAATTACTACTAAGGTACAGATGTATAATTGAAGAATCAGTATCTGTTATATGAGGATTTATATAGTAAAAATATGTTCCTTTCATCATAATTTAATGGGCGAGGAAAATGGATGATTTTCCATTGAGAATGTATGAATGTGCGCAATTAGCTTCTCCGTTGAGAATGGTGGGAATATTGCACGAAATGATTTTTGGATGATCAATATGACGAAAGAATCCAGTATGGCGAAATTGTCGAAAAAAGAAGAAAAAAAAAGAAATCATCAGAACAACAAGCAGATCTCTCTTGATACGGTCAAAATTAAGGAGAAATACGGTGATTTAATTGAAAATACAGATATAGCAATAGCAACCATCGATAAAAAAGGAAGATTGATTTATGTTAATGATGGGATTTGTTCACTTTCGGGATATTCGAAAAATGAACTTCTTGGCAGGCCATTTGTCGATTTTCTTCACCCAGATGATAAGAAAAAAATGATAAAACTATTTCTATCTACACTGTTCAAATTAAAAGAAAAAATTCATTTTGAGTTCCGAATCATTCATAAAAATAGTACAATAATAACTTGCTGTACCAGCCCGACGATATTTAGATCCGAAGGAAAAATAAAAGGATTTCATGCAATCATTCAAGATATCACACGTTATAAAAAAACGGAAGAACAAATAAAAAATTCAAAGGAGCGCTATGAGAATCTCATTGAGCTTGCTCCTGATTCAATTGTGACCATGGATCTGAAAGGATATATCACCTCCTGTAATTCTGCAGCAACACGAATTTTTAGGTATTCAAAAGATGATTTGGTAGGAAAACATTTCTCAAAAATAGGTTTTCTTCATGTAAAAGACATCCCGAAATACCTCAAAATATTTGTTTCAATACTGCGAGGGAAGGGTACCGGTGTCTATGAACTTACTGTGAATGATAAAGATGGGACCGTTCGTATTGTTGAAACAAATATCGGTCTTATCAAGGAGAACAATAAGATTTCAGGTATTCTTGCAATAACGCGTGACATCACCGAGCGCAAACAGGCGGAGTCAGCCCTGAAGGAGAGCGAGGAGAAATGGCGCTCTCTTGTAAGTATCTTGCCTGACTATGTCTCATTGCTTGACAAGGAGGGCAGATTTTTGTTCCTGAATCACTATGCAGAGGGATTCACGGAAAAGGATGTCATTGGGAGTAGCGCATACCAATATCTTTCAACAGAGTCCAAAGAGATATTTGAAAAGAAAATTGCCGAGTGCCAAAACACTGGGAAAATACAAAAGTTTGAGCACACTGCCATGGGGAATTATGGCATCATGAAAGAGTATGAAGATTATCTTATCCCCATTCTCAAAAAGAACAAAGTGACTAGCACTATGGTTGTATCAAGGGACATCACCGAACGCAAGAAAGCGGAGGAGATGCTGAGAGAAAGCCAGAAACGATTCCAAGCATTGACAGAAACCACAAATGACTTCGTCTGGGAAATGGACGCCAATGGTGTTTACACCTATTGCAGCCCGCAAATTTATGAACTCTGGGGATACAAGCCGGAGGATATGATTGGGAGAACGCCGTTCGACTTTATGATACCCGAAGATAGAGAGCATGCAATTAAGATGTTCCGTACAATGTCGAAGTCTCCGAACTCGTTCAAAGGATTAGAATCGAGTAACTGGGATAAAACCGGTCGAATTGTTATGCTGGAAACCAGCGGTGTCCCTTTTTTTGACATTGATGGCAGGCTGTGTGGCTACCGTGGAATTTCCCGCGACATCACCGACCGCAAGCGGGTGGAAGAGGAGATTAAGAAAGAACGTGATTTTTCAAAAAACATTGTTGAGACAGCACAAGCAATCGTAATGGTATTGGATACAGAGGGAAAGATTGATAGTATAAATCCATTCATGGAAGAATTATCTGGATATAAACTAGATGAAGTAAAAGGAAAAGACTGGTTTACCACCTTTCTACCAGAATGTGATTATGACCGGATTAGACACCTGTTCAAAAAATCATTACGGGGTATTCAAACAAGAGGCAATATTAATCCAATTTTAACAAAAGATGGCCGTGAGATTCTCATTGAATGGTTCGACAAAACACTAAAGGACAAGGATGGAAAAATTATTGGTTTGCTTGCAATTGGTCAGGATGTTACAGAACGAAACAAAACACAAGAAATAATTAAATCTGAACGAGATAAATTGGAGAGTGTTACAAAAAACATTGGAGTCGGACTTGCTGTTATTTCGAAAGAGTATAACACACTATGGGCAAACGAAGTTTTAAAGAACCTATTTGGTGACGTTGAGGGAAAAACCTGTTATTCAACTTATAATAAACGTCAAGCAATTTGTCCCAAGTGTGGTGTCCGGGAGATTTTCGAAAAAGGAGTAGAAAAGATTACTCATGAACAGGTAGGAAAAAATGCTGATGGCAATATTATATGGTCAGAGATTATCGCCACTCCCCTCAAAGATAACAACGGAAATGTTATCTCAGCGTTGGAAGTCGTTATTCCTATCACCCAGCGTAAGCAGGCAGAGGAAGCGTTGAAGAAAAGTGAAGAAAGATATAAAAGATTATTCAATTCTTCTCCTGATTTACTCATTGAAACTGATGAAAAAGGAAATTTTCTGGCTATGAACCAAAAGATGGCAAAAAGCCTCGGAGCCCCAGTTGAAAAATTAATTGGTAAAAATATTTTTGATATCCTTCCAAGAGAAATAGCTGAAGAACGAGCAACAATTGCCAGAAAGGCCTTTGAAGAAATGAAAAATCAAGAAACCTATGATGAAAGAGCAGGAAGGCATTTTCACAATACTTACGTCCCTATTTTACATCCCGACGGGAGCAAAACTATCCAAACAGTTGTAAAAGACATTACCGAGAAGAAAAAAACAGAAGATGCACTTCGGGAAAGTGAGGAGAAATATCGGACTCTGCTCGAGACGACCGACACGGGATTTTGTATTTTAGATTTACAAGGGAACATTTTGGATGCCAATTCGGAATATGTGAGGTTATCCGGTCATTCTTCGTTTAAGGAAATTCAAGGAAGAAACGTTATAGAATGGACGGCAAAGTATGATTTACACAGAAATGCGGAAGAATTGAAAAAATGTATGCAGCAGGGATTTGTTCGAAACCTTGAAATTGAGTATGTGGATAAAAACGGTGAAGTGACACCTATCGAAATAAATGCTACGGTCATTCAGACTAGTAAAGATAACAAAATCTTAACACTGTGCAGGGATATCACCGAGCGCAAGAAAGCAGAAGATGCACTTCGTCGGGCAAATATCTATAATCGGTGTTTAATAGAGACAAGTTTAGATCCACTTGTAACCATAGGTCTTGATGGAAAAATCACAGATGTCAACATTGCTACTGAAAATGCCACTGGATATCCTAGGATTGATTTGATTGGCAAGGACTTTTCGGATTTCTTTACTGAACCGGAGAAGGCAAGAACAGGCTATCAACAAGTATTTCGTGAAGGTGAGGTACACGACTATCCTCTGGAAATGATGCATCGCAATGGTCATATTACATCGGTGTTGTACAACGCCTCGGTTTATAGGGATGAGAAGAATGAGGTCATCGGTGTATTTGCTGCTGCACGTGACATAACCGAGCGCAAGAAAGCAGAAGAACTAATAAAGGACCGGATGAAAGAGCTACAAGCGTTTTTCAGTTTGTCCGAGTTAACCGAACGGAAAGGTATGACTCTGAACAAGCTGTACCAAGAATTAGCAAACATCCTTCCGACAAGCTGGAAACATACAAAAATCGCCTGCGCAAGGATCGTGATCGTTGACAGGGAATTCCAAACGAAAAACTTTACCGAGCCCAAATGGATGCAATCCACGCCTGTCAAGGTGAATAAAACAGAAGTGGGAAGGATCGATGTTGGTTACCTTGAAGAGATGCCGGAACAGGACGAAGGGCCATTCCTGAAAGAAGAAAGACTGCTCATTAATGCCTTGGCCGAGCGTCTGGGACACATCATCGAGCGCATGCAGGCGGAGGAGGCTTTAAAACAAAGTGAGGAGAAATACCGAATTTTATTTAATGATGTTCCTATTGGTATTAGCATTACTGATAAGAGCGGACATATAGTGGATTGTAATCAGTATCTGGCTGAAATTTTTAGATATAATTTGGAGGAGTTAAAAGCAATTAATATAAAATCCCTTTATATGAACCCTAAAGATAGAGAACGATTGCTAAACCTTCTGAATAAAAAAGGTCGAGTGGTCGATTGGGAGTGTTCTTTAAAACGGAAAGACGGTGCTGCTTTCTGTGCTATTCTTAACGTTGATGTCATTGATAGAGAAGGGCAGAAACTAAATCTCACCTCATTACAGGACATCACCGAACGAAAGGTGGCAGAGGAAAAAATTAAATCGCAGAATGTTCAACTGAAAAAACTAGATAGAGTTAAAAACGATTTTCTTAATACAACCTCTCACGAACTCCGTACTCCAGTGGCTTCGATAAAGGGATATATACAAATGTTATTGAAACAAATCTTAGGCGATATTACCGAAGAGCAAAAAAAAGCGCTAGAAGTACTTCTTCGTAATACAAATCGATTGGATCATCTCATTCAGGACATTCTTGATATTTCACGGTTGGAATCTGGGACGATGAAGCTGATTAATGAAAAAACAGATATCATAAAAATGGTAAAAGAAGTCGCTGAAACTATGCAAGCCTCAGCAGGTTTAAAAAGAATAAAAATTAATATCGACATACAAAAAGAAATACCTGATTTGATGATCGATCAAGAACGGATAAAACAAGTACTGACGAACCTAGTAGACAATGCCATAAAATTCTCGCCAGATGATTCATATATAAACATCTCTACTAAAATGAAAAAAGACAATGTTTTATTTGAAGTGCAGGATTTCGGACGTGGGATACCAAAGAGTAAACAAAATAAAATTTTCGAAAGATTTTATCAAGTGGATTCTGGTATAGATCGAAAATTCGGTGGTATCGGTCTTGGGCTTACGATATCAAAAAAAATCATTGATACCTATGGTGGAGAAATATGGGTTGACAGTATTGTAGATAAGGGTAGTTCATTTAAATTTTCATTGCCCGTACAATCAGCTAAAAATATCGAAGATAACTCACAAGAAATTTATACAGAATCACCTTAGAAAAATGTAAAATAAGTGCTCTTCCTTAATTTCAGGGCATCCGCTATGTTCATAGTCACGAATTTCTCCGGTCACACCACCTTTTAAGCGTAAACCTAAGGATCTATCGTACACGACAAAAACACCCTGAGTTTGAAATATAAAGTAATGCGTCTTTTCATCAGCGATCTTCCACCTAAATTACAACCCCCGCAGTATTCCCAGCCGCAACTAATAAAAAATCCAAGTCGATTAAGGGTACCCGGATGGTGATTTAAAAAGAAAATTTGTAAAACATAATATCAACTTTTTACATGGAGTTATTAAATGAGAAATGAACCAGAGGTAGTAAAAATCCTGCGCGAAGAAGAACGTACAGGAAAACTATACCAAAAATCATCCACACCATGTAAAGAACTCGATTCAAATGAAAATGCACCGAAAACGATACCAGCTTCTTCGAATGACTATAAAGAAAATAGTGTAACTGCATCTCTCCTAAGCATACCTAAGCAATCCATGGAACAACATCAAAGTTATCAAAAGACAATCGAGGAACAAATAATACAATTGAAAAAACTGGATAAGATAAAATCAAACTTTCTCAGCGTCACGTCTCATGAACTACGGACGCCGATGTCGATAATCAAAGGGTACATCCAAATGATATTAAAAGGAAATCTTGGAACAATCAGCAATGAACAAAAAAAAGCCTTGGAAATCGTCCTAAGGAATTCAAATCAATTAGATACTCTCATCCAAGACATTCTTGATATTTCACGGTTGGAATCTGGGACGATGAAATTTATCCCTGAGAGAACAAACGTGAAAAACATGGTAGAACAGACGATTGAGACGATGCAGACTATTGCTGATACAAAAAATATCAAGATAAGCATACGCTTAGAGGAAAATACACCTGATCTGATTATTGATCAAGAACGGGTGAAACAAGTTATTGTTAACCTCTTGAATAATGCGATTAAATTTTCATACGATGAATCTATCATTACAATCATTATTAGGAAAACTGGAAATTATGTTGTATTCGAGATTCAAGATTTCGGAAGAGGTATTCCAAAGGATAAACAAGATAAGATTTTCGAAATCTTTTATCAAACCGATTCAGAAAGAGACAGAAAATTCGGTGGCGTAGGCTTGGGACTCGCCATCTCCCGAGGCATTATCCTCTCCCACGGTGGAAACATCTGGGTAGAAAGCGAACCCGGAAAGGGAAGTACATTCCGATTGACATTACCAATAACACCAGTTCAAGATCTCGAAGGGAAATTCAGAGAGGCAGATATCTTTAAATTAAAAGATACTCAACGTGAGATAGAAAACGATTTAAGAGATAAAACCATTATATGGAATGAATCATTTGAAGGTGGAGGAAAAAAAGAATGACAAAAATCATGATTGTGGATGATGAAATCGACCTAAGAGAGATGCTGAACATCATGATCCGCAAAGAAGGATTTAAAACATTAACAGCGGAGGATGGTGACGATTTCCTTCGCAAAATCGATGATTTTCAGCCTGATCTGGTCACCTTGGACATCATGATGCCAGGACTCACCACCCGAGAAATCCTAGACAAACTCAAAGAGAAAAAAACCAAACCAAAAATAATTCTCCTCACGGTCGTACGATACTCGGAGGAAGAAAAACAGAAACTATACCAAAAGGGAATCGTCGACTATGTCACCAAACCATTTGAACTTGATGATTTAACAGATAGAATACACAAGCATCTTGACAAAGAAAAAAAATAAACAAAAAGAAAATCAGTGATTCTTTACGTTAGTATTTTATACAAGTAAATGATTCATTACTTACGTAATTCTTAAGCATTACAAATAACGTCTCAATAAAAAATATCCCAAAAACCGAGACCTCCTAAAAAATATTTGAAATATAATTTAACGGAGAGAAATATGACTAAAATTATGATTGTGGATGACGAACAAGACCTCAGAGAAATGATAGAGCTCATGCTACACAAAGAAGGCTTCGAAACGAAAACCGCAGAAAACGGCCTAGACCTCCTGAATAAAATAGATGTTTTTAAACCAGATATTATCACCCTGGACGTCATGATGCCAGGACTCACCACCCGAGAAATCCTAGACAAACTCGAAGAGAAAAAAACCAAACCAAAAATAATTCTCCTCACGGTCGTACGATACTCAGAGGAAGAAAAACAGAAACTATACCAAAAGGGAATCGTCGACTACGTCACCAAACCATTTGAACTAAACACCCTCATCCACACGATCCACAACCATGTTCCCCTCAGCCCTGCTCAGTAAAACAAATATGTTTCACTAGAGGCCAGAGAAAACCATGGAAGAACTAAAGGTAGTTCAGGTAAACTATTGGAAAGAAATACGAAAAGAAATCAACAAAACCTTTGAATCTCTCCACGGCTTGGTCTTACTTACCCATAACTCCATAGAATTCTCAGACATCATAGACTTCCTTAACAATCTGCGGAGAAACCAGGAAATAACGGTCCTCTACATCTCCCTGATCAGCAGCTATAATCATATCGAACAAACCATCGAAATACATCCCCTCCCGTCAAAAAAACTCTTCGTCGTCGACTGTGTCTCCGGTTTCCTCCTTGAACGTCAAGATTCAGTTCATTGCGTCTATAGAAAACCACCGTCCAACCTAGAAGAAATGAAAGACCTCATCATAAAAAACATTCAGTGGTCAAACCCTAATATCATTGTCGTCGATTCAATCTTACAGTTCATTAACTTCACAACACCAACGGACGAAGAATTACACAATCTCATCACGTTCCTCAGATCAATTAAGGAAGATGCTCTTGGAATAACACGCGATGTCATCATCCTCTTATACGATGATAAAATAGGATTGATGAAAAAACTCCCGGTAATGTTCACCGATGTCATTATGAAATTAGAAGTCATTAAAGAAAAACCCGAGTGGAAAGATTAGAGAAAATCGTATGATGGAAACAGAAGTAGAAATCAATTACTGGCGTTCGATACAGAATGAAGTCGATGAGGTACTGGAAAAACTCCAAGGAATCGTCCTCGTACTCCATAACTCCATGGAATTTACCCAATTTATTGATTTTTTCCAGAAAATTCAATCAAATCATTTTACCAACGTCTTGTATATCTCATTAACACGTAGTCACGATTATATGCGACACGCACTGGAACTGAAACCCTTTGACCGCAAACTCATCTATATTATCGACTGTGTCTCAGGATTCGCGTTTCCGACTGAAGATCATGTCGACAACTTACTCTACCATAAACCACCACAAGATTTAGCCCAGATGAAAGACATCCTCAAATTTGGCATTGAAAAATGCAACCCGGATATCATCGTGTTAGATTCACTCTCCCAATTCGTGAATTTTTCTCAATCGACGGACAAGGAATTACGTGATCTGTCACTCTTTCTTCAAACCCTTAGAAACGATACGTTTAATATCCGCCAGAAAACAGTTTTGTTATTTTACGACACCAAACTTGGTTCACCAAGAATTCTCCCAGATTTGGCGATTGATATGATGCTAAAAATTGATGTCATAAAAAAGGACAACCTGGATAAAAAATATAAATTGTTTTTAACTTAATAAGAAAATCACACACATTGTCCAACTGAAAGAAACACAAACAATTTCTTATTATTTATTTGAATTCCGTCGAATAATGATAAGTTACACTCTGAAATCATGTCGAACAAACGTAGAAATGGTAGGAAAGCAATATAAGGAGAAAATCAGCAGAACGCCATTTTCGGGTCGGTTTCCTGAATTTTCTCCGAGAGAATAAAGCGGACCTGTCGGGATTTGAACCCGAGTCAGAGGCTCCGGAGGCCTCTGTGATATCCAAGCTACACTACAGGCCCATGGACAAATCGGCTAATCCGCAGAAGAATTAATAGGTTTTGCTTTCCATTGATTGTTTAATATTGTCCCAGATCTGATACCATGGGAGAAAAAACTATTTCAACTTTGAGAAGTCCGCTTTGAAAAAAAAATTTTGAAGAAACAAAAACAACCGGTTATGCTTTTGGTTTTTCTTCTTCTTGTTTCTTTGTTTTAAACTCAGTATAGCCGCATTTTCCGCAGCTTGCTCTATTATTATGATCCGCAAGGAACACTCCATCTCCGCATTTCGGGCAGCTTTTCCGCTGCC
This sequence comes from Methanobacteriota archaeon, assembly GCA_017885605.1. Lineage (GTDB taxonomy): Archaea > Thermoplasmatota > E2 > DHVEG-1 > DHVEG-1 > SM1-50. Next base: position 69,852 of record JAFNFT010000071.1, on the reverse strand, counting down.
GAATAATCTTATCGCCTTCAACCTTAAACACTTCTCTTTTTTCCATGGTTTATTCCTTCTTTGTCTCTACGTGTTTCTCAGCGGGTGGTGTCTTTGCCTCTGCTTTCGGGGGTTTTTCCTTTGGTGCCTCTTTCTTTTCTTCGCCTTCTTTTGCTGCTTCTTTCTTTGCTTTCTTCTTTGTGCCTAATCCGTTCCGCTTCAGTATGGGGTCTGCTTCACCTGCCTTTGCATCTTCAATTGACTTGTATATCTTGGCATACCCGATGGTTTTCCGAGAACCAAACGATGATTTCATATGATCCACCATAATGGTTTCTTTCTTCGCGTTTAACTTCTCAGCAAGTTCAGTGCGTACCAACTCGCGCTTCGGAGTTCCCTCGCCTTCGTGAAGAATGACAAAGCGTACTTCGGTTCTACCAAGCAGGAGGTTATCGGTTTTTGATTGAATCTCAATTTCCATAGGACATCACATTTTATCTAATACTTCTTTTACTTTTTGTTTATGGGCCTCTGTTGCTTTAACGACCACGACCCCCTTATTCGGCAATCCATATATTACTGTTACGCCTCCAGGAGCAAGGTAAATGGCGGCCAAAGAAGCAAGGTCTTCCTCACCGTCCACCTCGATACAGACCGGTTGGTTCTGTGGGTTTTGATACACCTTTTCAATTGCATCCCAGAGTTCATCGGTAATGGTCCCAGGAGGGTTCTTTATCTTCAGATGAACCTGTCCGAACCCCTGGATGAGTGTTTTCATCTCCGCAGGATATGGTTTCCGCTCCAGGATAAAATCCACAATACAAAGAAGAGGAGTAAAACCATGTTTCAGAACGGTATAGGTGACCTTATCTCCAACAGTAACAATGGATTTTTCTTTTTTAAGGATTTTGAGAAGCCCTGGCTCATCTACCAGCTGACCGATATATCCTTTCACCGTGTCCTTTAAATCCTCAGGTAGGACGTACATCCTTAACTGACCTTCAAGGCATATTTCCCTGGTTTTGTGATATTCATTTTCTTAGCCACCTGGGAATGCTCAGGGTCACGGACAATCACATACCCGCGCCATCGGTTCACGGTCTGATCAGAACAATTCGGACAACGGTCTTTCTCTGTGATCAAATGGCAGGTTTTACAGGCATTTAAATTCTTCATTTTTTCTCACCGCGGTCCTCTCGCTTTTCCCTGTGCTCCTCTCGTTTTTCTTTGCGATCTTCCCGTTTTCTCTCTGTCCGTTTTTCGTCTTTTGGTTCGTTAAGCCATTCATGTGTTCCGAGTGCTGGTTGTCGCATGGTGAGACCGATTTTGCTTTCTCGTGCGGATAACTCGTTTAAACTGACCGCGACAATACGTGCACGAAGGGGGTCACCGACTTTCAGGATCCGTTTTGTTTCTTTTCCTTGGATCCGCCCGTTTTCTGCATCAACATCCACATAATCATTCATAATTTGACTCATATGTAGCAAGGCATCAAGGGGACCGATATGGCAAAACGCTCCAAACTCGACAATTTCACAGACAATCCCATCCACAAGTTCCTGTAAAAGCGGGTTAAAGGTAACGGCTTCGAATTCTACTTTCTGATACATCCCGCCATCACCATGAATGACGATACCGTCGCCTAATGGAGTGATGTTATCGACAACGACGATTAATCCATGGTTTCGTCGGATGGTTCCTTCAAATGTCTTTTGAACGATATCATTGATTGCTTCATTGAGATTTTCGCCAAATCTCTCAGGAGGAACTCGAATCGTATCATGTATTTTTGCTAAGGCGTACATTCTCTCACGTTTTAATCCTGATTTAAAGTTCGAACTGGAATAGACTTATCCCTTAAATTCTTTTTGAGTGCCGGAAGAGTGCAAAAAATAAGGTAAAATCTCCTCATAAGACCCTAGAGAAACAAGGTGATTTTTTGTTAAGGAGAAGATTTATAAAATACTCGCTATTCCCCTTCTTGTAACACTACGTTACATAACTACTCCAATAGAAGAAGAAATATAAGGAGAAAAAATCATGGTTGAATTCAAAGTCGTTGTCAACGATACACAATCTGGGAAATCATACAATATCCCTGTGAGTGGACATCATGCCAACTCATTGATTGGGAAGAAAATCAACGATGAAGTCGATGGTATCTTCGTCTCGCTTCCAGGATATAAGCTTCAGATTACTGGTGGGACTGATAAAGATGGGTTCCCCATGAGACATGATGTTCCTGGTTCTATCCGCAGACGCTTGCTTCTCAGCAGAGGTCTCGGATATCAGCCGAAGGAACGGGGGAAACGGGAGAAGAAGTCCGTCCGAGGCAACACGATAAATCAGGAGACCGTCCAGGTGAATATGAAAGTCATGAAACCTGGTGCCAAACCAATTGAAGAAATCATAAAAGGTGAAGGAAAAACAGAAGGAAAAGAAGGATCAGCAGTCAAGGAGAAGAAAGAGGAACAATAATGAGTTTTCCGAAACCTCCTGAAGTCAATATCGGAATGATCGGGCATGTTGACCATGGGAAAACGACGCTGACTCAGCGATTGACTGGGAAATGGACCGATGAGCATTCTGAGGAGTTAAAGCGAGGTATTTCGATCCGCCTTGGGTATGCGGATGCTGCGTTTTATAAATGTTCAACCTGTGATGATCCTGCATGTTATTCCACGCAGAAAATCTGTCCGAATTGCAAAGGAAAAACCGAGTTACTCAGAGTTGTTTCTTTTGTTGATGCACCTGGTCATGAGACGCTGATGGCAACCATGCTTTCCGGGGCTGCCATCATGGATGGCGCGCTTCTTGTGATCGCTGCAAACGAGGTATGCCCTCAACCGCAGACGCGGGAACATCTCATGGCTTTAGAAATCATTGGGGCGAAACGGATTATTATCGTCCAGAATAAAATCGATCTGGTTTCCGAGGAAGACGCTCTTACGAATTACGAACAGATCGTGAAGTTTGTCAAAGGAACCTGCGCGGAAGGCGCACCAATCATCCCGGTCAGCGCCCATCATGACATCAANNGGAAAAACCTCCGTTGATGTACGTCGCACGGAGTTTCGATGTCAATAAACCTGGGACGAAACTGAGCGAATTGAAAGGCGGTGTCGTCGGAGGATCGCTACTCCAGGGGACCCTAAAGAAAGGGGAGAATATCGAGATTGCACCAGGGAGAAAGCGAGAGGTCGAAGGAAAACAAGTCCTTGAACCAATCTTCACAACAGCCCATTCACTTATCACGGGTGGTTCTATTACCAACATCGCGTTACCGGGCGGGTTAATCGCGATTGGCACTGAGCTTGATCCTACTATGGTCAAATCAGATTCCCTCGCAGGAAAAATCGTTGGAAGACCAGGGCAGCTTCCACCAGTGCTTGATACGATTGATTTGTCAATGTGTTTATTGAAGCGTGCTGTTGGAACTGTCGATGAGAAAGACGTCGAACCATTGAAAACGAATGAACCATTGATGCTGACGGTCGGGACAGCAACCACTGTTGGTATCATCAATGAGCTTCGGCCTGATTGGATCAGAGTGAAACTGAAATTACCGGTCTGTGCAGATCAAGGGCAACGCATAGCGGTGAGCAGGCGCATTGAAGGCAAATGGCATTTGATTGGGTACGGGGAGATAAAATCCATAAAACAGTAATTCTAGACAGTAGTGCTATCCTTTCGTTTTTTGAATTTTTCATTGATTGGGAGAAGGAACTTTCCCGATTACTTGACGGATATTGTATTGTTGTTCCCACTGAGGTAATCAAAGAACTCGAGGTCCTCTCCAAGCAGACAGCTAGTGAGAGAAAACGAAAAGCAACTGCATCATTGAAACTTGCAGAGCGTTACCAAACAATTGAAACTATTGCGGGAAACGCAGATGATGCAATTATTGAAGCAGCGAAAAAAACGCATGGGGTGGTTGTGACCAACGACACGGAGTTACGGAAACGATTGAAACGCGAATCAATTCCTGTTATTTTTTTACGTGGAAAGAAAAAACTTTCATTAGAAGAATGATGCTGTTTTACCAAGAAAGTTTTTTATAAACAGTTCCTATTCTGCATCCTGTCACGTCGGGGTGGCTCAGCTTGGCCAGAGCGCCTGACTCATAAGCTCAGCTCAAAGGTTCGTTTGTAGCTAATGCTAAGATATCTGGAGGTCGCGGGTTCAAATCCCGCCCCCGACACCTCCTTATATATTCAACAGGAGAAAAACACAAGATTTTACTGGCTGGCAGATACTATTCACCAAAATCGACGGGAAAGGATTAGTGACTTGATACAGTGATTGCATCTCCTGATAGTGTGATGTCAAACAAAATAAGTCTTGCTGAGTTCGAGGGAGACATTACTGTTCTGTTACAAGAATTGGTGAGTACGACAGAGTAAAGCTTATGCTTTGTTCATGCCATGGGTGATTTGTGTGGTGAGTGTTTTACGTTGATTTCTTTTTCCAGAACCAGAAAAGTAAAAGGAGGCTTCCGGTGGTAATTGCTCCTGTGATGAGAAGAAGTGTGAAGAAATCATGTTCTTGAGCGTTCGAATCAGGGATGCTTGGTTGGGCTGATGATATAGGTGTATCAATGTAGACACGAATCGCGTATTCTTGAGAAAAGATACCGTTGTCATTCTCTCTATGGGGTGTAAACGTGACCCATGTTTCCCAGTGCTGATCGAAGAGATCGCTTCGTTGTGGGATGATCAGAAAAATGGAGAATGATGCTATCGCATAAGAATCTACGAGCTGCCAGGATGGAGTGACATGCATCCATGAAAGGTTCTCAATGAAGGTTCGGTTTGGCCGCAGTAAAGAAGGAGGGTTGGGGTGTTCGAGATACCAAGTTACGTTGATAGTGTAGTTGTTATCATTCAGGATGGTGATGTTTGTTGAGGTGCTTTCTTGTAGGAAGTTGTCGGTTATCGTGACCGTTAATTCTGCGGGTTCAACTATGACATTCGCTTGACAATAAATAGTAAAAAATAAGAGAAAGAGGGGAAGTAGGACACAGAATGTTTTGTTCATCGGGATCTCTTTGCCGTAAACATTTACTTACATTTGTATTTTCAGGTATTTTTTTGATGGAGCGTTTCGAAGAGTTTATCGATCTCAGCATTGACATCTTCATATCTGGATTTAGAAGATGGCATCGGTTGTTCTGGACGTGGTAGCTCATCACCATCTTTGAATTCCTGTGTTACTATCTCTTTTTCAGGGAATTGCTGACATTCCAACTCTGATGATATGGCAGGGATTTGTTTCTCGATTTGATTGAGTTTTTCTATGTATATGTTGACATTGTGTTGGATGTTGCAGAGGAGGGTACGTGTCTCGGTGATCATCTCTTGAGTTCCACTGTCAATTGGTGAAATGCTAGATAGGAGTTTTTTGGGCTGTCCCCTCAGTTTCTTTGGATAGCGGGATCTGGTTTTGATATAAGAGAAAATACCAATCGCGAGGAGAGTAAGGATAATACCGGTCAGCAACAAGATTAACGGCAACGTGATATATGATTCTTGATAGGATGTTACTGAGTTGTCGGTGGTATGGTAGAGGTAGTCCCATGAGCCGTCTCCATTCGCATCGATTCGGTAGATGCCATCAGCATATTCCACTGCGTGGATAGTTTCACTTGCAGGATCGTAGAGGATATCGTAGATTCCATCTTGGGATACATCAACGAGGAAAGCGGGATTTCCTCCGAGGTAAATTTTTTTCACATCGGTGTTATTCGCAGAATCGGATCCTAGTCGGATTTCAATGGTATCGAGAAGACCGTCATCGTCTCTATCGATATCTCCCTGGTATTTTCCATCAGGTGAGTTTTCATCTGGTACTTTGTCGCTATCGGTGTCTTCAGGATAACTATTTTTATCTTTCAGGTTGGTGCCATACGAGAGTTCTAACTCGTCACTGTAGCCATCGTTGTCGTCGTCGGTATCGACGTTATCTGGCAAGTGGTCCCCGTCGGTGTCAAGTGGATAGTTCTCTGGGTTGTCGGGGTCAGATCCATAGCGTATTTCCTCTTCGTCACTCCATCCATCGTGGTCAAGGTCGTTAAAGTTGGTGTCAATCGTGAATTTCAGAGATCGTGAGACGCTGCTCGGTCCATCTGTGCCTATAGCGCGTATAACGAAGATATGTACACCATTCGTAAGGTTGGTCGGTGACGTCCAGGTTGAAGTCTTTATGATGATCTCTTGGTCGGCATCGATTCTGATAGCGTATCCGGTGATGCCTTTGCTGTATATTACAGAACTCCAGGTGAATGTTGGTGTTGGATCTGCTGTACTTGTTGTCTGTTTTATGTCGGTGGGGGCGATGACGACGTCAGCTAGAAGCATGGTCATATAGGGGAAGCGGTCTGCACTTTGATCTGAGATAATATAGGGGGCATCTCCTATGCTATCTTGGTTTGCATCGATGCCTTGATAGATGTCCCAGTAGTTGCCTTGTGATCCATTGTCCCATTGGTTGGTGGCCTCGTCGATCGCGTTGTTATCGTTTTTGAACATGTTGTTGAGATAGACGGTGTTGTTGTTGGAGTTCTGCCAGATTTTGATGCCTTGCAGGTTTGAGTAGAGGTTGCAATTGGTGATCACGTTGTTGTTTGAGTTCATGCGTATGTCGATGGCATTTTCGTTGTCAAAGATGTTGCAATTCATGATATTGTTGTTTGTAGCCTGGTCAATTAACAGAATCCCATTGCTGAAGTGTTGAAGTGTGCAGTCGTCGATCGTGTTGTAGTTTCCTTGTATCTTTAGTGCTTGTCCAGTTTGTGTGACTCCTTCAATGTTGCAGTGTGAGATTGTATTGTATGAGGAGAGGATATCGATGCCGTTTCCATTGTTTATGCTGCTTATATCGCAGTAAGATATGTTGCATCCGTTGCATCCTGGTTGGATCGATATCGCTGATTCTTTGGTGTTGGTTATCTGGAGATGTGATATCGTGACGAAAGAGCTTTGTATGATGAAGCCTTGGTTTTCATTGCAGTTGATGATGCACGTGTTGGTATCGGTTCCGATAAGGTCTATTTTTTTGTCGATAGTGATAGCGAATTCATGGTAGGTTCCTGGTTGTATCTGGATGATGTCGGTTGGTGATGCATGGGTGATGGCGTCTTGGATGCTGGTGTAGTTACCGTTTCCGCTAGGGTCTACGGTGATGATTTGTTGTGGTATTGGGTTTATGCTTCGTGCGGTGTATAGAGACATACTGAGGACGAGGAGGAAGGTTGTGATGGATAGGAGACGTTGGAGAGCAGGTTTTCTGGTCATCGTTGTCCTGCCTCCTTTTTCCTTCGAGATTTGAATTGTCCCCTTTCTGTGAAATAGATGAGAACGATGTTTTTGACTACTTCTGCTTCAGAATTGCCGAGTTCACCGACATGTTCTTTGATGCATTCTCGTACAACGGGTGGAAAACCGACAGGAAATCTAGGATTTTTCCCCATGGTTGAATCACATATGACTCTCCTCTTTATAAATATTACGATTCATATAAGATTCATATTCTATTCATATTAGATTCATATATTATTCATATATGATTCATATGTGATTCACATGTGAATCACTTAAAGGAGAAAAAAGTCAAATAAATAATATACATACGATATGCCTTATCTACGAAAGAATGATCAGAAATACGATACGAACCATCTAAAAAAGATTTCCTTATTTATACAATTTTGAAAATAAGGCATATTAAAAAATACAAACACACGACCCATCGATTACAGAAGAGTAATCGATTTTTACAGTATGTATTATGAATTTACACTACCAGCACCTTCTCAGAAGGGCAGCTATCTCTGCATCCCTTTTGTTATAAAAAAAAGAAATCGAACACTATTTTTCCGCAAAAAAAAAAATTTATTAAAAAGCAATGGTCAGATGCATCCTTGTATGGAGATTTCTTATTTTCCTGGGATGTTTTTTCTTACATTTTTCAATAGAATATAAATTACTCCGCTTGTGATGATTACTCCGATGAGGATTATGAAGATTCCTGCAGTTGGTTCATTTTGTCGTGATGGGGTGTGAATAAACAGTTTTACTGCGAGTTCTACCTCGAAGATGAGTCCTCCAGTATCACCTGCTGGTTTATCAGAGGAAATGACGACCCAGGTCTCCCAACTTGTATTATAATAATTGGATCGTTCGCTTTTAGGAACATCAAGAAAGACCTTAAAAGTGCTTGAGGTATTTGCAGGGAGATACAACGTCTCCGGTTCGACGGTTATCCAAGAGAGATCAGGGATGTACGAATAGTTAGTAGTAAGCTGTTGCATGTCTGGGTTTTCTACTCGCGCGGATGTGTTCATCGAGTACATATAAGGGTTTGTTACTTCAATGAGATACGAAATTCTCTCAGTTGGGTATCCCTCTGGCATGGAGATGGTAAGTTTTCCAGGCCAGATCTGCAAGCTTGCCTGTGCCTGAGTGGTGAGTAGCTGGAGTAGAAAGACAAGTAGAATAACGAACCATAGTATCTTCTTCACGTTCCCTCTCACCAATACCTAATATCTCTACTATTATTTATTAATTGTACATAGAAAAAAAAGGAAGGAAAACGGAGGATTTCTATTCACTCTCTCAGTCTTTAGGATAGGCTACCTTGCAGATAGATGGTTGTCCGTTGTGAGGTCCAGTTCTGAGATATGCTGTTTCCCATGTTCAAACAAAGGCCACATACCTTGTTGGTATGAGCGGCGATTCCAGTGTCTTGTTCAACACCATATGCAGCAGTGATGTACCCATCGTTGTCGAGTCCATTAGTTCGAAAAGAGTATGCGTTATTCCCAGGGGCTCCATCGCCGTCGAGGGTAAGTGACGTACTATCCGTGGTTGCGTTGGTTTTAAATTGCGTATCCATGGATAAGGTGCCGTTGTTGTAGATGGTGAAGTAGCTGTTAGTTGTGTTTTTCCATGCCCCTACCTGCACAGAGCCGAAGTCATAGGTTTTTGGCGTCACATCAATATCGATCACACCTTCCGGATTGAAAGTGACGCTGATAGAGGTTTCATCTGCTAAAACCATTGGTGTCATTACACTCAACCAGAGCATTGAGACAAGCCAGGCAAACAGAATTTTCCTTATATCACTTGCACATGCTACATTATATTTGTTTTTTCTGCATCCCATTTCTCATCATCCCTTAGTATCCAATCATATAGAATTGGACAAGGGCTATGTAATTAGTTCGTAATATTTATAAGTTATTGTTTCAATGTAACGAAAATTTTCTGATAATTTTCCAATGCTCATATCAGAAAAGATGCCCTATATATCCTGTAACTTTTAACCAAAACACCTAAAATTTCTGTATTCATTCATATTACATTTTTTTAGATAATGAAAAAAAGTAAAAAAGTTATTTATGGCGTTTATTATGTTTCCTTGATGAAGTATGTTTAAGTCGTTTGGTTAAGTTCTGGTACTTTTTAATGTTCTGATTAATATCTTCTAACATCTGATGGTACGGACGTGCCATTTGTAGATATTGTTTCTGACTAATCACATTTTTTCCTTTCTTTCTCTGTAACTCTTTTAACTTATCTTCTATGAGGATATGTTGTTTTTTCAGGATATGCAGACTGCCCTGGATCGTTTTATCAAGAGCATATGGATGATTTATGTTTTTCCTTAATTCATCATCCTGCTGGATGTATATCTTTTCCCATTCATCTTTTGATACAACATTATCTTTTAACAATAAGATGATATCCGGGTTGATGTTATCACAGACTTCGAAACCTTTCATAACTTTCGATGGAATTGTAAAACAGTCTGGCGTGTAGATGTAGTTGTTTTTCTGTTGGCTGCAGTGCTCTGCGAATAAATGTAGTTCTTTTTTCGATTTGTCTTCTTTTACTTTATATCCAATGATCTGATTGTTTTGGTCATGAATTATTTCAATTATATCTCCTAATTTTTCATCGTCTGTATTGAGAAAAACTGATTTTCCTATCGGTTTGTAGATATGGCGTTTCTGCATAGGTTTTTCTTTAAGGGATATTTGTTTAGTAATTCCGGTTTTTTCTTTAAATTCAATGGATGTATTTCCGAATTTTTCATCGATTCCATTTTTTATGATTGATCGTTTCTGCTGTTTGGTGGAAAGGATATGATTCTTTGTAGGTTTTATCAAGAGATTGTAAAGGGTGGCAAACAGTATTATCAAAAATATAAGTATTAAACTCATAAAAGGGATTATTGGGGGAGCAGATTGAGAAGTGCCAGGTGTTATAGTCTCTTTATATTCACGGATATATACTGAGGCAAGAGCGATATTACTGAGGTTGTCATTATCTCTGACGGTTAGGATCGCAATGTAATTCCCAGGTTGTGTATAGATATGTACTGGGTTTTGTTCATAGGATAGTGTTTTATCACCAAAATCCCAGGTGTAATTCATGATGATTCCATCGGGATCGTAACTATCGTTACTGTGGAAGGTGATTGTTTGGTTTGCATATGCTTGGTACGGTCCATTTGCTTGTGCAATGGGGAGTTGTAAAGGGGAAGTGAGTCGGATAATAGTAATAATAAGCTGTGTTACTCCCGTTGCTTGATTATCATCTTTCGCCTGGAGTTTTATTGTGTAATTTCCAGGGTTAGAATACGAGTGAGTGATGAGGATTTCTTTCGTCCATTCGGTATCAAAGAGACCGTCGTTTTCGAAATCCCAGCGGTATTCAATGAGTATTCCATCAGGGTCATAACTATAATGAGCAGAGAAGATCAAGGACTGGTTCACATATCCTATCCTTGGACCGGTAATGTTTGCTACAGGTGGAATGTTACTGGGTGGTGATGGTGGCTCATAGGGCGGTTGTTGGATCGGATTAGGATCAAAACCAACTGAGATTTGTTCATCCGCGAATACGAGTTGTACGGATGAGACAATGAGAAGGATGAAGAGTAAACATACAAGGATCGTTTTGTTCATTTTATTTTCCTTCCGTTTGTTGTGAGGTTTTTTTCGTTTCCATTCCATATTATGTCAATATTTAGCACGATACCATTTGTCATTTATCATATTTAAATTTACACCATAAAAAAGTCAAAATGACAAAATGACAAAAAATTCCTCAAAGAAACGCAACGAGAACACCATCAGCAGAAAACGATACGCTCGTTGAAAAATGCTTTTAGCACCCTATAAAATAGTATCCAAGAAAGAAACACTATTGATTGTTTATGCTGCGACTGATTTAAAGGTAATTGTAAGAGATAGTGGATCTCCAGTCGACGAGGTCGTTGCCATAATCAGGTTTAAGTCAAACGTCAGCCAATCGGTCCCCGTTGCAGGGAGATTAAGCATAATAGTATCGTAGGTGAGGTTTATAGTTGTCCAGTTTGCATCACCGCTTTTTTTGAACTGGAGCGAGAAATTATTGAGTCCTATAGACCCCGTAAGATTCCATTTGGCACCGGTCGTGGCATTGGTCGCATTAGTTGCTTTGATTTGGATGTTTATGGGGACATTTCCTTGGTTGGTAAGGTTGAAATACAACCCGGTGGTAGCGTTCGAATCTCCGATGAGTATTGTCCCCTGATCCCATGCCAATGGGGTGACGCCAATCGATATATTTACTCCAATTATGGCACTGGTGCTGTCGTTGTCATCACTATATTGAGAGAGCGTGGGATTAGATGTCCAGGTAGTGAAACTCCATGCTTGGTAGTAGTAGGTTGTTCCTGGGTTGCGTCCGCTGTCTTCGTATTTTATTGCGCTGCCGTTGTAAACAAATTCCCCTTGTCCTCGTGTCCAAATGGTTTGTCCGCTTGCGTTTCGTTCGATATACGTGGTATTCGCGCCTATCCCGACGTTCCATGTGAGATATATACTGCTGCTGTTTGGTTGTGCGTTGAGAGTGTTTGGTGGATCAGGTTTGGTAAGGAACGTCAGATCATCACCGGAATCAGCCTCCAGAGTGTTATTCGCAAACGCTCGATGGTGATAAAGCTGACCTTTTGTCAGGCTCGTGATACCGGCAGAGAATGTCTGACCGCTTGTTTTCGTTTGATTTGTCGTGTTAGTCCCATAACTCGTGGATGTCCCATACTCAAATCGGACGGTGCAATTCTCTCCTCCGTTACTTTGGACATATCCCCAAAGCGTCGCATTAGTCTTCTCTACACCAGTTGAAGCATTGGTAATCACAACGGGAACAGTGACATTGGTATAGCGACAGATTGTATCTGGGGAACCTGGTGCTGATTCTGTGTTTGTGGCGTTGTCCTTGGCGATGCTGTAGAACTCGTAATATCCAGAATCGTTGGAGAAGGTGAAGCTCCATGAGACGGCAACCCAGGGATTAGAGTCAAAAAGCCCAGAGGTCACCCAACCACCCCAAGAGACATTATTACTGCTAAACCGATACCACAGCGTGACATTCCACAGCCCAGACCCGCCCGTGTCACTCGCAGTTCCATCAATCGTCAACGGAGAAGTCTTCTGCCAATACGAGGTAATCGCATCCACCGATGAACTTGGTGCTGTGGTATCATACCCACATCGTGCATCAGCACTCCCCGGAGCAGACTCCGCGTTTGTCGCATTATCCTTCGCGATACTATAGAACTGATAGTACCCAGTCCCATTCGAGAACGCAAAACTCCAAGACCACGGCGAAGCAGTATCCACACCTGCACTTTTCCATCCTCCCCACGAGGCATTATTACTGCTGAACCTATAATACATCGTGACATTCTTCAATCCACTCCAACCAGTATCCGATGCGGTTGCTGTGATCGTCAACGGGCTTGTCTTCTTCCAGTATGGTGTGATCGCTACAACATTTGAACTGGGTTTTATGGTATCTGGTGTTGAAAAAGAAAACCAAGACGTATTCGTATCTATCCCATCAGTAACGGAGACTTTCCACCAATATTTCGTGTTGTTGCTGCTGAAATTATTATTCTGCTGATGGTACGTTCCATTTGCAATAGAACTGTTGATGCCGAAGAGTTGCCACGAACCGCTACTGTTACTGTACCAACTTAGCGTCATGCTGTTTCCATCAGGATTATTCACGGTAATGTTCATTTGCGGGCGTAGGGAAATGCCAAAACTCCGATTAGCTGGACCTACATTAGTTATCGTTGGTACCGGTCTTGATTTATTGAAATCAAACTCATACAACTCATAATACATGCCACCAGTGTTTACATTGACATGAAAGCTCATCCGTGCTGAATTGACACTTCCCTGGGTGAAACTTTTTTCTACCCATTGCCTATCAGAAAATGTGCCTTGGTACGCATCAACCCAAACCCCACCTTTTTTAACATCAAGATCAACTTGATCGATTTGCACGGTATCTCCGGTAGGTCCTTTGGCGTAAAAACGAACTTTATCACACAGTAAGACACTATGATTCACATAGATATAGAAACTCCATTGTCCATCGGGATCATTAATAGTATGATAGGATTGAGTAGTGGTATCTGTATCATCATCATAAGCATTTATTTCATTGCTCCACTGAGAATTTGAATCATAATGGCTGGTAGGGGTCACCCAACCTAGTGACGGTGTTGCCGTAGTAAAATTTTTATTTGAACCATTTACTGTACCAATACTATTGCGAACCTGTACTCTATACTGATAGGTATAACCGAGGGTAAGATATTGAATCATTGTACCGAATTCTCCGTTTGTTATTTCGCTACCTCCCCATGTAGTATTATTTCCATAGGAAGTATCTGAGCCGTATTGGAAACGATATTCACAAGGTTCTCCCCCGTCATCGGAAACATTTCCTTTTAAAATCGCTGTCGTTTCGTCAATTGAAGTCGCATTAAGAGTAGTGCCGTTTGGTGATACAATAGGTTGACCTTGCCAGAAATCAAATTCATAGAACCAAAAATCATATAAATTTACTAAATAATGATATCGAAAACGGGCTTTGGTGACGTTCGTTTCAGCACTGAAACTTAATTCAGTCCAGGCAGCGTCATTAATCGTTCCATTATACTTGTCCATCCAACTTGTACTATTATAAATATCTATATCAACAAGGTCAACAATCCCATATCCAAAATCAGAGAAGACCCGTACACGATCACAGTATATTGCACTGCTGAGGGTTAATTCTAAAAACCCTCGCCATCCAACTGCCCCGGTATGGGTAGCATATGTTCCCGTGTTATCATCATAAGCTCTTTGTTCGTTTGTCCACTGGCTGCTCGGGTCAGCATTTCCTGTGGGTGAAACCCATCCTGTTGGATCGACGATGTAGTCAAACTCCAAATAAGCAGAATTGTTATTATCAAGATTCTTTATCCTTAAATCAAACGTTCGATGTTCACCAGTCATCCCTGTAAGATACACCTTATAAAAATCCTCCTCGTCAATGATCGGAAACTCAGTGATTTTCTCATCAGAATCATAATAATACACCTCCACGATCGTATCAAGACCCTGAGTATTTCTCACATATAACGTGATATCATTATATTTCGTTAAATTATCTTCAAACGTCACCCTCACATATTCATGATGATATATATGCTCAGACCAAATACCATCTTTTTTATACACCTCATTATACACATCAGCAAGTAACTCCCTGTTTTCATTCAGATGCTCTGCCTTTGTAATGACAATTTCAAATGTCTGATTGCTCAGATGAGGAATGACCCATTCTATCTTATCAATGAAACCGTTACCGTTTGTATCAACATAGGTTGCATTCCTCATAAGGACATACGACCCATTCACAATCCAGAATAACTCCACGGAATTCTGTGGACTTTCAACAATAGAAGTATAGGTGAAAACATTCTCATAATGCACATCAGAATACACCGTTATCTGCTTCCGAGATGCATCAATTATATTTTCTAGAATTTTTGGTGCTTCAGTAAAATATTTTACTTCAACTTCACCAGAAACATTTGATAGAATCAACTGGACTTGGTCATCCTCCAGAACAAATTGATCGATATTGTGCTCTATATCATCATATGTCTCATTGAGAATCTTTTCAATTGAGATGTTGTCTTTTAACATCCCATATAACTGATACAGTTCCTGCTGAGATGGTACTTTATTAGAACCTCTCTTGGTACTTTGAAGCAACTCTTTGATTTCCTTCGCAAGAGCATCTTTTTCTTTCTCATGATTATAGTCCTTAAGGCTCTTACGAACATTCTCATCTACGATAATCTCATCTTCAGAACCCACACCGTCCACCGATATATTATATGCAGAATCAGAAATATTCACCGTAAAATTGTTTTTAACATCGAAACTCTGCTTCCACTGAACTGATTTCCCTATTTCAATCTGTGATACGGGTTCAAAAACATGGGGTTTATCTATTGAGATAACACATTCACCCACCACCGTCGTATTCCCCTGTCCCGGAGTAGAACAAACCACCTTGAACTCAACTATTCCATCAGCATTAAAACCTCTGCTGTAGATATACAGACCCTGGCTATAGTACATCCTCTCAGGTTCAGTCCAGGATCCAAGGTTGAAAGATATAAGACAGGTGACATTTTCAATGCTTTCATGACCACTGCAGTTTGCATAGAATGTAATGTGCTCTCCCACATACCTTTTCTGAGAATCTGTGTCGTCCCAAATAGACAACTCCGGAATGATTGAGATGTTTGCTGTCTCGTTTTCAGTAGTGACATTCGTTGGTGGTGCTGTTCCGTTCTGTGTTTCATTCTGTTGCTCTTCCCGCGGTTGCTCTTCAGGAAGAGCACTCCATTCAACCTCAGCGTGATAGGAAGTGTTATCTTTGTCTATGACGGTAATCGCGGCGATATACTCTCCCACCGGTACCTCATGTACAATCCATACCGCTTGCCATAATTGATTTGCCGAAGCTGTATCAACCAAGGAGAGATTGATGGTTTCAATACCACCCATATCACAAGTACCTGAAGTAATATTTGCTGAACTGGNNCATCGTCACATTCACATACAGACAGTCACCAGTCCTAACCGTTGCAGGAGAAATTGATACAACAAGCTCCGAGCCGCCAGGTACATTGACAAATGGTGCAGTAACAACTACCACAAACAACAGAAGGAAAGCCAGCGACACAGAAACGATTTTTTTCTGTAGTTTTGTCCGAGACCGCTCTATCCGATGACTTATGTTCCGCAAGCCTGCGGTCCACATCATATTTCGATTAGTAGAACACCGATGCTTTTGTACCGGATGAACCCATGCCGTTTTCTCAGGGGTTGAAATAACATAAGCGGTGAAAAGTTGATCTACTTTTTCCTCAATCGTCGTCTCAGAGAAAACATGATACGCTTTAGAAAGCGTGACCACTCTGTTATATTGTGTATCTCGTTTTCCCTCCGAGTGTATCATGGTCTCCATCCCCTCGCGATTATTCTTTTGAAAACACTATATTTTATCCATACGCGTTATCTTAGTATCTGTTCGCCCCTCTACTAGTAATATTGAATCAAATACTATATTTTTAATACTTTTGGTAGGACAAATTGAGAGTGTCAACTTAAGCTACTGGAAACTGTAGAATTAACACTGATGTCCACCCCCGACATTGATACTCAGGGTTACAGTTCCCATAAGCATTTCATATTAGAAATGCTTTCTTTTTTTATTCCGATAAGTTACAAAAAAGATATTATGAATAACTAGTGTTTAGATGAAATGCAGACATGGTGGCTAGAGTATTCCACCAAATACCCACATTTTACTAAAAAATACCATGAATAAAAACATAAAGTAGGCTAGGATAAATTGCCATGGTTTATCCAAAGGAATCGGCTCGTAATCATGGTCATCATCCCAAGCATCATCCTCAAAGAAATCGTCTTCGAAAGGATCCTCGTAATACGGACACCAAGGTTCATGGTGAAATTCACCATCGCAGAATGGGCACATTGAGGGGGGAATATAGCTTGTTTCTTTGAATATTCCTTCACGGGTATTGCTCGTTTCTTTGAGATTTTCGTTGTTAATGATGGTAGCATGGTAGTATTGAGAGGTAATTTCTAAGGTAAAATCATTTCCTGTGTCTCTTAGTCTTTTTAGCAAACGAAATTCCCCGATGTGGTCAGATACCTGTAGAGTAAATTCTTCATTGACCCATGTAAAATCAAAAGAGGTATCAAGGAGTTGTTGTCCTGCTTCGATGAGACTGGTAGATTCCACCCTCAGTGACGGTGGTATGTTATTCTTCACGGGGATGGTAATTTCAATGAGTCCTTGTTTTGTTATTCTTGTGCATCGTGCGGATTTTGTGATGGTGGTTGCATCGGGTGTGGTAACGGTAAGTGTTAAGGTATCAAGACCGCATAAACCAAAAAAAGGTGCAGTATCATCAGTCCAACGAAGGCGAAACGTGATGTCTTTGAGGTTTGGGGTCTCAAAAGATATTGTTTTTTTGTAAACAGTATTTCTACTAACGAAATCTGAGATGTTTAGAAGTGAACTTTTTTTCACTACCCATCCAACATCGTAGGTGTTTTTCTTAGGAGTTTTTCCGTCGATTGTGTCTGCTTTAGTACTCGGTTTATAAAAAATAATAACCCCGCTAACGACAATGATAACAGTTACAACGAGTGAAAGAAATAGTTTAGAGGAATTTCTCATTCTGCCTCCTTGTATTTTATAAGAGATCATTCTTTATAAATACCAGCCTCTGAAAATTTGTTTAAAATAACATTTGTTTATATAGTGATTTGTTCAAAATTATGAAGATATTTTGTTAGATAAGTACATCGTCTGTGGGACATTCCCTAAAGATCCAATTGATAATCCAAAAAGGAAAATAGATGTTATATTCTTTTTTTGAAGAGAATTTCTTTATATCCATCCTCGATATCTGCTCTGAATTTTTAACAGCCCCAAACATTTATATAAACGGAGAGTCTAATAATTCTTAGCTTGTTTTTACAAGGGGGGAAAAAAATGAAAAAAAAGATAATCGGCATGTTTACCTGTCTCTTTCTTCTTTCTAGTGCTCTTCCTGCGACTTTTGCATACCCCTGCTTCGAAAACCATGTTTCGTCCTACTACGGAGACGAGGACGAAGTAGGAGAACAGAATTCTCAGATACTGCAACAAAAGGTTCTGATATTCGGATGTTCTGGAGATGCTGATAAGCTTGATCCGGCGGATGTCACTGATAAGGAGTCGACCGCAAGAACTGATAGTATCTTCGAAGGGTTGATCGAGTATCAACCCGGAAGTACATTGATACAACCATGTTTAGCCACCGCATGGACCATTTCTCCGGACGGAAAAAACATCACCTTTGACCTCAGACAGGGAGTGAAATTCCACGATGGAACCGATTTCAACGCAAGTGCTGTTGTTTTCTCTTTTGAACGACAATACAATACAAGTCATCCGTATTATCAATATGGAGAATGGGCGTATTGGAGATACATGTTCAGTGACATAACGAAAGTCGAAAAAATCGATGATTACAAGGTGAAAATTGTTTTAAGAAGACCAAACGCTGCGATCATGACAAGCCTCGCAATGTTCACAGTTGCTATTGTCAGCCCAACTAACGCAGCAAAATATGGAGCAGATGCGTTCAAACACCCTTGTGGTACTGGTCCTTTTAAGTTTGTAGAATGGGTAATAGATGATCACATCACCGTAGAAGCGTTTGAGAATTATTGGCGTGGCGCTCCAAAATTAGATAAAGTAATCTACCGAGTCATCACAGACCCTTCTAAACGGCTACTTGCGATACAAGCAGGAGAAATTCAGGGCATGGAGTATCCAGATCCAGCAAGTTTAGATATCATAAAAGCTGATGTTAGTTTAACATTGCTCGCAAATCCAGGTATGAATATCGGCTATATTGCGATGAATAACGGATATGGATATAATGACACAAATCACAACGGTATTCATGACCCCGATGAGCCTTGGGTAAAAACCCCAGGATACTTTAAACCATTTACCAATAGAACAGTCAGGCAAGCAGTGAACTATGCGATTAATAAAACTTGGATTGTTCAAAATCTCTATAAAGGAACCGCGACTGTCGCAAAGAACGGCATGCCTCCCTTTATGCTTGGATATAACGACGATATTGTGGATTATTCATATAATCCTACCAAGGCGCAACAACTGTTGATGGAAGCAGGGTATCCAAACGGGTTCAACACTACACTCTGGGTAATGCCAGTCAGTCGACCATATATGTTCGACCCANNCAAAGCTATCTTGAGGATGTCAATATTCATGTCCAGATTTACCAGATCGATTGGTCAACGTATCTCGCAAAAACCCAGGCAGGAGAACACTCAATCTGTCTCCTCGGATGGACCGGAGACAACGGTGACCCAGATAACTTCATGAACGTGTTGTACGGCGCAAATCAATGTACAATTGGAACAGCGGGAAATGTCGCTTTTTACAATAATTCAGCTGTGCAAGAGTTATTCACAGCGGCGATAGAAACGTACACTACCTCGGAACGGGCAGACCTCTATGAGGAAGCACAAGAACTCATCCACGAAGATGCACCGTTCGTGTATTTGGCGTACGCGAATCAACATTTAGTGTTCAGAACATCCGTTCATGGCTTCATCATGAACCCTGCAGAAAGGATGTTTTTCTACCCTGTTGATATCGAAAATATGCCAACACGAGTTTTCCTCTTCGGCAGATATACAAATCTGACTGAAGGAGGTTGGTATAACACCTTTGAAGCAGTCAACGTACGGATAGTACTGTTCAGACCGTTCCAGTTCCTTCATTATATTGCGGGGGAGAAAATAACATACCAGAACGATACGGCAAAGACGTTAATCACCCCCCGGTTTATAGTCGGCAGGGTGGATCTTGTCCTCTAAACGGCGGGATACGAATAAGCAAAAAAATAATGAGGCGAGGAAAAAATTATGAAAAAGAGAATACTAAGTTGTCTTGTATGCCTATTGTTATTCGCAATCATATCATCGGTTGCTGGGACGAGAGAAATAGATGGTGAAAAGGGTAATGAACGATCATTCACACCCATACCATCCACGTTCACTTTTTATGGGCATTGGTAGATAAATCCGAATGGAACTGGACATGAATATTTCGAAAAAGATGGGGAAATCACCGTTACTATAAAAAACATGGGACTCTGGAAAATTATTGGAATTGGTACAATGAATGGTACCTGGTCGACCTCTGATGAACTGGAATCAGGTACTCTCACTGGTTGGTTTTTTTACCGAATGGCTTCCTACCTCTATCGTGATATTCATGGATTGTTCATTGGCACATTGACCTATGGTAGTGACAGAGTAACAGAAAATATTCGTGGGGATTTTACGGTTTTTGGTCCTGAAAACTACGGGGGGTCTGATTGGAGAACACCATCTATTACTCACGGGTGGGCAAAACGAAGGTCACCGAAGATCTAAACAAAGGATATAAGATTTTTAAAGAATGAAATATTACAAATCTACGATATAGGGAAAACGTATGCGGAAACAAGTGATACTCATTGGGATGATAGTGCTTCTGCTCCTAGGGATACCTGGATGCCAGGCAAACCCGCATATTATAGGAAGGGGTACTGTAAAACATATTAGTGCGGATGGGGGATTCTATGGAATAGTATCGCATAAGCCGTATAATGGAACATATTTTTTTGACCCTGTTTTTATGCCATTTCGATTTCGCCATGACGGGTTACATATCTGGTTTATAGCCCTTCTGTTGCCAAACATGGGGAGCATTCATTGTTGGGGTGAGATAGTACTTATCATTAAAATGATACGATGGATCTAACTATCTCCATAGAGGAATTAATTGGAAAAACGGAGGGAAACAGACGGAGAAAAGAACGATAAAAATATCGTTACTCATGTATGTGGCATTGGTATTGTGTGCTGTTGTAGATTTAACGTTATCATACAATTATTATGTCTCTGATGCGAAGATTTTTGTGAATAATGAATCGAACGTTGAATTTGTGAATTTCCTCACTGAAGGAGATTTCCCGATCCAGAATTTCATAAAATTCATCCTCGCATTACCCCTTTTATTATTTATTCTAAGTTGGTTTGATATCTATCATGAAAGCATGAGTAGTACGACAATGGTTTTTATCGAGCGTTTTGGGAGAACATTTACCTTAGCGATTCCAAGCTTATTTTGTGTCTCGTACAGCTGCTCAGGATTTACGTGGTATACGAATTCACAAGTTATTTATGAAATTCTATCAGTAGTTGAAAGAATGATACAAGGTTCCATCATGATGGTATTATTTTGTCTTTTCTTGTTGACTCTTTATCTGTTCTGTGATCAACAAAAAATAGTCTAAATCTTCTCGGATTATAGTAATAAAAATGTAAATTAATGAAATAAGGTACTCTACCATTCGGGATTATTCCTCGTATTTATTTGGAGAATATCATCGATAGTACACGAGACAAAATTTTCTACATTTCTGTAGAAAGATGCAAAAAGAAGAGATTGGGGCGTAATTTGGGTAAAAAATTAAATATTGATTCTTTGATAAATTAAAGAAAGAAAACACGTGAAATATCATGAAAAACAATAAAGTGAAAAAAATTCATGTCTTACTTATTGGAATCCTTCTTGTCTTGCTTGTATTTCTGACTGGATGTATGTATAAAATTCCAGAAGATCCTCAAACGTTTATGAGAACCATCCAGACGAATGGACTCGAACGGAGCTATCGAATCCACATTCCACCAGACCTACCACAGAATACTACACCTATGCTGCTTTTCGTCCTCCATGGAGGAGGCGGCACCGGCGCGGGTATGGAACGAAGTTTGACACTCGGTGGGTTCAACACCTTAGCGGATCAACACAATTGTATTGTAGTATACCCGGATGGTTTTGAGAAAAACTGGAATGATGGGCGTAAAAATGTCAGTGACCCAGCTCATCAGCAGAACATTGACGATGTCGGTTTCTTCACCATCCTCATTGAGAATCTTTCTCATGAATTCGCTATAGATCAAAATCGAATTTTTATTACTGGGATATCAAATGGAGCGATGATGTCCTATCGACTCGCGTGTGAGATGCCTGAAAAAATAGCGGCAATCGCTCCGGTCGCAGGCGCACTACCAATCGATCTGCTGTCGTATAACATCTCAGAAGTGCCGATCTCAGTGTGTGTCATTAGCGGCACACATGACCCACTTGTACCTTGGGAAGGAGGCCTTGTTGGTTTCCCAAGGAACCCTCGCGGAATCGTTCTTTCAGTACCTGAATCAGTATCGTTCTGGGTGGCGCATAATAACTGCTCTACGCCTCCGAATAGTACATTACTACCGGATAGAGATCCAGCGGACCATACCTGGGTTCAACGTGATATCTACTCGAATGGAATCAATAATACCGCGGTAATTCTCTACACCATCTATAACGGGGGTCACACCTGGCCAGATGGATACCAATATCTCCCGAAGTCTCTCATTGGAAGGACGACGCATGATATCAACGCAAATACAGTGATATGGGATTTCTTTTCATCTCATCCAAAAGAATGAAGGATTGAAACAGGCGGTACACTCTGTCGCTTCCGCCCTCGATTATTCTTAATATTTTGGTTTCTGATGGAGTTTGGTGTTTAAATCATTAATCTCATTTTTTAATTCCATCATTTTCATCTCTCGATTCACCGTGATGGTTTT
This sequence comes from Methanobacteriota archaeon, assembly GCA_017885605.1. Taxonomy (GTDB): domain Archaea; phylum Thermoplasmatota; class E2; order DHVEG-1; family DHVEG-1; genus SM1-50. The sequence continues at coordinate 47,216 of JAFNFT010000071.1, read as the reverse complement.
ATATCGTTCAAGTTCGCTGATTTTTTCTTTTAACGCCTGTTCAGCTTGTTTATTCTCGGTGATGTCCTCCATCGTCGTATACACAGAAATTACTTTTTCGTTTTCATCAAACAAGAAGAAATCATGGGAGACGAAGAGTTTTTTCTCCCCGGTTTTTGTAAGATATTGTCGTTCATGTCCACCCGCGTATAATTTTCCCTCAGAGATCTTCTGCGCGAAGGACTTTTTAGCTGATGTTTTTTCGTGATTTGAGATGAAATCGAAGATCGATTTTCCACAGACCTCTGTTTTTGTATACCCAAATGCTTGGCACCATTTCTCATTGACATCAGTTATAAGCCCCTCTGGAGATAAGGTATGATAGGGGACCGGTGCTTTTTCATAGAGGAGTTTAAATTTTTTCTCAGATTCTTCAAGGTTTTTTTCCGTGCGTTTTCGATCACTGATATCTTTCATGACGCCAATGGAACCGACGACCCGGTCTTCATGGTTTTTCAGGACACTTAAAGAGATATCGACATCGATCTGTTCATTGTTCTTTTTTTGTATTTTTGTTTCAAGATGATGCTGCATCCCTTTCTGTCGAATATTTTGTGACCGGATTTTTTTCCATTCAGAGGCAGGGTATAAATCCCGAACAGGCTTTAGGTATAAATCATCCTTATTCATCCCCAGTAACGTTTCCGCATATTTATTCCAGGAAATGATTTTCTCATGTTGATCAGTCATCGTGATGGCAACAGCAGAGTTATCAAAAATCGTTCTGTATTTTTTTTCAGATTCTTTTAATTCTTTTTCTACTTTTTTTAACTCGGTGATATCTGTTATGATAGCGACGGACCCGACTATTTCTCCTTTGAAGCCTTTTAAAATACAGATGGAGAGATCCACATCAAAGGGCTCAACGTTTTTCCGAAGCATCTTGGTTTCCAAACGATACCGGATTCCCTTTTGACGAATATTTTCTTTTCGTATTTTCTTCCATTCCTCAGGAGGATACAGGGAACGAACCGGTTTCATGAATAAGTCGCTTTCCTGCATATGAAGGAGTTCTTCGGTGTATTTGTTCCATGAGACAATACGCTCTTCATTGTCTGCTAAGGTGATAGCAACCGTATAGTTATCAAAAATAGTTTCATATTTTTCCTGAGGGCTTACCAGATCAATAATCGTCCTTTTTGGTTCGTACCGAGAAGGCTCATTGGTGTTTGCAGGTACATATTCGTTTTGTTCAACGAATGTGTTTGAAAGACCTGCCCCATTCGTAGGGGTCGATGTACGATTCTGAAGTTTTCCTACGCGTTCTTCTTCCCGAAGAATGTTCACTATTTCAGGATCATTTTTCATAAAACCATCTCCTACGATACCTGGATACAATACAGAAAGAATCTCAATGTTTTCAAAGAAAATAAATCCATATTCTCCAATATCGTTTGTTTTTTTACTTCACCACATCCCATCAAACCATGAAATACTTTCGTTATATAAAAGAGTACGTATGAAGTATCAAACGTTTTTGATGATCATCTTCGATGCGTCATAGAGAATCGAGCAATAGAAAATTTTAAATTCTGCATTTTATACATCCCTGTGGAGGCACCAAGTAATATGTGGTTACAATTACGTCTATACCTCTTAGTAGGTCTTATGTTTGCGATCCTCTACGGGATCCTTGTTGGGATTGGATATTATCTCGGGATAACAGGGGCATCCTTTTATCTCTTTATAGTTGGAATCGCCGCAGGGTTCGTTCTCATCCAATTCATGATAGGGCCGAAAATCGTTGAATGGTCCATGCGAATCAAATATGTCAGCGAACAAGAATACCCGAAGCTTCATCAGATGGTCGGAGAACTAGCAGAAAAAGCAGGATTACCAAATAAACCAAAGATTGGAATATCACAACTGCCAATCCCGAACGCATTTGCGTTTGGCCGAACAAAGAAAGGGTCGCGTGTCTGCGTTACCAAAGGGCTCCTTGACGTACTTAGTGACGATGAGTTAAAAGCAGTCCTTGGTCATGAGCTGTCCCATATTCAGCATCGGGATGTCGCTGTCATCACCATGCTCAGTGTGATTCCGATGATTTGTTATATGATCTACGTGTCGTTTCTCTGGGGCGGGATGGGACGACGAGACCGAGACAGTGGCGGAGCTATCGCGATTGGAATTCTTGCACTGGTCGTCTATTTTATCACAAATCTTCTCGTGATGTATGGATCACGGATCAGGGAATATTATGCGGATCAAGGGAGCGCTGAGCTGGGAAATCAACCTCATTACCTAGCGACCGCATTGTACAAAATCACGGTGAGTTCTGCAAGGATACCAAAGCAGGCATTAAAACAAACCGAGGGAATGAAGGCATTCTTTATCAACGACCCATCTCGGGCGATGTATGAGGTCCGTGAGCTGAAGGATATCGATATAGATATGAGTGGTACGATTGATCAGAATGAATTGATGATGCTTTCGACAAAAAAAATATCACTGAAGACCAGTGATAAACTCCTTGAAGTGCTCAGCACTCATCCTAATGTTGTGAAACGTATTAAACATCTTGCGTCACTCACAACGAACTAAGTGGATTATCGTTATGAGAATTTGGGACATCCCACCAGAACAGCTCTGCCGAAACCATCTATTAGGTGAACATCGAGAGCTGCATGCGATCTGGTCAATTTTAGTATATAACAAGAAAGGGTATTCCCATCATCCTGAAACAGTACGATGGAGAGGAAAGCAAAAAGCACTCTATCTTCGACATGAAGCTCTCGTAAAAGAGATGATCCGCCGAAGATATCACCATCACAGCCCACTAGAGACGCAGTTTGCAACAGGACATGATCAACAAGATATCCTCATTGGTTCCTTAAATGAACAAATTCGTTTACTCCGACAGAAAAACTGTGGATGTATGGTGTAACACTAAACGATTATATTTTTTTTTTAAAAAAAAAGAGAAGGGGTGTTTCTACTTTTGTCCAACGCCGCCCCATTTTGAGATATATACAATTCCGAGCACAGATACGAGAGTTATAATCACTGCCACGACTATTGCAATACCTGCACCGCTCCATGTTGTTGGTCCACCGTCTGCCCAAAGCCCAGCGAGTTTCATTATACCAATGATGATATCTTTCCAGATTAAGGCTATTATGAAACCAAATGCTGCTGCTATTGCTACGGCTATTGTGCTCTTTATTTCTTTTATGCTTACCATTTTTTTCACCTCCTCACATTTGTTATTAGAACAAAAATAATCTAGAACTATTTAATAATTTCGAAAAAAAATCATTGTATTTACAGATTACTCCAAAGGGATGAGTGTTTTTCCATATAAAAATCGTAAACAAATTAATGGCCAGAGAATCAAGACGACAAGGAATAAAAGAGAGAGCAGGACGCCGAGATTTTCAACGAGATAACTCAACAGTACAAACGGGATTAAGAGAAGTGCAAGTCCTTCATGGATGCCTTCATATCGAAGCATCTGGTCGCGTTTCTGGAGAGGTGTTGTCAGAATCCCTCTTGTGGTGATCAGTAAGATACATGCGAGAATAAGATATCCAAGGAGAGGAATCGGATAGCCATAAAGCATCGGAGAAGAATATCCGAAGCAGAAGGGGAGCATGACGACGATCAGATGAACCAGTTGTATCCCATACGTATACAAAAGAAATGAGATCGGTTTTTTCAATTGATTTCCGACCGCGTAGACACCAAAGAGTACCGGGGTGGTTCTGATCCCAAGTTTCGTGTCAAATTCAACATCCTTTAAATTCGCAGAGGCTCCTACACTAAATACCCATTGCAGGAATGCAACGCTGGAAATGATGACTGCAAATGATGAAACATGGTCGGAGACGGTCAAAGCCCCATAGATCCCATACGAGAATACTGCTGCGCCTAAAACGTATTCCATTCCCGGGATTCGTTTGCTGTATCTATTGTATAGGGTCATCAGGAAAAACGAGAGTAATAAGACAATTAAGGAACGAACGGAGAAGAAAAAGACGCCGGCAAGCACCACCGATAAGATAAAAGAACTTAGGAAAAGAACACGCGCGTTGGTTCTTGAAATCATGCCAGACGTGAGCGGTCGTTGTACAACATATTTTGATTGACGATCGACCTCTACATCATAATAGTCGTTTTGGACAAAGACAAAGATATGACCTAGTAACCCAATGAGTAACAACAGAGCAAGATGAAAGACATCAAACTGTCCATTGCACAGCGCACCGAAAACAGGAGTAAAACCAATAAAAAGAATGCCATATGGTCGAATAAGTTTTATGTACTCCCGTACGGCTCCCATAATCTCAAACCCTATTTAGAGGAGTATCTCAACCCACTTCCCATGTCCTTCCCATAACTTGATCGATGATACGGGTAACTTTCCTTTTAATTGTTCAGCAATCCAGTAAAGGATATGCTCTGCGGTTGGATTCTCAAACAGCTCGTTTAAGGCCTGATGATCGAGTTTTTCGAGAACGGTCGTCTCGACGATTTCTTTCATTTTTGCAAAATCCACGACCATTCCATCTTTCTTGACATCACCTTCGATGACGATCTCTAATTTGTAGGTATGTCCATGTAATTTCTCACATTTTCCCTTATACTTTGGGATAAAGTGCGCAGCATCGAAATAAAATTCACGACACAGTCTCATGAGATAAAGCTCCTTTTTTTATGTAGAGAATAGAAATGAAGAATATAAACGTCGTCTATTTGTAGAGCAGGACTTTCTCGTTTCCTGGATGATTTTTGTACAACTCCTGAATTGGTTTTTTTAAGACAGGGTGAACAAAAGATGGATTCAGGTCCATCATCGGCTGAAGAACAAAAAGCCGTTCCTGCAACAAGGGATGAGGGATAACAAGGTTTTTTGTTTTTACAATACGATTTCCATAAAAGAGGATATCGATATCAATCGTCCTGGGTCCATTTTTCGTGGTTTTTATCCGGCCAAGCGTTCGTTCAATGGATTTGAAGGAGGATAACAGGTGTTTCGGGTCAATATCCGTTTCAATTTCAACGACACAGTTCAGGAACCAGTCCTGTTCTGTATTCCCGATGGGTTCAGTATGGTACAGGTGAGATTTTTTTTTTACCTCGCAAATCTTAGAAATAAGTCGAAGAGCTTGAGTGATATTCGCCTCTTTATCACCGATATTTGACCCAAGGCCAAGGTAGACCACGGACATCATACACCTCGGATCGCATCAACCACTTGGATAACTCGTCTGCATTCCTTTACATCATGAACCCGTACGATATTTGCTCCGTTCATGACAGCTACGGTCACCGCAGCGATTGTTCCTTCAAGACGTTCGTTCACAGGCAGACCAGTGATCGTCCCGATGAATGATTTCCGAGACGGACCGACAAGGAGAGGACAGCCAAGAGTCTTGAATGTCTCAAGGTGTTTCAATATCTGTAGGTTATGCTCTACTGTTTTTCCAAAACCAATCCCTGGGTCAATGATGATCTGCTGGATTCCTGTGTTATGTGCTTGGGCAATCTGTTTTTGAAAGAATGCGATGAGTTCCCCAAGCAAATCCTGATAGACGGGTTTCTGTTGCATGATCTTTGGGGTCCCCAGCATATGCATCAGGACTACGGGGACGTTATTTTTTGACGCGACCTTCCTCATGTTCGGGTTGGTCAATCCTGTGATATCGTTAATGAGGTGTGCCCCTGCTTTGAGACAGGTGTCTGCGACGAGTGGTTTATAGGTGTCGATAGAAATCGGGACTGAAACCTCGTCAACCAATCGTGTCACCACGGGTAAGATCCTGGCGAGTTCTTCTTTTTCGGATAACGGCTCGGAGCCTGGTCGTGAGCTTTCCCCGCCAACATCAATAAGGTCTGCTCCATCGGAAAACATTTTTTTCGCATGGGTGACCGCGGTATCGACGTCATTAAATAATCCTCCATCGGAAAACGAGTCAGGGGTGACATTGAGTATTCCCATGATCAGGGTTTTTTCAAATCGCAAGGTATATTCCTTACAGACAATCGGTGCGAGCGGTGACATTATTTTCCTAAAATGAGGACGACCTATTAATAATCAATGTTTCCCCGGATATAGAACCACGAAAACCCCTTGGTGCGTTCCGAGTAGGACGATAAAGGGATATGATATGAAGATTCTTACGTGTTTATGATTATTATAAATGATATCATTATATAAATGGATAACATCTGTACAACAAGACTTTATAAGGGAGAAGACAACCGTTCATTGCATGATAGTCATCGGACTTTTATCGACGGAAGAAGAAGCACTGGAAATCCAATTTATCGCAAAAATCTGCACCGTAGAAGGCCGCATCCGCTACCTCGCTCATGTGGACAGGATAAAACAACTCGTAAGAGAACAAAACAGACTCTGACACAAATTACAAAAACACCCTGCTTGTTCTCTCCAGTATATGACCATCCTGATTATTTCTTCAGCAGAAGACCCAGCAAGCACACATATAAAAAACAGTCTTTTAGAACAAACAAGCTGGGATGAACAAGGGATTTTTTATAATGCTCCTGTTTTTAGAAACACGTCGATGAAGAATCTGGTGATGGTAACGATTCCTGATAAAAAAATACGACATGAAAACATCGACATAGAAGTACATGAATCACTCCACATCGACTCAAAAATAGCGATTTTTCTATCCAGACATCGCAGTAAAACAGGAGAGCCGACACTGACGGTCCACCCGATTGGTAATTTCAGTGACGCGCAGTTTGGTGGTCAACCAAAAACCATAGTACCAGTGGCACCAAAAATGATGACCCATCTCCTTCGACTCATTAAAAAAAATCTTCAATTGACAGATCTCGATTATAAGGTCTGTTATGAAGTCACTCACCATGGGCCATTCCTTCGGATTCCCACTCTTTTTACAGAGGTTGGGAGCACAGAGGTCCAATGGCAACAAAAAGAACCTGCGAGTATTATCGCAACATCACTTCTTGAGCTACTTCGAACATATCAGTATGAGGAAGACTTCCCGAAAGACATCCCCGTACTCCTTGGAATCGGAGGAGGACATTACGCGCCACGATTCACCGATATCGCGTTTCAGAAAAAAGTCGCCTTCGGCCATATGATACCTTCCTATAAGATAGATGAAGGAACAATAGACGATGAAATCCTTGAAAAAACAATACAAGCAACCCCAAATCTCACGGCGGTGTATCTTCATAAAAAAGACCTGAAAAAATCACAGGTCACTTCCTATAGAAATTGGTTTGAGAAGAAAGGGATATCTCTTATTTCAAGTACAGAACTACCAGATCTATGATTTGTTTTTCTTTAAGGGATACTCTGTTTTGAAATCATCAAAAAACACATGGTTAAAATTAATGATTTTCCCGTTTTTCACTTCTATGCCATCGTTTTTTAATCGTCGTATCTTGTCATTGATTCCAAGGCCAAATCCACCCAGACTTCCATCAGATTTGACAATCTTAAAACAAGGCATCGTATCTGCATCCGGGTTTTTATTCATATAAGTACCAACGACCCGTGCGTAATTTTTGTTTCCAAGAGCCTTGGCAACAGCACCATATGTAGACACATGTCCTTTCGGTATTTGCCTCACAAGGTAATAAGTATAATCGGAAAGATTCATATGTCCTGATAGGCTATGACCTAAAAAAAATTTTCTATATAGGGAGAAGATGAATACAATAAAATTCCTTGGGACCGCTGGTGCACGTTTCGTTGTTATGAAACAGCTTCGGGCTTCTGGTGGCATCTGGCTGACCCTTGATGGAACCCATGTGCTCATTGACCCGGGTCCTGGCGCGCTTCTTCGCTGTCTCTCGAGCAGGCCGAAGCTGGACCCGCAGGACTTAGAAGGCATTATTCTGACGCATCGCCATCTTGACCATTCCAATGACATCAACATCATGATCGAAGCAATGACCAATGGGGGATTCAAAAAGAAAGGAGTCGTGTTCGCCCCAAGTGATGCTCTTCAAGGGGATCCCGTGATTCTAAAATATGCAAGGGAACAAGTCGACCATATCGAGATCCTCAAAGAAAAAGGAAAATACCATGTGGGGAACATCTCATTTGAAACACCAAAACAGTTGAAACATGGGGTTGAAACATACGGCCTGAACATCAGAGGAAAAAACAGCACGATCTCTCTTATTACCGACACTGATTATTTTACCGATCTTGCCTCCTTTTTCAACGGTAACATCCTGATTATCAATGTCGTGATGCTGGAAGATAGATGCAACATTGAGCATCTCTGTTTAAACGAAGCAGAACTCATCATTAAAGAAAACAAACCACGACTAGCGATTCTTACCCATTTTGGGATGGGCATGGTAAAAGCAAAACCATGGGAGATTGCGGAACAACTTACAAAGAAGCTCGGCGTCCAGGTTCTCGCTGCCCAAGATGGTATGCAGATTAATATTGATCAGTACACAAAATAGTTTTTAATTCCATCCCACGATATCAAAACATGATGGGGGTACGGGTGCTCCTTCCAAAATACCATGCTATTCTTGAAGAAAATGGGACCGCCCAGTATCTTGACTGTAAACATATCCCTGTGTCATTTGAAACATCACAATCGACAGATGAACTCTGGGAACTGCATGATGAAACGCTTCGTTCGTTTCACGTTCAGAATACGATACATTCACCATCGCTTCTTGATCTAAAAATCGAGCTTGCCGACCGTCTCTTTCAAGCATGCTGCTTCTGTGATCACAAATGCAGGGTAGACAGGAGGAAAACGCCGGGGGTGTGCGGTGTCCAAGAAGCACGCATCGCGACCGAGTTTTTACATTTCGGTGAAGAAACCGTCCTTGTCCCATCACATACAATCTTTTTTTCAGGATGTACCTTTCAGTGCGTGTTTTGTCAGAACTGGGATATCAGCCAGTTACCCTGTGGGACGTCCATAGCACCAGAGAAGCTAGGAAACGTAATAGAACAGCGGAAAAAACAAGGGGCTCATAATGTGAACTGGGTCGGCGGAGACCCGACATCAAACCTCTTGTACATCCTACAAGTTCTACAAAATATAGATACGAACATTGCACAGGTGTGGAACTCGAACATGTACTGTTCAGAGGAGACAATGAAACTCCTGCATGGAGTCATCGATATCTATCTGACCGATTTTAAATACGGGAATGATACCTGCGCAAAACGACTCTCCAAAGTCGATGGATATACGGCTGTTGTGAGAAGAAATCATCTGCTTGCTTCTGAGCATGGCGAGATGCTCATACGACATCTAGTGCTTCCCAATCACATCGATTGTTGTTCAAAACCAGTCATAACATTTATTGCGAAACACCTGTCAAATTCACTGGTCAATATCATGGCTCAATATAAACCAGAATACAGGGCGTACGAACAGAAAGACATAGCACGATCGATTTCACCCGAAGAAGTCTTGCAGGTCAAAGAATACGCTGAGAAACTCGGAATCCACCAGATATAAATTAACTATTCTTCTTTATCTTTTTTTCAGCAGTTCTTCTGCTTTAAAGTGACTCAAAAAACGCAAAAACCTTCATGACCTTGAGGGTCATAGCACATCATCGTCTATGATTCCACTCCGTCGTGGAGAAAGATTCTTTTTCAAATTGCTTCGCCAACGCGAGTTCCTCTTTGCTTAATTTCCCTTCTATCAACTCGATATCAAATTCTTCCTCAAATCCTATCTTCATTGCACGTGCTACTTCATTAAAACGTATCTCGTTCCCCAGAATGTGTTTCAATGAGGTTACTCGTTGTTTTACGTCAGCGATGAGTTTATCCTTAATCTTCTCATTTGGTACTTTGAGCAAAGAAAACATCGTATCAACGTCAACATCCATCAGAACAGTGCCATGCTGCAACACTGTTTCAAGCTTTCGTGTCTGGGCATTCCCAGAAATCTTCCGTCCACCTGTAACGATATCATTAATCGGGGCATAATCACTCTCAATTCCCAGTTGGTGCAACCCTTTCATAACCGCCCCACAGATCCGTCCATAGCTTTGTATGATGTTTTTTGGAATCTCTGGATGAGACTCAGGAACCACGATGCTGTACGTCAACTCTTTTTCATGAAACACCGCGCCTCCACCAGTGATCCTTCGTACGTAATCGACGCCAAACCGTTCACAGGCTTCGATATCAACCTCCTCCACGAGACTTTGGAAATACCCAATAGAGATAGCCGCAGGATCCCATCCGTAAAACCGTACAGTAGGAGGAACCTTCCCTTCGCTATTTGCGACCAGGATGGCCTTGTCTATCGCCATATTTGAATACGCATTCTTGAAACCTGTTTGAAGCAATCTCCATTGTTCAGTCATGGTCTGCACATCAATATCCCTTGGGTCAGGCCTTCTGCGTTGACACCAATAAATTGAATTTGACCCTCAGTAATAAAGGAAGATATCTTTTCCAGCAACTGCTTTCGTTCGAGGATGGTGTTTTTTAGTTTTGTTTCCAGAAGCTCTATAGCTTCTTCAGGATACGCAAAAAAATCACCAGTGATGCGAATGTCGGTGATAACATTCTTTTTTTCATCGTATTCCAGTGAGATTTTCAGTAATTTCCCCTGGGGCACCTTGTAGATAGAGTGAGACTGCATACGTCTCATGTGTATTTGATTCTCTTTTTAAAAAGTTCCCCCTGCTCTACACAGTCACTGTAGGGCGTTCTGAGCATGATATGAGCTTCGAACGAGTGGTCCTGATTCAACATGCGCAAAACCAAGCGATAGAGCAGTGGTTTTCAGTCCTAAAAACTCCTCTGGTGTGTAATATTTTTTCACCATGGCATGATTGCGAGTCGGCTGGAGATACTGCCCTATGGTCAAGAAATCAACTCCTGCATCTTTCAAATCACGCAGTGTCGCATGAATCTGCTCTGTTGATTCCCCCAGCCCAATCATGAGACCGGATTTCGACNNCGCATCAGTGGAAACAAGTCTTCGACCACCTCGATATTATGGTTAATGACATCAGGGGCTGCATCAATCACTTTTTGTATCGCTGTGTCATCTCCCTTGAAATCGGGGATGAGCACTTCGATGTGACATTCTTGATTTATTCGCCTGATCGCTTGCACAGTCTCATAAAAAACACTTGCCCCGCCATCGGGAAGATCATCCCGTGTCACCGACGTTACCACCACGTACTTCAAACCCAGGGTTTTTACACTTTCAGCGATCTCTTGAGGTTCATGGTCATTGAGCGAACCTGGTGTTCCATGTGTCACATTACAATATCGGCAATCTCGAGTACAGATAGTACCGAGAATCAAAAAAACCGCAGTACCGCTTCCAAAGCATTCAGCGATATTAGGACATTTTGCCTCCTCGCAGATCGTGTGTAACTTCGTAGATCTCAAGAGTGTTTTTACTTTAGAATAATTTTCGCCTCCCCCGATACGTACTTTCAGCCAATCCGGGTGTCGTCGCATACTCTCCAAAGAAAAGACAGCGCTGGTTTATAATTCTGTTGCCATCCTTTTTACATTCACGATTGTAGGATTATACTCCCATCGTCACCCGCAACAAATCTCGCAACCCGGGGGAAACACCCAGGATAAAAATACCGATTTTCAGGAGGTTGACTAATCGTGAATATCGCCCCAGTTCTTTTTTGTACAAGATATCAAAGACATAAATCACTAGAATAATGAGAACGAATTTCACAAGGGGAAATAACGGCGGCCATAGCTCCATGAGGCTGTTTGAGGCAGGGTGTTTCTCGATGTAGGATGGTAGCCCCATTTGGAGGGGATCATAGATACTCACATAGCTTGTAATCCCATCAATCAGATGTCCTGCGAGCATCGAGAGGTTCAATGGATTTTTATACACAGCAATAGAGTCGTGTTTTCGATACACCCATGCGACAAGATATACTCCTGCAACGATAAGGAGAACAAGGCCGATGATAAGTAACAAGAAATTGACGTAGGTACCATACGAGCTACTCCATTGATCGCCGATGATCCATCGTCCGATAAGGAAAAAACAGGGGAGGACAACCAGCAATCCGCCTGAGAACACAACAGTGTTAACGGTCATCATTTGTTTTTTTATGAAAGGATACAAGAGAGGGAGAAACGCTAGGAAAGAAAGGACGTAAAAGAAAACAGGCTCGATATCAGAAACACCCAAACGGATCCCAAGAACCCAAAGCATGGTGTAGAGACCATCGATGAGGACAAACAGAAGGATAAGAATCGACAGTGTTTTCTTTTGAGTGAATGCTTTTTTTTGAAGATAGTACCCAAGGATGAGGAAAATCAGCACATAGAACGTCGTCTGAAAGTAAATCAGCGGTGAGATAAACCAGAACACGGAAGGCTCAGTAAAAAAGTTCGTGTCTTCTAAAACACGGGTTACCGGACCAAACAGGATATAGGGAAATAACGCCAGGCAGAAATACCAATCAATCCTGATGTCAAGTTTTTTCAGCAATTTGTATAACCCGTAGAGGGCGAAGACAAGGACGATACCATAGGTCAGTTCAGAAAGAAGGGTGTACCCTTCTTGTGCGGCGACACCATGGTACGATACTGAATGACCTGATGCGTCAGCCACCACAGGCCCCCAGTAATACTTCCAGATCCATTGGTCATACACCAGGGTTGGCGCAAGGAGATACCCGATGATGATCACCGCAAGGATTCCAAGAAAAACACCAAGGAAAAGCGCTGTTTTCTGTCGTGCAGTAACACTTCGAAGATTCATCTGCTCAGGGCTAAGAAAATGATCATATATTAATTTACCCTCAGCAGGAATCCCAATAACAATTATTATAAAGGAAAAATATTATGTATTACGTAGGGGAACACTATGAAGAAAATTCTTACGATTCTCTGTATCACTCTAATGTTGTTTCCAATTGTTTCTGTGAGTGCTTTAAAAAACAACACCATTGAGTCGTCAGTTGTGTTACCATCTGCGTTCAGCTGGCGTGATATTAACGGGACTGATTATACGACTTCAATTAGAGATCAGTCACCCGCACCTACGTGTGAAGCCTTTGGAATCTGTGCGGCTCTAGAGACAAAAATGCAGTATCAGCTCAAAGAGCGATACAACCCTGATCTGTCTGAAAATCATCTGTATTTCTATGCGGGAGGAACCATTGAGAAAGGATACGTGAGCCTCGTTGATGCAGCACACTATCTCATGGAGTTTGGCGTCCCAGACGAAGGATGCTTCCCAGACCCGCATCGAGCATTCGATTACCCCTATGAAAGCCTCCCAGGGTGGGAGAATCGAACCGTTAAAATCACGGAATGGGGTTGGATCGATCATAACATTACTACCATGAAACAGGCGCTGATAGACCATGGACCACTCATTGTCTGCATTCATTTCTGGCAAGATTTCTTTTATTACTTCGGTGGAGTGTACAAACACCATATCGGACAACCTGTGGGGGGTCATGTCGTTGCCATCGTTGGATATGACGATAGTAAAAACTGCTGGATGGTGAAAAACAGCTGGGGGACAAAATGGGGGGACCAAGGCTGGTTCCGAATGTCCTATGATGCAGATATGATATCGGATTGGTACGGACCTGGTTCAGGGGTGATGTACATCGAGGGAGTCTATGGAAACCTCAAACCAGATGCCCCCAAAGTCCATATCGGAACCCCGCTCTATTTTCATAGTTATTTCTTTGGGATCGGACTCCCAACACTTCTCAAAAAGCTTCCTATCCAGAAGGCTGCTGCACGAATCATAGGATCCCTCACGGTTCAAGTCACAGCGGAGAATACCAATTCGGTGGAATTCTTCATCGATAACGTATCAAAATATGTGGATACCGAAGCACCGTTCACCTGGGAACTTGACACAACACGTGGACTACACACCCTTATGGTGAAAGCAACAAATGATCACAATATCTCTTCTCTTGATGTAGAAGATTTGTACGTGATTCTCTAATTCTTCCTACTCACTTTATGAGAGACGTAAAAGAAATGAGTCAAAAAAGGATTATGAAGTGAGTTGAGAAATTCTTTTATTATAACTTACAAAAAATAGTTCTGTAACAAATGTATCAGGTTCTCGAGGGGCAATCTCTTTATAAAGGATTAATAAACCATAGGGTACGGCACGAAGAAAAGATAATAAACCTGTAGTTTACTCCCCTGAGTCCAATATGGAGCGATTTACCAAATTCAAAACCATGATATTCCCGCGGGAAGTCATCGTTGGTCATAATACGACCGATCAGATTAAAGGGATGTGCAATCACCTTGCACCAAGTAACAATGTTTTACTTGTCTGTGATAAGAATACCAAAAAAATATCGGGTGATCGGATTGAAAAGATTCTTTCTGGTGCCGGGTATGATATCAACATGGTTGTTCTCTCGTTACCCTTGATAAAACGAGATGTGCTCCCTGCGTGGCCTACGATACGAGAAGTCAATACCGTCGTAAAAGAAGCAAAAAGAACTGGTTCGGATTTTCTCCTCGGGGTTGGTGGAGGCTCCGTCATTGACGTCACAAAATGCGCTACCTATGAACTATCAACAAATTTTGTCAGTATCCCGACCTCTGCATCACATGATGGGATGGCTTCACCCCGCGCCGCACTCAAGGACAAGAAAGGATCCATCTCAAAAACAGCGGTTTCTCCGATTGCAGTGCTCGCTGACACCGCAGTCATCATGAAAGCCCCCTATCGCATGCTTGCCTCAGGATGCGCTGATGTGATATCAAATCTGACCGCAGTCAAAGACTGGGAGCTTGCGCATCGTCTAAAGGACGAAGAATTCAGCACCTTTGCTGCGTCACTCTCAACAACGTCCTCTCAACTGTTACTGAACAAGGCAGAGGATATTCGTACTGGTCTGGAAGAAGCTGTTTGGCAGGCTATAAAATGTATGGTCGTTTCCGGGGTTGCAATGAGTGTTGCTGGAAACACACGCCCTGCATCTGGTGCTGAACATATGTTCTCCCATATGCTTGATTCCATCGCACCAGGAAAAGCATTACACGGGGAACAATGCGGGGTTGGTTCTATCATGATGATGTATCTGCATGGAGGAGACTGGCAGCAAATACGCGATGCGTTAAAAATGATCGGAGCTCCAACCACTGCAAAAGAACTCAACATCCCAAAGAAAAAAATAATCCAAGCACTCATGGGGGCACAGAAAATACGTCCAGATCGATATACCATCCTAGGTGAACTTGGGCTTACTGAAGATGCCGCAAAGAAGCTAGCGAAAATAACTGGAGTGATCTAATGGTCCTTGTGACACTCGTCGGTGAACAACTTGCCGTGGAAGGAGAAGAATTTATCTACCTTGGGTCGAACAGCGAATGCAGAAATTGTCAACTGAAAACCGTCTGCTTTAATCTAAAGCCAGGGAGAAACTACCGAATCACCAAATTACGGGATAAATCCCATGACTGTACCATCCATGAAGGAAAGGTCATCGTCGTAGAAGTCGAAGAACTTCCTATAACAGTTGCTGTCACAAAAAAACCATCAGAGGGAACAACGACAACAATTGAAAAGAAAGAATGTAAGAACATCGGGTGCGATTCATTTGAAATCTGTGCCACCACCGCGCTTCAAAATGGAAAAACCTATACTATTAAAAAGGTGTATGAAAAAATAACATGTCCTAAAAATTATGAGCTATATAAGGTAGATGTGACTGATTTATAATTTCGAAATACACTGTTCATTGTCCTGAAAAAAGAAGGAAAAAAAATGAGCGGACTTTAGAGCTTCGCTTCAGTTTTTAACAATTGTACCTTATCAAGCTTCTCCCAGGTGAAATCAGGTTCTTCTCGTCCGAAGTGACCATAGGCAGCCGTGTTCTTGAAGATTGGTCGTCGTAAGTCAAGTTGATCGATGATATCAGCGGGTCGTATTGGGAAAAATTCTCTGATGAGTCTTTCGATAGCATCAAGAGAAATCTTGTTTGTACCAAAACAATCGATGTTGATGGAAACTGGTTCTGCTACACCAATGGCATAGGCGAACTGGATTTCGCATTTCTCCGCTATCCCTGAGGCGACGAGGTTTTTTGCGATATACCGTGTCGCATACGCAGCACTACGATCGACTTTTGTTGGGTCTTTTCCAGAGAAAGCACCACCACCATGCCTGCCGATACCACCATACGTATCAACAATAATCTTCCTTCCAGTTAAACCAGCATCAGCGTACGGACCACCACGGACAAATGCTCCAGTTGGGTTGACATGGAAAATAGTATCTTTATCGATCCACTCATTGCAGACAGGTTTAATGACCGTTTCAATGACATCTTTTCGTATCCGCTCATGGGCAACGCCACCATCGTGCTGGGTGGAAACAACAATCGTATGAGCCCGGAGAGGTTTTCCTTTTTCGTCGTATTCAATAGAAACCTGTGATTTTCCATCAGGTCGTAGGTATGATATTCGACCTGTTTTCCTCATCTCTGATAATCGTTTGGTTAGTTTATGCGCAAGAAGGATGGGTAAGGGCATGAATTCCTTTGTTTCATTACAGGCATAGCCGTACATCATCCCCTGATCGCCAGCTCCTTGTTCCTTATGCAGACCCTTCCCTGCTGTGACACCTTGAGAGATATCCGGGCTTTGCTCTGTGATTTGAACCCACACCGAGCAGGTTTCCCATTCGATGCCGTATTCGGATTTCGTGTATCCTATTCCTTTAATGGTATCTCGAACAATATGAGGGATGTCGATGTAGGCGTCAGTGGTCATTTCACCAAAAACCATGACTCCTCCGTTCTTTGTTGCTGTCTCGACTGCAACCCGTGAGTTTTTATCCTGCCGGAGTGCTTCATCAAGGATTGCATCGGAGATCAAATCGCACATTTTATCGGGATGTCCTTCGGTTACTGATTCTGAACTTATGATACTCTTTCGTTTTGCCATATACTCACCCAGTTAAGAACCTCTTCTTTACGGAATTCCACAACTAGAAGGAATTTATTAAGTTTATCAAAGAAGAAATGAAAGCAAAAAAAGAAAAAAATAAGGAGCTGTTTACGCTATTTTTCTGGTTGTGGTCCACATGTCGTCTTCGATGGTATTGTAGATATCATCATCAGAGACGTTCTTAGGTTGTTTTTTATCAACCAGTAGGGTGCTGCGCTCCATGTTGCTCTCTTTTGAATAGCGGGCGATAGTGTCTTTTTTGAGGCGCCAGTAATGGGTACGCCACTCCCGTCCATCATATAACGTGGTTTCTTCTCGTTCTGTCGTTAACATCCCTTCTTCTTCAAGGATGTAGAACAACTGTCGATCTTCAGGGTCAAGGACGTTGTCGATGACTCGGTCGTCGAATCCGAAGATATCCATGACGAACCCTGCGTCTCGTCGTGCTTCTTCGATGTCGATACCGACACGGTTGGCGATTGCTTTTGATAAATCATCGAGTGTTATAATGGTCATAAAAATCATTTTCCTTTCTGTCTTCATGTTTTTTTTTTTGAAATCGCTTCCTTCCATTGACTTTTATTTTTTTGAATTAATTCGCAATATATCTGTACGGACCTTCTATATATAATTTTCTCTATTTGGCAGGTTTTTCGTGGTTTTTTGGGTCAAAAATATAAAAACGGTAAGTGTTTAAGCTAAAATACCGGGTGCTTGATACTACTGGTGGTGTGTGAATGGAGCCTTCCCTTCAAAAACGATTACTTCAGAGTCTACGAAGCCTTGAGAGAAAGGAACTTCCTAGGTTCCATGTCGTGATGCTTCCCGATTTTTTTGTTGATCATTTTGTGTTTTTCGATTCGTTGGAACAAACATGTCAGGATGTACAAGTCATTGCTGTTCAAGGAGGGGGAAACAGACCGGGGATTACCCAGCGGATCCAGCAGGGAGGAAACGCTGCCAATACTGTTCTGGGGCTCGCACGACTTGGGATGAGTACCCATTTGATTTGTCAGACGGATCCTTTCGGTCTGCATCTTCTTGAGTACTTTTTAGGGAAAAATGGTGTGGATCTCTCTGGAGTACGCACCGATGGGAAGCTTGCGATTACCGCTGCCCTTGAGTTTCAGAGGCCACGGGCAAACATCATGATCGGGGATCCCGGATCGGTTGCGACCTTTATCTTTGAGCAATTAACCAGCCATGACCAGGATTTGATTGCGTCTGCGAATCTTGTCGGAGTGACAAATTGGAATCTGAATCGTTTGGGGACCGATCTTGCCTGCAAGGTCTTCGAAAAAGCAAAAAAGCAGAATGTGAGAACTTTTTTTGATTCTGGTGATCCCTCCCCACGGATACAGGATATCCCTCAGTTGATTGAGAAGGTGTTGATGAATCCTCAGTTGGACATGTTTGGGTTAAATGAAAATGAACTCCGATACTACAGCAATAGCTCATGCACAACCCAAACGGAGATGATTTCTGCATTGGAAGCATTGAAAAAGAAAATACCAGCACGTGTTGACTTCCATACCGCTCAATTTTCAGTTTCTATTCAGGGTACGGTTATAGTCGTACCAACCATCCCGCTTTCGACGCTATATCGGTCCACCGGCGCAGGTGATGTATGGAACGCAGCGAATATTTTTGCAGACCTCCTTGGATTTGCTGATGACGAACGACTGTTGTTCGCAAACATCGTTGCAGGATATTATATTTCTTCACCGGAAATTCTTCCACCAAGCCTTGATATGGTCATTAATTTTATTAAAAACTGCATATAAATAAACAATTTTTTTTAGATACAAATCCTATTTAACTCAGAGATTTATAGGAAGGTATTTATACAAAATATATTAATTCTATAAAAAAATTTATATACTATCTCTCCTTATCAATTGCAGAATGGGGGAGGCAAATTTTTTTTTTAATCTCTCCTCACCACCTTCAAACTTCCCCATTCTCTCCTTATTCGCTAGGAGAACAAAATTCGTTCTATTTTTTTGGCGACAATCTTACGATATTTCTCGTCAGTGATAATCATCAGTACCCAATCAGGAGCAATCCGTGAACGAATCGCCTTGGCAATCGGAGTAAAATCATCTAAGCTTTTGATATGATCACGGTCGATCACCTGAATATCCGTTTTATTGATGCGTGGCTCAGCCCGCAACAGCTCTAGTCGTGGGATATCAATAATGACATGACCCTTTGGGATACCAAATGCGTCCTCCAATTCCTGTTCTTTCTGCCGCCGGGAGGACACATCCTCAAATAGCTTCACCATCTTGAGTCTCTCTTTATCTAGTTCGAACAATGAGACCGTATAGGCTTGTTTGAAGAGATCACGGTATTTTAAACGGGTGATGATCTCCTGTTGAAACCGCCCCATCGTTTTTAGAGAGACCATGATTTCCGCGTCCGTCATTCGGAAAAACTCAAAAGGTTCTGCATCTGGTATTTCCTCAAGTGCTTTTGAAAGCATCAGTTCGGGGATACGGACCGTTTTATGGAAATACACCGATGAATACATCAATGCACGTGCCATTAGGATATTTTCAACGACGCTGACTCCCTTGCGCATCATCGCTAAATTCCCCTTATAAATCATCATCGTTCTCATGAGGCGTTGGAGATCGATCATCCCATACGCGACACCGGTGTAGTACGCGTCACGCATCAGGTAATCTAGTTGATCAACATCAATCGTACTATTCAAGAGTTGACCCAGGTATGGTTTTTTCGAAGGTTTCCCCCGTATGATAGCAACGATTTCTTTTTCATTAACCTGATGTTTCTGAAGGATTTCATGAACTGATGGCGCAGAGATGAACTCTCTTTCGTTTCCCTCAAAAACAGCATAGTCTCCAAGAATGAGCTTCTCCGTAAGGTCAACATGGTCAACACCAAATCGTTGTAAGAGAATCGACTCCAAGGTATGGGAAAATGGACCATGACCTATATCATGCAATTGGGCAGCACAGGTCAAGAGTGTTTTTTCTTTTTCGTTCAAAGCAAGGATGTCTGCGATCTGAGAAGCAATCATAGAGCTCCCAAGAGAATGCTCAAATCTGGTGTGATGCGCACCAGGGAATACAAGATGGGCAAATCCAAGTTGCTTGATGTTATGAAGACGTTGCACCTCGGGTGTTTCCAGGAGATCAACCAGACATCCAGTGATCTTTATATCTCCATGGATCGGATCTCTGACGATTTTATGAGTTTCAACCATGTGTGTTCTAGAGCTGAAAAAGAAAAAGAGTTGAAATAGTTTTGTTCCTCACAAACACCCTATTGGATAAACTTTAAAACAAACTCGATCATTAAGTACCTGAACAATAACAGTAAAAAAAAAATCGCTTGTGAGGTGCTCATATTACAAAAACTATACTATTCTCCCTAGAACATTGCATTAAATGCCAGGAAACAAAGGATCTGCTCGTTGGGAGAGATGATGTGGAAATCATCACGTTTCCCCATGACCTGAATCAGTGGCGCGAGGAGGATTTGACACTGGCAAAAACCCATAATGTGTTTGAGGATCTTCAGAAAACCGCCCCGGTTCTATGGCTTGATGGAGAGAAGAAAATCGGATATCTTAGAATACGAAAATGGCTCCAGGACGCACAAAAGTAATCTATCTTTTTTTATTTCTTGTTCATCCAAATATTAATGAATAGGATGATGCTACCCAAAAATAATGGATACTCTCGAGACGATTAAGAAGAAAAAACTTGAGCAGTTAAAGAAGCAGTATATGAATGGAGGTAAAACCATGGAAAAAAAATGGCCAGACACCCCAATCCATCTGATTGATGCTGATATCGATGAAACCATAAAGAAATTTCCGACACTCGTGATTGATTGTTGGGCTCCTTGGTGTGGTCCGTGTCGTATGATCGGGCCGGTGATCGAAGAGCTCGCAAAAGAGATGCAAGGAAAAATCGTCTTTGGAAAGCTAAACGTTGATGAAAACCCACAAACCTCGATGAAGCATGGCATCATGAGCATCCCAACGATGCTGGTGTTTAAAAACGGCCAGCTCGTGGATCGGTTTGTCGGTGCGATGCCAAAAGAAATGCTTCTGCAGAAACTAAAACCGTACCTGTAACTTTTTGTTTGGTGATGATGATTTCTGGAATAAAAAAGCTTCCGTTTCTCTTTGTTGTTCTTCTCTTTATTTTTCTCCTATTTTTCGCTGGTTGCACAGAAGAAAAGAATGATACCGGTGATGATTTTTCGTTTCGAACGTTAGACGGTGAGACGAAGCACTTGAGTGATTTTTACGGGAAGGTGGTCGTGCTTGATTGCATGGCAGTGAACTGTCAACCATGCATGTATCAGATGTTTGAGCTAAAAAAGATATCAGAGAATTATTCAAACAATGATGTTTCTTTGCTTTCGATAGATGTCTGGGTATCAAATGGAGAAACAGCATCCATGCTTCAAGACATGATCGATGCATTCAAAAACCAAGCGAATCTGACAGTAGACTGGACGTTTGGCTTGGATGATGCGCAAGGAACCATCGAAAACATCTATGCTTCAGAGGGAGTGCCTACCCTTTATATCTATGATAAAAAAGGAAATATTTATTACTCCCACGTGGGTTATGAATCTTATACAGATCTTGAAATAAAGATCGATGAAGCGCTTATAAAAAATTAGAGGGAGAACCGAAAAATATGAAGAACGAAAGAAAATTCATACCAATCATTGTAATCATAAGTGTCGTTGCAGTAATCGCTGGTTCAGTACTAGCGGCTGGGTCAACGTTTGGGACTATCACCGTTTCCCCTTCCGCACCCGCTGCGCTGTCAACGGTGACCATCTCCGTACCAATAAGTGGTGAAGCACCCTCGGACGTACGAGTGACCGTCGAGGAGTGTAACGGCAAAACCGGTGTCTGTTATCCAGATATCCAAAATGTCTCTATGCCGCTTATCAGTTCGAGCATTTATCGAACTGATGTGACGTTGAAGCATGCAGATGCGACGTATATCACCTGTCAGGTCGTCGCAAAAATTAGTGGTACTTGGGAATCATCCGTAAAAAAGAATGTGAACCTTTCTGTAAACTCGAATGGAAACAACGGTAACGATAATAATATACCAGGATTTGAAGTAATCGTGCTCGTGATAGCAATCGGAGTGAGTTTAATAGTGATGAGCCGAAAGAGAGCTAAATGAAATTACAAATAAAACGATTGATCTCTCAGATTCTTCTCTTCTTTTCTGCTAATCTGGGCTACCCTAGGTATCCTGGATTAAAAACCGGTTTTTGTTATCCTTTTTTTTATTGTCAGGCATGCCCAGCAGCGACCTCCGCATGTCCGTTACGATCATTGGAACAAAGCGTCGATAAAGGTAGTTTTACCTGGAGGTTGTTCTTATTTCCGCTTCTCATCATCGGGTTTCTTGGGATTTTAACAGGTCGTGCGGTGTGCGCATGGGCCTGCCCCATCGGATTGCTTCAGAGAGGGACGGGACGGGTTGCAAGAAAAGTGAAAAAAACCCCGCTTGCACGAAAACTTGGTACCCATAAAGCTGAGAAATATTTCCGCTACACGAAATATGTTCTTCTCATCAGTCTGGTGTTTGTCACCTCCTATCTCATCGGGTTTATCTTTACCGATATCTGCCCGGTTGGGTTTCTGACAGGTACAATTCCAGTTCTTATCCTGAACCCTGGAAAGTTTGTTCCAAACTTTTTTTTCCCGGTTGCCTTGGTTATTTTTGTCTTATTTATCGTACTGATCTTCCTTATTGAGCGAGGCTGGTGTCGATATTTCTGCCCTGTCGGTGCACTGCTGGGGCCGTTTAATAAAATAAGTTATCTTCACATAGCAGTTGAAACAAAAGATTGTCTTCACTGTAATGTCTGCTCATATGAATGTCCAATGGGAATCGATGTACCAAACATGCATCGGGATCCAGAGTGTATTTTATGCGGTAAATGCGTGACTGCCTGTCCAAATGAACTGATCACCTTTGAGAGGAAGGGGCGATGAAGAAATTCTTTGCACTGCAGGTATGTGCGCTTCTCCTGGTTTCAGGTGCGCTTGGAGGGATGTTCGCTTTTACTCCAGTCTATGATGAGGTGCGGGAGGGGATTGTGCTGGTGTTGTGTTTAAGCTGTTTGAAGCTTGAGCCGAAAACCTTAGCGGATTTCACCTTTGTAACCGCGGATAACCGATCTCATGCAAATTTTGTGTTAGAGAATTTATCCCACGGACCAGTATTTTTACATTATAGTGGTGATGCTTGTGCTGGATGCGATGTGATGTACCCGGTGGTAAAAGACCTCTTTTCGATTGAGTTTGGAAAACAAGATATGTTCCATTCCATCGTCAACTTTGAGAACTCTTCGGTCGCCTACATTTATGTAAACATTCACCACACCATCCCCGAATTGAGAGATGCTCAACGCATTTACGACAAGGATCATGTCGCGGGAATCCCAATGTTTACCATTGTGACGTTAGGATACGATAACGGGAAAGTAAAACCAAAATATACAACAGTGTATGGGACATTGGCAACCTATGGATGTGATACCGATGCGCAGCGACTCGTATTTCTTCAACAGCTCTTACGAGAAAGCATTGATATGTACAACGAAAATGAAGCAGGATATCCACATCATTAATTTTTAAAAAAAAGAAAAAGAAAAGAGCGAAAGGTCAAACAATATTCTTAGATCTCACCGGTAATAATCTTTTGTCTGAGTATCTCGAATTGTGCTCGTGTTAACGTGCACACGTTCGTTTTTTCGCCAATAATTACTTTATCGTCCCGCACGTCCACAACTGGACATTTTGGAGGGGTGCAGACTCCATCATCACATAAGACTATTTTCATATTATCCCTCGAATTATCAACTGTTAAATGACTATTAAGTTGTAATCCTTTAAATACCTTTCTAAAAATGGGTGGGAAAAAACGGTGTATATTAAAGGTAGCGGGAAATGGTATATTTGGATTTATCCACCATCGAGATAATCCGAGGACCCTGAGAGGTATCAACAGAGTCGACTTCCTTAACGGTTACATGAACAGCAGGCCCTACTTTTTCTTCAAATCCTCTTTGGATAAACTGAAAAATTTTTTCAACAGACGGCCCGATAGTTCTGAGTGTCTCATCTATCACCACCTGAATTTCGAGAGTCTTGAGATCATGTTGGATGATTTTCGTGTTTTTCACCTTGTTCGTTTTTAATTCATAGAGAATCTTACTAGAGATTTCCGAGAACGACGAGGGGAGCATCACATTTCCATCAGGGAGGTAGAGAGCAAGGTCATTTCGTCCGTAGATTTTCTTGATAAGAGCACCCGCCTTCCCACACGAGCAGGTCTTCTCAAAGGGAGCGACAATATCATTGATAGCATTGTACCGAATAAATGGTGTCCCGTTTCCATATAATTTTGTAATGATCATCTCTCCAGCGTCACCAGAAGTCACTGGTTGTCCATTTCGAAAGAACTCTGCATACACAAGATCAGACATGAGATGATAACTGCCTTGGTTACATTGAAACGCAATGAGTCCTGACTCGGTTGCTCCATAGACTTCAAAGACCTTCGCATGAAACTTTTTTTCTATAAATGCTTTTAGAAAAGGATCTATGACCGTCCCAGTTGTCGCTATATATTGAGGGGAGATATCATTCCCTAAACCTGTTTCTTTGAGAAGGGCGAGATGACCAATCATTCCAACGTATCCCCCGATGAAATCTGGTTGAAAATCATTGAGTGCGGAAGCAACGTTTTTGGGATCATCATTCGTATTCAACCATTGAATGTTCTTAGACAAGTAAGGTAAATGAAAACGCGGTTGTAATCCTCTCGTGACGTACCCACTTTCTGCAGTATGCGTCGCGAAATCTCCAATAATCGATATCTTGTTCTTCCACACACTCAGCTCGTACTCATGGAGAGTCCGCATATACGCAAAAAGACCCATGACGATATCAAGCATATCGACATAAAGTGAGAGAATTTTGCCACTCGTCCCAGAGGTGGAAACCTCAATCAGAGAATCTTTTTTTATCCTCGAAGAGACAATACCGTCTGGATAGTGGCGTTTGATGTCATCTTTTGTTACATAAGGGAGTTTCTCAAGATCAGCAATGCCAGTAATATCAGTTGGATGAATCCCTGCGGATTTGAATTTTTCATGATAGAGTGGTACCGTATCAGCAAACCGTACAAGTCGCCGGAGTTGCCTATCTTGATACCGCCGCAGTGATTCTTCACTAATTCTATCCAATCGATCGATATCAATTAAATATCGTTTCAGAATCTTCCCAAGAAACACAGGATTATAGAATGGGTTCATAAGGCTCTCAAAATCGAGAGGAAATAGGTACAATTCCTTAAATAGCTGTCTCTTAATTCTCGACAGAAGAGCAATGAACATACTGATCGTTGAGACCGTCTGGATGGGAGGTGCACAGTACAAATTCCTTGAAAAAACAGTACTTACCGCATTCTCTATCCTTCCAACTCTGCAGGCACGGGAGTTAGCTACAGTCACACCAAAACAACATATGGTGTCCGTCATCAACGAACGATACTCTAAGATAAACTACGAGAAAAAATATGATGTTGTGTTAATCAATTTTGTCACCTCAACAGCCCCGCGAGCCTATACGATTGCTGATACCTTTCGAAAAAAAGGAATTCCCGTCGTCCTCGGTGGATTTCATGCATCAGGTCTCCCCGAGGAGGCAAAACAACATGCAGATAGTGTTCTCATTGGGAGAAACGAATACGGATGGCTTACCGTCCTTCAGGATATCGAACAGAAACACTTACAACCATTCTATCATGCACCACCCTACAATACATCGGTAAGACTCCCCGCTTCCCAGGTCTTGTTACCGGGGTTTATGATGACCGGTGCACTCGAGGCAACTCGAGGATGTCCCTACCATTGTGAATTCTGTCCAGAGACGAACATCGAAGGCGGGGCAACATATTATAAACGACCTATCCTCGAAGTCATTGCTGAAATAAAAGCGATCCCTCAGAAAACCCTCATGTTCTACGATACATCGCTGACAATCGATCCAGCATATACAAAAGAGTTGTTTGAAAAAATGAATGGACTGCATAAAAAATTTTTCTGTAATGGGAACGTCGATGTTTTAGCTCAGGACCCTGAACTTGTACGACTCTCCAAAGAAGCTGGGTGTGTCGCCTGGCTTGTTGGATTTGAATCAATTTGTCAAGAGACTCTCCACGACGTAGGGAAAACAACAAACACAGTCAATGAGTATGCAAAGGCAGTCCAAAATATCCATTCCAATCATATGGCTGTGATTGGGGACTTCATCTTCGGTTTTGACACTGATACCCGAGAGGTGTTTGAAAAAACACTCTCAATGATAAAAGACCTTGAAATTGATGTCGCTGATTTTTCGATTCTTACCCCATTTCCAGGTACTCCTCTGTTTAAAAAACTTGATAACCAGGGAAGAATCCTGACAAAAGACTGGAAATTCTATAACATGGGCCATGCTGTTTTCCGACCAAACCATATGACGCCAGAGGAACTCGAGGAAGGAGTCCGAAGAGTATATAACGAGTTTTATGGGATGTCATTTACCATAAAAAGAATAGTTCGAAGTCTGCGATTAGGCATGTACACTTTTTTGGTTATTTTCGCACGAAACCTTGTAGCGATGATGAGCAGACGACGACTGTTTGAATGAAGCACATACGAAAGAAAGTATCTTTTTTGCTTATATTTAGAGGAGGGATCTTGCATAGTAAAGCATATGTAACAGAGTGAAATCCTGTGTTTTAATGGATCGATAGAACTGTCGTAAAAGGTAGTTCGGCCGTAAATAGAATGTCATAAGCGATTTTCTTTGAAACGTTTTCAAATCCTGATAGCTGAAATTTCCTAACCCTTTCGAAGAATCAGCAGGGATAGAATACCCATCTTCTAATGATATTTTTCCCTCTTGGCAGGCTTCATTCCATAAATCAGAATGGTAATTATATTGTAAGATGGTGAACGACACAAGATCAAGCGGTAGCGAATACGCAAAATGGATAGTACGTTG
Organism: Methanobacteriota archaeon; assembly: GCA_017885605.1. Lineage (GTDB taxonomy): Archaea > Thermoplasmatota > E2 > DHVEG-1 > DHVEG-1 > SM1-50. The sequence continues at coordinate 20,223 of JAFNFT010000071.1, read as the reverse complement.
TAAATGATTCATTGTTTCAATAGGTGCTCCAATGATAAAGTTGCCCACGGTTAAAAAATCCATTTTATGACTGAGTTTCACTGCTTTTCTCACTTGATCAAGCGTAATTCCTTTTCGATAATAGTCAAGGACATCTTGATTTCCTGATTCAATGCCGAAATTAATTGCTTTGACCCCTGCTTTTTTCATCTTTTTATAGAGTTCTTCGTCCGCGGTATCAACCCGGGCACCTTGGATGACGATATCAATATCAATCCCCTGTGAGATAATCTGATCTAGGAGATCAACAACTCTTTTTTTGTCGGTGAGGAAGTTATCATCGACCATCATTACAGAACCATAATCATCATTTATTTGCTGAAGTTCACTAATAATGTTTTCAACCGATCGCTTGCGAAAATTATTCATTCCAACAATATGACGTGTACAAAAACGACATTGAAACGGGCAACCACGAGTGGTCGCTATCGATGTAAATTTTGGTTTGTATAAATAATCATTTCCAAACTTACCATAGTCATATTTACTCACTAAATGTCGCGCTGGAAAAGGGAGGGCATCAAGATCAGTAATGACATTCGGTGGTTCTCCTACCAGTATTTTATTGTCTTTCCGATAACGAATTCCTGCAATCTCAGATAAGGGTTTCTGACCTTCGAAGGATTGAATGATATTTTTTATGACCTGTTCACCTTCACCTTCAACACTGATATCAGCATCAGGGATATCGATGAGGCTTTTTTCTGGGTAAAATGTACAATGAGGTCCACCAATGATAATAGGGATATGTTCATCGATTTGTTTTATTTTTTTAGTGATGTGAACGACATCGCTATATGCAAAACTATCAACGCTGATTCCCACCGCGTCAACGCCAGATAATGATCTTTGTATTTTTTCTTCAGTGATATCTTCTGCAACAAGATCGATGATTTCAACATGGTGACCTTCCTGTTCGAGAACACCTGCGATGTACAACAATCCAAGTGGTTGCGCCCAAGGGTTTTTCATTGCTTTCTTCTTTTGTGTCGGGGTTATTATCTCAATTGAGGCGTGTGCATTAATCAATAAAAATTTCATTATTCACTCCATCAACGGAGTCTATATTAAATTTAGGTATGAGAAAATCAGGTATTATTGCCAATTTTACTATTAGTTGTCGTACGAGTGAGTTCTAACGGATATGACATCATAAAAAAATAAAAAATTTGATTTTTTAAATACGTGCTTTGAACATAATACTAGTGGACGTTGACTTGCCGGCATCATCATACACCGTGACAGTGAGCGTATGATCTTTGAAAAAGAGTGTTTTGAGTTTATTCAGTTTTGTAAAGCTAAATTCATAGGGCGCTTCCGTATCGTTATGAACGACGGTCCCATCGATAGAAAATACGACTTGTGCCACCGCTGAATCATCAGTCGCGTTCACCAAAATTAATTTAGTTCTCCCAAGAAGAAGCGTTTTATTATAAAGAAGAGTTTTCAGAATGGAAATATTCTCCAACTTCTTAATTAAATGTTTTCTGCTCATCAATTTTTCTACTATCGCCATCTCGTTTCCATTCCAATAGGCTTTTCCTTTTTGAGGGGATGCTATCTCTACCTGAGGGGGAAGATTTCCTTGTTCAACGATTTTTGTTGCATTGGTCGCATCCGCATAGTACGCATCAAAAGGATTGCCGCTTGGTGGTTGCGCATATCCTTGTTGTTTTTCTGAACTGAAAACCACTCCAATAATCATCAAGTTTTCATAGTCGTATGCTGAGATATCCATAGTCCCCGTTACTATACTATTATCTTTTCCAGGGATTGTTACATCATTTTGGACTGGTATAAAATCAAGGAAACTATATCGATACGGTTTACTATCATAACCCGTCCAATGGGAGATGATTTCTGTCAAATAGAGTTTAACTCGACCGGTATAGGATTTGTTTTCGTTGTTATAGATCTGTGCTTTCACGGTAAGTTCTTGTGAGGTGTTTTTATATTCTGCAGTGAGCATTATTTTTATATTTGGGACAGCCGCTCGTGCTTGAGCTGCAACGATTGCGTCTGCAAATGTCGATTCCGGGTTATTCCCCCCAACGATGACTTTGTATCCACCGTCGATGAAAACAGTTGGGAAACCAAGAATGTTGTAATCGGTAAATAACCGATCAGTAACTTTTGATGATGTACCATTTACCATGCTGACATAATAAAATCGGTAATTAGGTGATTCATACAAGGAATATAGGATATTTGCAACAGCAGGACAGTTCGTACACCACGTTGCTGTTGCTTCTTCAATAAAAACCGTATGGATAAAGGTTTCATTTCCGTGATTATCTCCAGCAGGAATCACTGTGATGATATAGTACTGAGAACCATTATTAGAAGGATTGCCAATTGGTCCATTGCCTGCAGCATCATCTATAGTGACATAGTAATAATAATCGTTGGTAGCACTGGAGGGGATATCGAGGAAAACACTACCATTAAGGATTGATAACGACTCCCAACTTGTTGAACTTGCAACTTTATAGTACAATGTTGCAACCGCGACATTGACGTTATCACTAAAAAGAGTGGAAATGGTAGCGGTCTGACCCGCGGTTACGGTAAGGTTTCCTGAGATATCCTGAAACTGTGGAGGTTCTGTATCGCCGGTGTAGAGAATAATGTATGCTGATGCGCCAAGGAGAAGTCCCATTAGGATGATGATTATGATAAGTTTTCCGATAAGCCTCATATCCAGTAATTAATATACACTTGTTTTATATATTAAATTTACTGAGACAGATATAAGAACAAAATACTGAGAAAATATGGAGAAAAACATCTATTAGCTTCAACAAAAGATTAAGCCTATAATTCCTTCAATTGATAGGTGTTGTTCATCTTCACAATAATTTTTTCATGAATCATCTTATCAAGAATTGGTCTGAGACGCACCTGTTCTACTCCAAATGTTTTTTCCATCTCTGATAACGACATCGATTTCTGCAGTAAACATCGTAGGATCTTTGCTCGAATCTGTCGATTAGAGCCCTCAAATCGTGATTGCTGTGTTTTTGGTTTAATACCGGTTTTTTGCGCGGTCAATTGAAGAGCACCATAATCCATTAGCGCGTTATGCCAATCCCGGCTTTTGCCCAATGGAAGACATTTTTCAGCAAGTTCCCAGAGTTCTTTCTCAGGTGTCTTTATTGGAAGTTGAAATTCACTGATGAATATCCTACGGATATTGGTATCCACCGTGATGAGATCAGCGTTTGTTGAGAAGATTTGAACTGCCTGTGACGTGTATCTTCCAATACCAGGGAGTTTTTTGTACTGTTTCATTGCCTGGAGCACATCACTATCAAACTCATCGACAATTATCCGTGTAGTGGCATGGAGATTCACGGCTCTGGTGTTATACCCCAGACCCATCCACATATGTAACACCTCAGGGAGGGACGCAGAGGCAAGAGCGTTGATGGTTGGCCATTTGGCAATCCATTTCTCATAATATAAAACCACTCGTTTTACCTGCGTCTGTTGCAACATGAGCTCCGAGAGAAGAATCTTATAGGGATCGGTCGTCTTCCGCCAAGGTAAATCCCGTTTATTTTTTTTATAAAAAGAAAAAACTTTTTTTTGAAACCGTTTGATTTTCTCTCTAGAAATATTTCTTGAGTTAATCTCTGAGGAAGTCATTTTTAGTCCTTTTTTGATGAATATCAAAAGGTACAGTACCGATGATCTTAATATGATTTTTTTCGTCATTTATTATTTGGTAAGGTTTTTGAATGTTTGCTGTATAAAGGATATCTCCCTTATGAAACGATATTACCTGAACCATCTCCAGAAACTTGAAGCAGAATCAATCTTTGTCATCCGTGAGGTCGCAGCACAATTCGAACGACCCGTACTGCTTTTTTCAGGAGGAAAAGATTCCATCGTCCTTGGGATTCTCTCCAGAAAAGCCTTCGCTCCTGCGAAAATCCCCTATCCGTTACTTCATATCGATACCGGACATAACTTCCCCGAGGTCCTGCTGTTCAGAGATGCTTTTGTGAAATACCTTGATGTTCGTTTGCTTGTTAGCTCAGTCCAGAAATCCATTGACACCGGACGGGTGAAAGACGAAACCGGGAAATTCGCAACCAGGAATTATCTCCAGTCGATCACCCTGCTTGACACCCTCCATGAGCATAAATTCGATGCAGCCATCGGAGGTGGACGGAGGGACGAGGAAAAATCTCGTGCTAAGGAGCGGTTTTTCTCCCATCGAAATGATTTTGGCCAATGGGATCCAAAGAACCAACGCCCAGAGCTGTGGGACTTGTATAACGGTCGAAAACATCATGGTGAGCATTTCCGTGTGTTTCCCTTGAGTAATTGGACGGAGCTGGATATCTGGCAGTACATCCTCAAAGAGAACATTCAGATTCCCTCGATTTATTTCTCACATACCCGAGATTGCATCATCCGGGATAATGTGATCTACGCGTATTCAGATTATCTTCATCTCGATGAAACAGAAAGGAAAAAAGTACAGTCCATGACGGTTCGATTTCGCACGGTTGGTGACATGACCTGTACCGGGGCAGTACACTCCGATGCTCGTACCGTTGAAGAAATCGTTCAAGAGGTCGCGGCGTACCGTATTTCAGAACGTGGCAATAGGGCAGATGACCGACGATCGGAAAACTCTCTTGAGGACCGAAAAAAGGAGGGATATTTCTAGGATGGATGAAAAAACCTATCTGAACATGGATTTGCTCCGTTTCACTACTGCTGGCAGTGTCGATGATGGAAAAAGCACCCTCATCGGGCGGCTTCTCTACGATAGTAAAACCCTCTTTGAAGACCAATTGGAAAACCTGCAGCGTCTGAGTCAACAGCGTGGTGAAGAGCTGAACCTTGCCTTTCTGACCGATGGTCTGCGGGCAGAGCGGGAACAAGGCATCACCATTGATGTTGCATATCGTTACTTTGCGACTCCTGTCCGAAAATTCATCATTGCTGATACCCCTGGGCATATTCAGTATACACGGAACATGGTGACCGGGGCTTCAACCGCGAACCTTGCGTTGATTCTGGTGGATGCGCGGAATGGGGTGACCGAACAAACCCATCGTCATATCTTCATCGCATCACTTCTGGAGATCCCCCATTTTGTCATCTGCATTAACAAAATGGATCTCGTGAACTATAAACAAGACGTTTACGACGCAATCAAGGCTGAAATTGAGGATTTTATTTCAAAGCTTTCGGTCCCTGATATCACCTTTATCCCTATCAGCGCGTTACATGGTGATAACGTGGTGAATGCATCGAAAAACATGGAGTGGTACCATGGTCCGACCCTGCTGTACCATCTTGAGGACGTCCATATCGGCAGTGACGAAAACCTTGTTGACTGTCGGTTCCCAGTCCAGTATGTGATCCGGCCACGATCCGATAAATACCATGATTATCGTGGATATGCTGGGAAAATCGCAAGCGGGATTTTCAAACCAGGCGATAGCGTCATTGTTCTTCCATCTGGTTTTACCACAACAATCAAGTCCATTGAAAGCCCACAGGGGGAAATCGATGAAGCGTTCCCTCCGATGTCGGTCGTCATGCAACTCTCGGACGATCTTGATATCAGCCGAGGTGATATGCTTGTCCGGCCGCATAACACGCCGTTTATCAGTCAGGATCTTGATTGTATGATCTGCTGGATGAATACAAAACCATTGATCCCGGGAACCAGGTACATCATCCGTCATACGACAAGGGAAATAAAAGGGATTGTCAAAGAGATTCAATACAAAATCGATATCAACACGCTGCATCGGATACCTGATGTGACGTCCCTTGGTCTTAACGAGATCGGACGAATTACCATTCGAACCGCGCAACCGTTGTTCTTTGATAGTTACCAGCATAATCGAACCACCGGCAGTATCATCTTAATTGATGAAACAACCAATGAGACTATTGGTGCAGGGATGATACGGGAACCCTCTGTAAAGGTTGTTGAAAAGAAAAAATAAAGGAAGATAAGCTATGAAGAAACATCAGGGTTTTACCATCTGGTTTACAGGTCTTCCTTGTTGCGGAAAAACAACAATCGCTGATCAGGTTGCTGTTATTTTAAAAAAGAAGAATTACTTGGTTGAACGACTTGATGGTGATCTCGTTCGTCAGAACTTTTCCAGTGATCTGAGTTTTTCAAAAAAAGATAGGGATGAGAATATCAGACGTGCCACGTTCCTTGCGAAGATGCTTTCACGTAATAATGTTGTGGTGCTCGCAAGTTTTGTCTCACCGTATAGAAAACAACGAAGGAGAGCACGAAAGGAAATAAAGAATTTCGTTGAAGTCTATGTTCGATGTCCGGTGAAGATCTGCATGAAACGTGATGTGAAAGGCATGTATCGAAAGGCTCTTGAGGGGAAGATTACGCATTTCACCGGGGTTGATGATCCGTATGAAGAGCCAGAGGATCCAGAGCTTATCGTTGACACTGATATCGAGTCTGTGGAAGAAAGTGTTGGTAAGGTGCTGCAGAAAATCGAGGAACTCGGGTATTTAAAAGAGTAAAGAAACCGGTTAGGGTAATCGATTTTTGGTTGTTGTTTCATCGTTTGAGTAGGTTCTTACAATAGGCGAAAACGAATCGGGGGATAATTCTCCATTTATCTTTTTGTACTCCCCCGGGTTTTGGGATCGCCTCGCAGATAACATCGATGAGTTTTTTGTCTTTGCTGGCAACCTCAATGAGTTGATCGATATTTCGTCCCCAGCGTTTGGATAACCGATTTACAAAGGATAACTCTCCATGGAATTCATGGTTCCATCTGCGTTGGTAGCATCGGAGGGAATGTGCATCTGTTGTATTGTTTTCGAGGGCGTTGATTGCTGTTTTTGCTGCCATCTCACCGGAGCACATCGCATAATAGATTCCCTCGCCAGTCAATGGGTTGACAAGCCCGCCTGCATCACCACAGAGCAATACACGGTCCGCGGTCAGTCTTTTCATCTGACAGGTTGGGAATGCTCCCCCATGTGTTGCTGTAATGGAGAGATTGCGTGGGATAAGTTTTTGTTTTTTTAAGGTCTTAAGATATTGGGCATAGTTTATGTGTAAATTCTTTTTTTCCATCGCAGGGTGAATGGCTTGTCGAAATTCGGCGACCCCGATATTGACGTGTTTTTGTTTAGGGAATATCCAGCCGTATCCAGCAAGTCCGTGGGGTTGAAGATGGATATGGACTCCTCGTTCGTCTCCATACAGCTTCTGAATGGTTTCTGGATTCATTGGATACTCATTATACACGCAGATTCCGATATGGTCACAGTCCTGTTTCACCCCTATTTTCTTTGCAATGGTGCTCCAGGTTCCATCCGCACCTATGATCAATCGTGATTCAACCGTCGTTCCATCTGAAAGATTGAGGCGCATAATGTCTTTCTGGTTGATTATGTCCTGTACTGTGCTTCCGCATTGGAGGATCGCCCCGTTTCGTGTCGCAAGGTTGACGAGGCCTTCGTCAAAGCTTTTTCTCAGGACCATTGCTTGAAGCGGTTTGGTATGGTGAAAGTCTATATGGTGTGTCATTGAGGACGTATGTATTTGAAACGTAGTGGAGTACGAATCGATCAGGTTGTTTTCCTCAAGGTATTTGAATCGGTGGAGGACTCGCATCTGAAGTCCACCGCCACAGGGTTTGTCTCGGGGAAATGTTGTTTTTTCGAGAAGAAGGGTGCGTACGCCTTGTTCTGAGAGAAATTTTGCTGCTGTGGAGCCGGCTGGGCCAGCTCCGACGATAGCAACATCATAGAGCATAGAAAAATTTTTCCTCCTTTTCGCTTTTATTAATGCTCTTTTGATATTTAAATTTTACAGAGGAGGATCATAGGAGTTTTTCTTATCTAATACTAAACGGGAGAGTATCGGAATGATTTTCCATTATTCAAGTAAGAGCAATCCGTAATAGTTCTCAGGACAGCCCTGGTCTTGGACCACTTCGATTGGGTATCCAGCAGTTCGTGCTGTTTGATAGACATCGATACCGCAGGCTTCCATTGAGGGTCGTGCTTGCTCCGTGTGACAGCATGTTTTCTTCAGGTTACAGCTCTCACATAAAGAGCAGGGACCAGCGCTCATCCCAAACGCCTTGTAATACCCTGCGAGGAACGCCTCACGTTCAAGGGTGCTAATGATTTGGTGTACTTCAACGCCTCTTGATGGACAATGAATCAACAGAGCAGTGGTGTACTCATCAAGCAACCGTCGGGTCTCCTGCGGTGTCGGTGAATAGGGGGGACACGTGAGATGTTCGCCAAAGCCATCACACCCATACTGACATTTTCGTCGTACCCATTCCGCGGTGAAGACATGCTGTGGAGAAATCACCTTTGCTTCTATTGCCCCAAGTTCACATGCCCTGTAGAGAAAATGCTCAGGAGTAGGGAGTGATTTTTTCTTCATCAGGTCAGAAATATGTATCGATACTTTAAAGTACTCTATAAAAAAGTGCAGGGGACGAGATTTGAACCCATGTATTAGGGAAAAACAATAGTTGCAAATTGCTAGTTCTTTGGTTTTCGATAGGTGCGTCCCGCCCAATGTATCTCCTGTGTTATCGCTGATGCAAAAGCATTTTGTGCTAATAAGAGAAATACGATCGGAGTGAGGAGGGCATAGCCTATTTTGGATGGATAACGTTCTTTTGGATATGTCATGGTCTTCGGCAGAATAGAGATCCCAAGCCAGCCATAGAGTATTTCGAAAAGAATCATCGAGCTGAGTAACAAACCAGGGAGATAGTATCCGAACAGAAGGAGGAGCAGACCAAATGCGATGATGACTTGAGCTCCGATAAAACCAACGAACGAGCCAATCCAGAACACCGGGTAATACCAGCGCACCCAGGTGTATTGTCGGGTCCCCCAGCGGACAAAACTTGTTATGCTTGTCTCTGGTGGACTTTCAATAATGCATTTCGGCTGAAGGTAGATCTTGTAACCAGCTTTTTTTACCGATATGGTAAGGACAAGGTCATCGGAGAACGCGGTTTTCCATTTTCCTTCAATATTCAGTGCATCGAATACGTTTTTTCTGATAGCCATTGATCCGCCCCAGGCAAACGTATAACTGGGGTAAAACATAAAGACAATCGAGGCCATATTCCAGGCAGAGATAAGCAATGTTTTCAGGTTAGATGGGAAATACCACCGGTATCCGGTCGAAGCCCCGATTGTTGCATCTTGAAGCGGTGTGACGATGTTCTCAAGCCAGTTTGTGTCTGGTTTGATATCGCTGTCTGCAAACACCAGAACCTCTGCTTTTTCTGTTGATTTAAGTCCTGTGAGCAGCGCAGCAATCTTGCCACTACAGCCAGAAACAGGCTCTGTGAGGACAAGATGTATATGTGGTTTGTTCTCTATGAGTTGCAACAAGGTCGTATAGGCAGAATCCTGCGTTGAATCCACGACAAATATGAGGTTATAGTTTGGGTATTCCTGGGCGAGAAAACCTTGGATGTTTTCCAAGAAACCATGTCCAGTCCCTTTACAGGGGACAATGACAGAAGCGAAAGGAAAATACGCAGGAAATATCCTTTTTTTTGTCCGTCGATATGCGATCAGCCACAGGCTGATGATATAACATTCACCCAGGACCCCAATGATTCCCAGAATAATCAGTAATTCAAGAATCATATCTCTTCAACAATGCTTTGTATCCTTCGCTGGTTATTAGAGATTTACCTTCCATGGCTTTGTTATGTGAAAAAAGAAGAAGCCCTCATCTGTTACATGTGTAAAAGGTGTTGGGTTTATTAAAAGAAATTCAATATATCATGCTGTGAGTAGCCAGACGGGCAGGAGCCAAGAGACATCATATCTCAAAGAACTCGAGCATGTGGATTTTCAACCGGTGTTTATCTTAGGGATCCATCGATCGGGGACCAGTATCTTATACAAGATGCTGACCGCTACCGGGTGTTTCAATCCAGTCACCGCGTATCATCTGATCAACTATCACGAGCTGCTCTCCAACCATCATGAGCAAACAGAGCAACAAGCAAAACAACAGCTCACAGAATCGTTTCTCAAAAACGGGCTTAGGGATAGAGGAATCGATCGGCTAAAGATAACCGCGGATTTTGCTGAGGAATATGGATTTCTTCTTAGTTCTCAGACGCTGCAGATGCGGATCACGAAAAAAAACCTTGCACTCTTCACCGAGATGTGTAAAAAAATCCAGTTCATCGCAGGAAACGACAAACCCATTCTTCTAAAAAACCCGTATGATTTCCCCAATTTCCTCTATCTCAAAGAAGTGTTTCCAAACGCGCGATTTGTTTTCATCCATCGTCATCCGCTTAAAACAATTAGCTCTACGCTTAATGCGATTAGGACGATATTAAAAGAAAAAAATCCGTACACTGCCCGGTTATCTAGTATATATGACAAGTTTTATACGAATCCCTTGCTGGTGATACCACTCCGTTTTATCTTTCATGTAATCCCGGAATTCAGCGTGGTTTTTATCGCTAAAATTACCCGGAAGGCGACAAATTATTACCTGAAAAACATAGAAAAATTACTGAAAAATGATTACATTTCAATCACCTATGAAGAGTTCTGTTTGCATCCTCAGGAAACGTTGGAAAATATCATGCAAAAACTATCGTCGACCAAGATACAGAAAATCAATGCAGCATTACTGATGAGCCCCCGTAAAGTAAACGTAGATAACTCTGTACAAAAACTTCAAACGTCTATCTACAAATCCATGAAAGAATATTTTGATCTATTCCACTATTCTATAGAAAGGTAGTTGAGAATTACTTCTTTTATATGGTTACTTCTAGATCACTTGTTGGATTCTTGCTAAAGTTTCCTCTTAATAAACTCTTGCGTCAGGAGAATCGGTGAATCGGGAAATCCTGATACCCGATGACTCCTATCCAGATGGTTTGATTGAACCCCTGGATGGTGACATTTGACCGGAGGATCACTTGAAGTTGATCAGGGATAAATCGTTCCCCACGACGCGGCCATAGCTGAGTGAGCGGGATGAACATAGCCCCCTGGAGCACCGTGGTGCTCTGGGGAGTAATAAGACCGTCTGGTAGCGTCCCATTGCTTAACAAGCGGGTCTTGGTCCCATCAACACGGTAGATTTGTACGGTGATATCATCCGCAAACAACGTCAGTTTATTTGGATTTTTTATCGTAAACGTAACTGTATCACGTAACCCATCTTTCAAGGTGTACGTATAATCACCGGTGAGCGATGCTTCGGTTGGGAGATCCGAGAGAAGCCGTTCAAGAGAAGGAGGGACGATGTCAGCCTCCATAAATAGATTCATTGGTTTTCGAATACCAGCGATATAGATGATTATATCACCTGTAAGGGTCATCCGCAGTGATTCTGCATCTAATGCTTTGAGCAGGATCCATCCGCTCCCAATGAGTTGTTTGGTTGTTTTCGCTGTGATTGTTTCTCCTTGGATATTGACGGTTCCGACATGGAGTCCTGTTTCGGTCATTATGTTTGCTGAGAGGTTTTCTATTTCGATGTCTATCGTGTTCGGGTTGGTAATTTCAATGACACCGGTGAAGTTAATGCCTTCTTGGGTGATATCGCTGAAATTTGCTGCGAGGTGGATGTGCGGCAGCGTAAATTGTTCCAGGATGTTATTAAGGGAGGTTACAATGGAGAATTTAAGGGGAAATGTTTTTTTTATAATACCGAAAAACAACGTGCCGAATGTCCCGGTCAGACGACTGGTAAGGTGATTGGACAGAGAACCGTTGAATCGGATGCTGATTGTTGTGGTGAACGTCCTGTTCTCATAGGCTTTTGTTTCTCCTCCGTCGATGGTGAGGTGGTTGATGATATTCCCGTTCTCATCAATCGTAATCATCGTGAGGTTTTGGAGAAAGATGGGAAACGAATTATGGTTGTTGATTGAAACCGTTGTTTGGATTACTGCTTCATCAGCGGTGATATTTATTATTTCGAGGGTCAGTGTCGTTTCCGGTATGGTCATTTGTTGAATGTCCAGGAAGAGAAATGCGCCTGCGACCATATTCAGGATCGTTGCTGCGACGAGGATAATGACGATTATTTTTTTCATAGCTCCCGTTTTTAATAGAAAGTATTTATATTTATAAGATATTTTCTATATTAATATACTTTTTCTATAGGATACCCCTATAAAAACAGGTTTTTGCTTATATTCTCCTGGAAAGGAGGCAGGCACCAAATGATCAAATTATCAATGATGGAAAACGGATCAAAAGAGTGATTTGAACGGATAGATGGAAAAAAGGGATCTGATGAATGTAGTTTTTCATTAGGTCTTCATACTTTTTCTTTTAGAATAGTACAAGATATCTGTATGCTTGATGTATNNATCGATGTAAAATGATGTTCGACTTCTTCGACCAACCTTTTGGCGACTCCTTTCTTACGATAGGAAGGTGTAACCACCAGTCGATTGATCCATCCTTTCCGCCCGTCATGCGTGCCAACGATCGCCCCGATGATCTTGTTGTCAGTTTCCGCGACAAGGAAATAGCAATTGGGTTGCTGTAATTGTCCTGTGATGTTTTTTCTGCTGTCACGACCCTGCGGCCGATAGGGGATGTCTCCTTCTTTCCATAAGGTGATGACTGAATCATAATCCTTAAGAGTCATTTTACGGACAATCATCTCTAGATTCTGTTTCTTCATTGGTTCCATACACCTTACTTTGGTAGTATGAAAAGTAATCCGCTTGTTCATTTGAACGTTTCTATCCATTCAGGTACATTTTTTTTTAATAAGATAGAGTTGAATCAAGAGTTTACATCACCTGAGGTCTCACAATCGTCCGGTAGAGAATCACATTTGACACAACCAAACCAATGATGGGATACAAAAGAAGGAATCCTGCCAAGGGTGCGACACTCATGAGCAGAATCGGTATATTTGACCAATTGATCGTATATTGAAGGACAACATATTTTCGTACTTCTTGTCGATTGAAACGTTTGAGATGGACTATTTTATACGTGACGATAAAAAACAATACATTACATAGGATAAGAAGGAGAATTAACGAAATATGCAGGTGGATTACTCCAAAAAGAATAGGCAGGAACACACAGAATGCGTATAGTACTCCTAAGAGGTATGCGATGAATTGAAATGATGTTGGGATGCAAAGAATTCCCTGCTCAGCCCGGACGCCGAGTCGTGTCGAGAGATGTTTTGACTGAATCAAATAATCATGGTCTGCGTCTTTGATTCCCCCAGCGACCAGGTTCAGGTTGAGGGTTTGGAGAAACGCTAAGATGCAAAGGATGATTATCAGAGGTGAAAATTGGAAGGAAACGGTCGCTGCACCAAACACCACGCCGACCATCACAGAAGCAGCCAGGACGAAATCCATACCACTAATTCGTTTGCTATACGCATCATAGAGCCCTGCGAGGAAAATCCCAAGGAAATACAAAAGCAGCAAGATGACACCATAAAAATAGAGTGTTAACAGACATCCCAGAAACAAAACCAGCAGAATGTAGACAAGAGCATTTCTTTTCGAGATACTCCCACTCGGGAGTGGTCTTTTATTGGTAGAAGAAATGAGACGATCGACTTCGATGTCGACATAATGGTTCAACGCAAAACCAACGATATGAGCAGAAAGTCCGATCAGAAAAAGCATGGTAAGGAGGAATAAATCTTTTTCACCCATCGCAATCGCACCAGTCAGCGGGATAATTGCAGTAAGAAAAATGAAATGAGCGCTGGATAATTTCGCGTATTCAAAAACCGTTGTTCGTAGGCTCATTAGTTCCTAATCCTTCTGTTCGTACTCATAGAAGGGATATTTATATAACTTGAGGGGTGAGACCGTTCTTATTCAGCATAAAACGTTACTTTCTCTATAAAAAAGGTAGTAGTACCACCGGGTCAGGGATCTTTACTTTGAGAAGAAAACTTATTCCTACGATACGGTTTGATTCTAGTAGGTATCATACTTTTATCTGGATGTGCGTATGAATTTGAATGGTAAAAATAAACAATTTTTTTCCTTGTTGCAATGGTAGCCTATATGATCTGAGGAAATAATCCGATTAAGAAATCCAACCCCATAAGTATGAGAGCAATGAGGATGATAATAAGCAGAATCCAGAGAGCAAATTTTAAAAGCTTCCAAGCGACAAAGACAACCACAATTATTGCGATAAGTGCAAGCCAAATTGGAATTACCATCTTTGATCACCTTATTTTTTGGTCAATACCAATGATGCTCCTTGGTCATTGCTGAGAATCAGCTGATTTGACTCAGGAAAACTATAATTCAACGTGAATCCTGTATCTCCTGATGAAAACGTTATTTTCTGATTGGCAACAGAATAATCATACGTTCCGGTGAGGGAGATGATTCCGAGAGGGCCACTCCCACTGATCGTTACCTTGTTATTTGAATCAAATGTCATCGATATACTCCCGTCTTGATTTTGTCAAGTACCAATGAATTTGCTTTTTTCATCCAAGCAACCGCTCAGGCAGCTAAGGCAGACTATCGCAAGAACTCCCATTCCGATGAATAATTTCTTCATTTTTACCTCACAGATCACATTTCTTCATTTGTTTATGTAGATTGCGTAAATCATATTTCAAAAACAAGTAAAAATAGTGAATTGATGCGTTTCATCAAGAGGAACGGAATATCAATCGTGTTATCGAAACCACCTACAGTAAGACCATTTATTTTCTTATTATTTATCGAGTTAATCTCTTATTTCTTTCATGAAAAAAAAAATTATTTGTATCAAAACATTTAAATCTACGAAGCACCATCTAAAATATTGGAAGTATCGTATAGAAGATAAGTTAAGGAGGCAAAAATAGATGAAAAAAAAAGCGATAGTAATAGGAGTGATGCTCCTATTGGGGGCTAGTGTCTTTACCACCATGACAAGTGCTCAGAACTACCAAACAGGGGGTAGCGAAACCGCATCACGAGGTCTCGTCTGGTCTGAAAACTTTGATTCGTATGCAGCAGGTAGTCTTTTAGGCGGACAAGGCGGTTGGTTCCCCTGGGCTGATAATCCTGATGCGAATGCAAATGTAACCAACGTTCAATCTCACAGTCCAGCCAACTCTGTTGAAATCAAGGGAGTATGTGATATGGTTCATCGATGGGATAATGTGAACTATGGAAATTGCACATTCCGGGTTTGGGCATATGTACCTTCGGATTTTGACGGATCGATCTACATCATTTTGTTAAGCCTGTATGATGGCGATTCATCAAAATGGGATCTCCAAATACACTTCAATTCGGCAACCTTTATGCTTGAGGATGCCGATAGTGTCAACGCGACACCCTATGTGATCGATGGATGGGGAGAAGTTCGAGTAGAAATCGATTTTATCAACGACTGGCAAAAAGTCTATTACAATGATGTACTCTGGCTTTCCAAGAGTTGGACGCAAGGTACGAGTGGTGGCGGTGTTCTTGCACTCGACGCCGTAGATCTTTGGGGAGAAAGTGGAACCGCTGTCTACTATGACGACGCATCAGTCTGGGCAACAGAAGCACCCTCTGAGCCTGCATTAGAAATCGGAACGATCACTGGCGGATTCGGTGTCAAAACATCCGTGAAAAACACCGGAGAAGGAGCAGCAACAAACATCAACTGGTCGATTACTCTTGACGGAAAACTGGTCTTCCTTGGAAAATCATCCACAGGGATCATCGCAAACCTGGCAGCTGCTGGTGAAGAACCCATCAAAGCAAGCTTCGTCCTTGGCTTTGGCAAAACAAACATTGTCGTTTCAGCGACGTGTAACGAGGGAAAAACAGCAGAAAAAACCGCAAGTGCGTTTGTTCTCGGGCCCTTCGTTCTCGGAGTCAAATAGACTCCTTCCTCTTCTTCTTTTTTTTATCGTTCACAGAAAAACAGACTATTCTAAACAAGAAAAGATTTGACGGGTGGGGCTTATATGCGGACTCCGATTACAAAAAACAACAGCTTGAATCCCTGAGCGGTCTGTGTCACCGGTTCACCCCCGGAGACATCCACGGTGACCGTGATCTCCAGACGACCAAAACCCAGGGGAATCCGATCCGTTTTAATCGTGGTTACCGATTCCTTTGAGAGAGTATTCACAGTCCCAGTGGAGCGAAGATCGATGCGTTTGAGAATCCCTCCAGTAACTGAGATACTCCAATTGATGGACTTCGCGTTTTGATCACCGATGTTTCTGATATCCGCAGAGATTTTGTTGATTCTCCCCCTGATGTTCTCAATCGCCAGCTTCGGGGCTCTCGTACTCTCAGCAGGAGTATTTGGTTGTGTCGTACCAGGGTTGGGCGTAAATGACGGGATGTAGTCCTGGAAGGTAAGATAACCTAACCAATATAATCCACCTAGTAGGAGCAGGATACCTGCGATGAGGATGGCAGCGATGAATCGTTTTTTCATGCTTGATAAGTATTATTCCTCCTATATATTAATACGAAATACGCGTATTTAAAGCTGTGGAAGGACCACAACGGAGAAGAAACCGGGGGAGTAAAACATCTTTAGAACGACTGCATACCCACGAATTTCTTAATACGCGGAGTTACCAATAAAGGAGATGTTTTTTAAAGAAAGAGATGTTATCAATCTTTCAATCTACTGGAGGAACCCATCATGTTAAAACTAAAAATAAAAGTAGGGTGTTACTATGCATTTGCATTGAGAAATGATCATACGATCGCGTTTGCTGTGTTGTATGGTTTTGAAAGAGGGAAAAATAAGGATGTCTTAACCCTGAGGATGTACACGGGCACAGGGGATTTTGAATTTCCAATCGAAGAATCCACTTTTGATCGATGGGCCAGAGAACGGCGAATAAGAGAAATTAGCCCGGAGGAAGCATTGGAATATGCGATGTAAAAACGTGTTTTGTTTTCAAAGAAAGAAAAGTTATTCAATAATTTGATGATTGATTCTCGTCGCATCTCTCGATAGGTTATAGAATAGGTTTTAAAGAAATTACATCAATTAGTTTGCTGAAATGAAATCGGTGTAAAAATTAGTGCAGGGGAAGGGATTTGAACCCCCGAACCTCTGCAGGAACAGATCTTGAGTCTGTCGCCGTAGACCAGGCTTGGCTACCCCTGCACGAGCAACACAAGAACAGTTCATTCATAATAAATATTTAGGTTGAAACAACCAGAGAAATGTTCAACAAATCATACCATGAATACAAAATCCTTTTTTCGCGGAATGTTTTAAATGGTAGAAACGATTTCAGTATTGCAACTAGGTGGTGGATGATGGGTCAGGGAAAATACATAGGGGTACTCTCAAGTGGTGGTGATGCCCCAGGGATGAATGCTGCAATCCGTGCAGTTGTAAGAACGGGGATTTATCATGGAAACACCATGTTTGGAATCAATCGCGGTTATCAGGGGATGATTGAGGGAGACATTGAACAAGTCGATCGATATTTCGTCAGCAACATCATTAAGGATGGTGGGACTGTCCTACAGACCGCCCGAAGCAGTGAGTTTCTCACCAAGGAAGGACGAGAAAAAGCGTTTAAAAGCTTGAAACGCTTTGGCATCGACAGCATTGTAGTGATCGGTGGGGACGGCTCATTCCGTGGACTGCATCAGCTCATCCAAGAGCACCCTATCCAAGGTATCGGAGTTCCAGGAACCATTGATAATGATCTCTTTGGGACTGATTTTACCATTGGATTTGACACCGCGGTCAACACCGCACTGGAAGCCATTGATAAGATACGGGATACAGCGTCGTCGCATTCACGACTTTTCATCATCGAGGTCATGGGACGAACCTCAGGGTATATTGCACTCTATACCGGTATTGGTGGTGGTGCCGAGGATATCCTTATCCCTGAGTCACCCATGCAGATACCCCAACTTGTTGCAGAGCTAGACGCCCAATATAAAGCAGGGAAACATAGCAGCATCATCGTAATTGCCGAAGGAGAAACGACTGGTGGAGCAGCTGAGATAAAAGCAGCCATTGAAAAAGTCATCAACTGGGA